>NZ_VOJB01000103.1:19283-45837 GCF_007910085.1 Klebsiella sp. ME-303 | reverse complement strand
TACGAAGTCGACAAAGAGAGCGGTGCACTGTTCGTTGACCGTTTCATGTCCACGGCAATGTTCTATCCGTGCAACTACGGCTACATCAACCACACCCTGTCCCTGGACGGCGACCCGGTTGACGTGCTGGTCCCGACTCCGTACCCGCTGCAGCCGGGCTCCGTGATCCGCTGCCGTCCGGTTGGCGTTCTGAAGATGACCGACGAATCTGGTGAAGATGCGAAACTGGTTGCCGTACCGCACACCAAGCTGAGCAAAGAATACGATCACATCAACGATGTGAACGACCTGCCGGAACTGCTGAAAGCCCAGATCACTCATTTCTTTGAGCACTACAAAGATCTGGAAAAAGGCAAGTGGGTTAAAGTCGACGGTTGGGACAACGCGGAAGCGNTACGAAGTCGACAAAGAGAGCGGTGCACTGTTCGTTGACCGTTTCATGTCCACGGCAATGTTCTATCCGTGCAACTACGGCTACATCAACCACACCCTGTCCCTGGACGGCGACCCGGTTGACGTTCTGGTCCCAACGCCGTACCCGCTGGAGCCAGGTTCAGTCATCCGCTGCCGTCCGGTTGGCGTGCTGAAAATGACCGACGAATCCGGTGAAGATGCGAAACTGGTTGCGGTACCGCACACCAAGCTGAGCAAAGAGTACGATCACATTAAAGATGTGAACGACCTGCCGGAACTGCTGAAAGCGCAGATCACCCACTTCTTCGAGCACTATAAAGACCTCGAAGCGGGCAAATGGGTTAAGGTTGACGGCTGGGACAACGCTGAAGCGGCGAAAGCTGAAATCGTGGCTTCCTTCGAGCGCGCTAAGAAGTAATTCAGCCGCACTCAGGTTCGCAAAAACACCGCCTCCGGGCGGTGTTTTTTTGGCCGTTGATCCATGCCCGAGCCGGCGACAGCACCCAACGCCACAAAAAACAACGCCACCCGAAGGTGGCGTTATCGTTATTAATACTGGTCTTTATCCAACCAGTTGCCGCTTTCTATCAGCGTGAAGCCCTCAACGGGGCGCTGATAGACATACATCCAGGCGCTACCGTAGGGCGTCTGGATCAGGTGACGAGCATACTCGCCGCCTTTGGTACGCAGCGCATCCAATTCAGCCAGCGTCGATGCGTCAATACGATAGACCTCACCATGTACCGTGCCATCGCCGGGCACCGCGCCTGGATAGTGGCCCAGGCTGTACAGTTGATAATCATTGACACTATGATCGCCCAGCCACTGAGCGTTGGTCATCCAGTGGCTGTTGCCTTGTTTGCGTCGTAAACTGCCGTAAACAAATATTCGCATTGCTAAAACTCAAACTGATAGAGCAAATCGAGAGCCTGGTCTACGCCAGACACAGCTTCCATATATAGCTTAGGCATCAGGCGATAGCGTAACGTCAACGTCGCCAGGGAGTCAAAGATCCCTACCCCATATTTTACCTGCAGACCCGGCAGTACATAGCCGCTGACCACCACCTGGGAGGAGTCGCCCACTCCCTCGGTATCCAGCGCCAGATTGCTTACGCCAAACGTCTCGCCGATTTTACCCACAACCTGACCACTTTGTGCAACCCCCATACCAATAAGCATTGAAGTCATGGCTGCGCTATCGCTCTGTCCGCTGCCTAAACCCTGCCCGCGTAGCAGGTAAGAGAGCGCTTCCTGCTGCGACATCGCCGGATCGGAGAAAATCTCCGCTTTCGGCTGATCGGCCGAGCCGGTCACGCGAACGCCGGCGATAACGTCGTCCTCGGTGGCGTCCGGATTACGAATGGCTTCGATGTTCAGCAGCGGCTGATCCGGCGGACCGGAGAACAGCAGCTCGCCTTTACGCACGATCAGATCCTGGCCGTAGGCATGGAAACGCCCTTCCGGGATGTTGATCTGCCCGTTGAGCCCCAGCCCCTGTTTGTCCTGCGCCACTTTCAAATCGCCGGTCAGACGCGCTTTCAGACCAAAGGCGTCGAGACGAACGTTGTTGCCCACGTGAATCGTTAGATTGCTGTTGATAGGGATACCGGCGCTCTGCTGCTTAATCGGCTGCAGATTTTTATCCAGCATCACTTCGTCAGATGAGACCCCAACGGCGCTTTCCGGCACTTCGTTGACGACGATTCGCGCCCAGGGCACATCAACGCTGCCATCCAGGTTAAACAGGCTTGGCGTGGCGGTAAAGACCACGTCCGGCGACACATCCAGGCGCACCATCGGCGGCACGGTTATCCGCACCCGGCTGCCCTTCGCCGCAATCTGCGCGCGCCAGTTGTCAATCTGCGTCCAGTCGGCGTTGCCGCTGAGCGCAATCTGTCCCTGGCGAGTGTTCACCGTCCCCTGCAGGGTCGAACGGGTACCGGTAAAATTCATCGCCAGCTGGCTCGGCTGCATATCAAACGGCATAAAGTTACCGTCAATATCCACGCCGTTCAGCTGCATCTGACCGAAAAGCTGCGGGCTCTGGACGTTACCGCCCAGCGTCAGACGCGCGTTCAGTCTCCCTTCCGCCTTTTCACCGCGCGAGAAGATAGGGTTGATCATCGCCAGCGAGAAGTTGCTGATATTGACGTTACCGCCCAGATTGCGTCGGCCCTGGGGATCGGTGACCTGCACCTGCCCGTCCAGCTGGCCATTGTTGGTCAGGCGAATCAGCCAGCCCAGCTGGGCGCGGTTATTGTGCAGATCGGCCGTGAGGTTCAGGGTATCGAAAGCCACCGGCAGCGGCGCGTCGTTGACCGTCTGCGTCACCTTCACGTTACGCCCGCTCAGGGTGACCTTACCCTGCGGCAGCCCCTCTTTGGTGGTGTCCCAGCTCACATCGGCATTACCGCTAAACACGCCGCTGGCCTGGGTCGCTTCCGGCATAAAGGGCTTGAGCATCGCGAGATCGAAACGGTTGAGGTTCACCACCGCGCGCCCGCTCGCGCCGGCGTCGATGGTCTGCGGTACGCACAGCTCGGCGTTCGGGTTAGTCCAGCAGTGCGGGCCGATGCTGATTTTCTGCTCAAGGTTGCGGTAATCCAGCGCGATATCACGCGTCAGCGCCACCGGCCCCACCGGGGTCTGGAAACGGGTATTGCTCAGCGTGCCTTTCCAGCGCTCCGCTTTGCGGTCAAAGCTCCCCGCCAGCGAAAGCTGCCCGGAGACCGGATCGCCCTGCACCCGCAGCTGCAGGTCGTGCTGCTTCTCATTGCCCTTCGCATTGAGCTGCACCAGGCTGATATTCACGCCCGGCTGGCTAATACGGTCAACGCGTACGTCAAGGTTACCGCCAATCTGGTCGGTGGATTTCACATCGCCCTTCACGTTCACCTGAGCCACCGACAGCTCCTGCCAGCGCAGCGCCCGGGCGGTGATATCCGCCAGCAGCTGCGGCGCGTCGACGGTGCCGCGAACCTTCACCAGCCCTTTCGCCGTCCCGCCCAGGCCCGGCAGGGCGTTATCCAGATGCGGCGCATCAATGGTGGCGTCGAGGTTAAGGTCTTTGACCCCCAGCTCGCCTTTCACGTCGGCGCTGTTAGGGCCTAAAGCCAGATGCAGGCCGGGGATTTTCCACTGCATATAGCTGTTGCCCTGCAGCGATCCGCTTACATCGACTTTGTTTTGCTTCACGTTACCGGTAATTTTCAGCTCCGGCACCGACATCTGCCAGCTGCCGCCGTACAGGCTGCCCTGGGTCTTAATCAGACCGTTGAGCTTCGACGGCCAGTCCGGGACCTCTTTAGCGGTGTTGATACCGTCAAGCGTCAGTTCGCCGCGCCAGCTGATCGCCTGCTGCCAGTCGAGCAGCGCCTTCAGTTCGGTTTTCCCTTCGAGGGCGGCGACGGTGAGCTTATCGAGATTTACCTGCTGCTCGTTGCCCTTCGCGTTCAGGTTAATCTTCGCTGGCGGCAGCGACTGCCCTTTCACCGCGGTGCTAAAGGCCAGGGTGTAGTCGGTCATCTTGCCGTTAAATTTCAGCAGAAGATCGTCAGCCTGATACGCTTTCTCGCCGGTAAACGGCCAGTAGAGCTGCTTGCTTTTCACCTCCATATCCAGCGGCAGGCCGGCCTCAGCCAGCTGCGTTTCGGCGCGCAGCGTCATCGCGACTGGACCATTCAGATCGACGCCGACCGTGAGCTTTTTACGCACTTCGCCGCCCACTTTTAGCTGCACTTTCTCGCCCTTCAGGGGGTCAATATTCAGCGTACCGTTGAGGGTGATATCGACCGGCCAGTTATCCTGCAGCTGCGCGTTACCGGAAGCCGTGACTTTCCCCTGGTCGGAGTCCACGTCCAACGCGTCCAGCTTCATCTGCCCATCGATGCTGCTGACTTTAAGCAGCAGATTGTAGATGGTTATATCGGTATCGCCGGTGAGACGCAGCTGCTCGCCGCGGAACGCCTGAATATTAAGATTCAACGGCAGATGGACGTCAGTCATTTCCGGCAGCACCGGTTTCGAGAACAGCTCTTTCATCGTCTCGCCGAGCGGCTTTTCTTCCGGCTGCGGGTTGTCAATTTTCGGCTCGACAACCTGCTCCTGAGCCACCTTCGCCACCTTCGGCAGCGCGATGAGCAACCCCTGCAGCGAGGTCGGCGTCAGGGTGAGGTTTTTCTCCTGCCAGTTAAGCCCCGTGGAAAAGTCGCGCACCGAGACGGCGGTATCGTCAATTTTTACGTTGACGTTATGCAGCGCCACCCGGCTCAGGGTGACGGGATAAGGCGTGGAGAGATTCAGCGGCCCGCTCTCTTCTTCTTCAACCGGCGCCGCTGGCGGCATCTTGCTGGTATCGATCGCCACATAGATATCGCGCAGGGAGATATCGTTGACGCACAGGCTGCTGTCCCACAGGCAGCGCAGCTTAACGCCCAGATGGAACTGGCCGGCGGTGACCGCCACGCCCGGCTGCTCAAAGCGCACGTTCTCCAGCGTCAGATCGCGCCAGCCGCCGGTGGCTTTACCGATTTCCAGCCCCGGGACCCAGCGATCGGCGGCTTTGATAACCAGATGCAGGCCGGTCGTCGTCCCCACCAGGAATCCTACCGTCCCCAGCAGCAGCAGCAGAAAAATCAGTACGCCGAGGCTTATCTTCTTCCATAAACTCATAATTCAGGCCCCAGACCGATGTAAAACTGTAAACCGTGCTCTTCTTTGTCGCCGATCGGTCTGGCGATATCCAGCTTGATTGGCCCAACCGGAGACTGCCAGCGCACGCCGAGGCCGGCGCCGGTTTTAAAGTTGCTTTCGCGGATATCGCTTACCGCTTCGCCGCTATCGACGAACACCGCGCCCCACCACTTGCCGCTCACGTTGTACTGATACTCCAGCGAGCCGGTAGCCAGCTTCGAGGCCCCCATCAGTTTGCCGTCGTCATCTTTTGGCGAGATAGATTTGTATTTATAACCGCGAATGCTGCGGTCGCCGCCGGCGAAGAAACGCAGATCCGGCGGGACTTTGCTGAAGTTATCGGCCTCAATCCAGCCGAGGTTGCCGCGCACCACGAAGCGGTGGCGGTCATAAAGGGTGCGGATCCAGACGTCCTGCGCCTGCATCACAATAAAGTTAATATCCGAGCCCCACATGGTGTTGGAGTAGTCCACCGAATAGCGCTGCGAATCGCCCCAGGTCGGCATCAGGCCGCCGCGCGAACGGGTACGGTTCACCGACACGCCGGGATAGATCAGCATGGTGGTGTTGGTGACGTTGGCCTGGGTAAAGTGGTCAAGGCTCCAGCGCAGGTTCAGCGCGCGCTGCCAGCCGCTCGACATCTCCCAGTAGCGCGAAACGGCCAGGGTGGTGGAGTCAGATTTGGTATCGTTGAGATCCGTACGTTTAAAGCCGCCCTGCATCAGGTAGTACTGCTCCAGGGGGCTTTTTAACAGCGGTACCTTGTAGCTGAAATCAAGTTGCTGTTCAGGGGCGGAAAGGCTGAGGCTGGAAGTGAGGCTGTGGCCGTAGGAGTTCATCCACGGCTTTCTCCAGGTGCCTTTGACGCGCGGCCCGACGTCGGTTGAGTAGCCAACCCCGGTTTCCACGGTGTTCTCTTTACGCGGAGAGACCACGCCCTGCAAAGGCAGCACTTTCGTCTGGCGGGACTTGTCAAACTGCGGCGCCACCACGACGGAGCTAAACCAGCCGGTTGCCGCCAGGCGGCGGTTAAGTTCGGCTAAATCCTGCGAGGTGTAGTAGTCGCCCTGCTTAAACGGCACCAGGTTTTGCAGATATTCGTCGCGAATTTGCGAGCCTTCAAAAGTGACCGGGCCAAAGCGGTAGCGCTCGCCGCTGTTGTAGTCGATATCCCAGAAGGCCTGATGCCGGTCGAGGGAAACGCCAAGCTGGCTTTTATTAAACTCGCTGTCAAAGTAGCCCTTACGCAGCGCAACCCGGGTCAGAGAGCTTTTAAAGCTGTCATAATCACCGTGATTGAGGACCGTGCCGATCGCCGGGCGCGTGTTTAGCAAATCCAGATAGTCGCGATCGGTTCGGGCGCCGCCGCGTAAAATCACGTCAGTGCCGCCAATGCGCACCGGTTCGCCGGGCGTGACTTTGGCGATCAGCACCTGACGCCCCCTCGCCGGCGGCGGACGTAAATCAAAATCAATCGTGGGTTCGTAGTAGCCCAGCGCTTTCAGTCCTTCGCGGATAGCATCATCAACGCGCGCGCGAAAGCGCCGGTCCGGCGTGACTTCATCGCTCTGGATCGTAGAGAGTTGGGCGCGGACGTTTTTTTCCAGTTCCCCGGATAGTCCCTCAACCTGCAAACGCACGCTCGCTGCGCTGGCGACCCCGCTGACCAGCAAAACGCTGGCGATACATAACTGGCGGATTTGTAGCACTTTTTCTCCTGAATATCCTTGTTTCCCCCCGAAGGAAACGAAAGTGCCGCTCCACGGCTTAACAAAACCCTAACAACTAAGGGTTGAAAAATAGACGTTATCCCAAATAATTCTTATGTTTAAATCTAGACGTATTAAGCGCGTTTATTGTGTTCAAAGACACGCTTGGTTACAACCTTAACCACATTTTCTGTTTTGAGAGGCCCACCGTGAGTCTATTTGATAAAACGCATCTTGTCGCCCAAGCGGACGCGCTGCCGGGACGCAACACGCCGATGCCGGTGGCTACGCTCCACGCCGTCAATGGTCACTCGATGACCAACGTTCCCGCAGGAATGGAAGTCGCCCTGTTCGCCATGGGCTGCTTCTGGGGCGTTGAACGCCTGTTCTGGCAGCTGCCCGGCGTTTATAGCACCGCCGCCGGCTATACCGGCGGCTATACGCCCAACCCGACCTACCGCGAAGTCTGCAGCGGCGAGACCGGCCATGCTGAAGCCGTGCGCGTGGTCTACGATCCGCAGGTTATCAGCTATGAGCAGCTGCTCCAGGTATTCTGGGAAAATCACGACCCGGCGCAGGGCATGCAGCAGGGTAACGACCGCGGAACGCAGTATCGCTCCGCGATTTATCCGCTAACGCCTGAGCAGAGCGAGGCGGCGAAGGCCAGCCTGGCGCGTTTCCAGGCGGCAATGAATGAAGCCAACGACCCGCGCACTATCACAACCGAGATCGCGACGGCGAAGCCGTTCTACTATGCGGAAGACGATCATCAGCAGTATCTGCATAAAAATCCCTACGGATACTGCGGCATTGGCGGAATTGGGGTTTGTTTGCCGCCGCAGGCCTGATGCGGCTGCACCGTAGGGCAGGCCGCCGGATTGAATAATTTACGCTCTGGCGGCTTTACAGTACCTTACGCTATACTACGCCGTGCTATCGCCGGTCCAGAGCCTTCGGACCGGCTTTTTGTGAATTCCACTTAGCGTTATCCACTTCCCTTCCGAGGATCTGATCTCAACGGTCAGATAAGATATGTTAAACAGTATTTTAGTAATACTTTGTCTGATAGCCGTCAGTGCGTTCTTTTCGATATCGGAAATCTCGCTGGCCGCATCACGTAAAATCAAACTCAAGCTGCTGGCCGATGACGGCAACATCAACGCTCAACGCGTGCTGAAGATGCAGGAAAACCCCGGGATGTTCTTTACCGTGGTGCAAATCGGCCTCAACGCGGTAGCGATTCTCGGCGGTATCGTCGGCGATGCGGCATTTTCGCCGGCGTTTCACGGCCTCTTTAGCCGCTATATGTCCCCGGAGCTCTCCGAACAGCTGAGCTTTATTATCTCCTTTACCCTGGTCACCAGCCTGTTCATTCTGTTTGCTGACCTGACTCCGAAACGCATCGGTATGATCGCGCCTGAAGCCGTCGCTTTACGCATCATCAACCCGATGCGCTTCTGCCTGTTTCTCTTCCGCCCGCTGGTGTGGTTGTTTAACGGCATGGCCAACAATATCTTCCGCCTGTTCAAAATTCCGATGGTGCGTAAAGACGACATTACCTCCGATGATATTTACGCCGTGGTGGAAGCCGGCGCGCTGGCAGGGGTGCTGCGTAAGCAGGAGCATGAGCTGATTGAGAACGTATTCGAACTGGAATCGCGCACCGTGCCTTCATCGATGACCTCGCGTGAAAACGTCATCTGGTTCGATCTTCACGAAGATGAACAGAGCCTGAAGAATAAGGTCGCGGAGCATCCGCACTCCAAGTTCCTGGTCTGTAATGAAGATATCGACCACATCATCGGCTACGTTGACTCCAAAGACCTGCTGAACCGCGTGCTGGCAAACCAGAGTCTGGTGCTGACCGGCGGCGTGCAGATTCGCAATACGCTGATTGTCCCGGATACCCTGACGCTGTCTGAAGCGCTGGAAAGCTTTAAAACCGCCGGTGAAGACTTCGCCGTGATCATGAACGAATATGCGCTGGTGGTCGGGATTATCACCCTGAACGACGTGATGACCACCCTGATGGGTGACCTCGTCGGCCAGGGGCTGGAAGAGCAGATCGTCGCGCGCGATGAAAACTCCTGGCTCATTGACGGCGGAACGCCGATCGACGACGTGATGCGGGTGCTGGATATCGATGATTTCCCGCAGTCCGGCAACTACGAGACCATCGGCGGCTTTATGATGTTTATGCTGCGTAAAATTCCCAAGCGCACCGACGCGGTGAAATTCTCCGGCTATAAGTTCGAAGTGGTGGATATCGACAACTACCGCATCGATCAGCTGCTGGTGACCCGTATCGACAATAAGCCGACGGTGCTGGTGCCCAAGCTGCCGGATGCGGCCAACAGCGATAAAGAGTCAGCGTAAAACCGTTGACGAACCGACAAGGCGGATGAAAATCCGCCTTTTTTATTGCCCGAATGTGAGGCTGCTCACGCCCCTCGGGCAATAGCAGATTTTTACTGCTCCACAGCGAAACGTTCATGACTCCCCTCTGCGCAAAAAGGTAACTTTGCTCGCGTCTACACGATCATATTCCTGAATAAAGGAAGCGAGGGTTACCATGATAGAATCAAATAAAAACTACTATATAAGCTGTCTGTTCTTCCTGTTCTTCTTTATTGGCTGGGGATGCTGCTATCCTTATTTATCATTGTGGTTAACGGAAACCATCGGCATTAATTACACTGACGTCGGTCTGGTTTATTCCTTTACCGCGATTATTGCCGTTTGCGTTCAACCACTATTCGGTTTTATATCCGACAGGCTGGTCTATCGTAAAAACCTGATGTGGCTGCTGGCCATCATTATTACCCTCTTTGCCCCCTACTGGATCTACGTCTTTGCGCCATTATTAAAAGTTAACGTTTTTCTCGGGGCGCTGGCGGGCGGCATCTATATTGGCATGGCCTATGGCGCAGGCTGCGGTATTTGCGAAGCTTACATTGATAAAGTCAGCCGCGCTTCCGGTTTTGAGTTTGGTCGCGCCAGAATGTTTGGCGGCATTGGCGCGGCTATCGGCACCTTCGCGGCAGGCAAGCTCTACGGGATCGACCAGAACATGATTTTCTGGCTGGCCAGCGGTGCCGGCGTATGCCTGCTGGTCATTGTCTGGAAAATGCAGATTAGCGCGAATAAACAAGGCGCGATACACAGCAGTAAAGCCTCGCCGGTCACCCTGAGCGACGCCACCTCGCTGCTGAAAATGAAGAAATTCTGGTTCTTCGCGATCTACACGATCGGCGTCGGCGCGGTATATGAAACCTACGACCAGCAGTTCGCCATCTATTACAGCCACTTCTTTGAGAGCAAAGCGCGCGGCGCGGAAGTCTTCGGCTATTTAACCACAGGTCAGATTTTCCTTGATGCGGTCGTGATGTTTTTCGCCCCATGGTTCGTGAATAAAATCGGCCCGAAAAATGCTCTGCTGTACTGCGGAATGATCATGAGTCTGCGCATTATCGGCTCGGCCTGGGCTATCGGTCCGGTGTCCATTAGCCTGATTAAACTGCTGCACGGTTTTGAGAGCTCGGTATTACTCGTCGCCGCGCTGAAATATATTACGGCCAACTTCAACCCGCTGCTTTCGGCCACGGTTTATTTAATCGGCTTCCAGTTTTCGAAAAGCTTTAGCTCTATTTTCCTTTCTACCGGCATCGGTCACATGTACCAGAGCATGGGCTTTACCAGCAGCTATATCGTGCTCGGCGGTATCGCCCTGTGCTTTACCCTGATTTCATTTATTACGCTGGACAAAGCGCGCGCTTTTGCCCCGCAGCCGGCGCCCGCGCATTAATTTAAGGAGGTAACCTGTATGTCTGATTTATTTTATGGCGTGGCCTATTACGATGAATATATGCCGGAAGATCGGCTGGCGAAAGATATCGCCTTAATGCAGGAAACGGGCATTAACGTGGTGCGGATTGCCGAATCG
Source organism: Klebsiella sp. ME-303 (assembly GCF_007910085.1). Lineage (NCBI taxonomy): Bacteria > Pseudomonadati > Pseudomonadota > Gammaproteobacteria > Enterobacterales > Enterobacteriaceae > Klebsiella > Klebsiella sp. ME-303. Next base: position 35,077 of record NZ_VOJB01000103.1, on the reverse strand, counting down.
ACCTGGAGTACGCTGGAGCCCCGGGAGGGCGAATATAACTTCTACCATATCGACCGGGTGCTGAATGCCATGCATAAAGCGGGGATCGCGGTGATTATCGGCACGCCAACCTACGCCGTCCCGGCCTGGCTGGCGGCGAAGCACCCGGATATCCTGGTCACTACCGTCAACGGGCAGCAAAAATATGGCCCGCGCCAGATTATGGATATCGTCAACCCGACCTTTCGCCGCTATGCCGAAAAGATTATCCGTACGCTAATGGCGCACGTGCAGCACCATCCGGCGATTATTGGCTGGCAGCTGGATAACGAAACCAAGCATTACGATAATATCGGCCGCCATATGCAGGAGGGTTTTGTACGCAGCCTGCGGGAAAAATACCCCGATCTTGACCGGTTGAATAACGATTTTGGTCTGGACTACTGGAGCAACCGCATCGATAGCTGGCAGGATTTTCCGCCGGTCGAAAACACTATCAACGCCAGCCTCGCCTGCGCGTTCTCCCGCTACCAGCGCCAGCAGGTGACGGAGTATCTCGCCTGGCAGGCGGAGATCGTGCGCGAATATGCCCAGCCGCATCAGTTCGTCACCCACAACTTCGATTTTGAATGGCGCGGCTACTCCTACGGCGTGCAGCCGCGAGTTGACCATTTTGCGGCGGCGCAGACGCTGGATATTGCCGGTGTCGATATCTATCACCCGAGCCAGAAACACCTGACCGGGCGAGAAATCGCGTTTGGCGGCGCCATTACGCGTTCGCTAAAGCAGGGTAAGAATTACTTCGTGCTGGAAACCCAGGCGCAGGGCTTTGCCCAGTGGACACCTTATCCGGGCCAGCTGCGCCTGCAGGCTTTTAGCCACGTGGCATCGGGGGCGGCAATGGTCTCTTACTGGCACTGGCATTCGATTCATAACGCGTTCGAGACCTACTGGAAGGGGCTGTTAAGCCACGACTTCTCGCGCAACGCGACCTGGCAGGAGGCCACCACTATCGGGGCTGACTTTGCCCGCCTGTCGCCGCAGCTGGCGGAGCTGAAGGCAGAAAACGACGTCGCGCTGCTGATAAGCAATGAGGCGATGGACGCCCTTAACCAGTTCCGCCCCGGCGACGCGCAGGGCAATATTTATAACGATATTTTCCGCCGCTTCCACGATGCGCTGTACGACCACAATATCAGCCTCGATATTATCCACGACGTTAACGAGGAAACCGCGCGCTACCGCGCGCTGATCGTACCCGGACTCTACGCCGCCGATGATGGCCTGCTGACGCGCATCAACCGCTATATCGAACAGGGCGGCAGAGCGCTGATCGGCTTTAAATCGGGCTTTAGCGATGAAAACGTGAAGGTGCGCAGCGGCGCGCAGCCGGGAATTTTGCGCGAGAGCTGCGGCGTGAGCTACAGTCAATTCACCCTGCCGGAAGAAACCACGGTACGCGCCTGCAGCGCGGACATTGATTGCCGTCAAGACAATCAGGCCGAGCTGTGGATGGAGCTGCTGACGCCGGACGCCGGTACCCGTACGCTACTGCGCTATCAGCATCCGGCATGGGGCGACTATGCCGCCGCCACCGAGGCGGATTACGCTCAGGGTCGGGCCATTTACGTTGGCTTCCTGCCGCAGAAAACGCTGATTAGCCAGCTGTTCGATCGGCTGACCGCAGGACTGGATCTGCGTTCACGTACATCGGCCTACCGCTATCCGCTGGTGGTCAAAAAGATGCGCAACCGCGACGGCAACAGCATCCACTTCCTGTTCAACTACTCCGGCGAACCGCAGGCGTTTATCAGCGAGACATCGGGCAACGCGCTGTTGAGCGGGGAAAAAGTTAGCTGCGGCCAGCCGTTGCGCCTCAAAGCATGGGAATTTACTATCATCGAAAGTTAAGCGGGCGGCGGCGCTCGGGCGGGAGAAACGATGGAACTGGATATCAATGAGCTACTGAACTTCTCGCCATTGATGAAGACCTTTACCTTCAACGCCTGGGTCGTCGCCGGCTTTACCCCCATCACCCGCGGCTCAAAGCTGGACTACTACATAAACCGCCCGCAGGGGATGAAAGGTTACATCATCAATCTGACGCTGCGCGGCCAGGCGCGCGCGAAAGCGGGAGACGGCTCCCTTCTGTGTCGTGAAAACGATCTGCTGCTCTTCCCGCCCGGCGTTCCCCACCATTACGGACGGGACGAACACAGCGAATACTGGGATCATTTATGGATCTACTTCATCCCCCGGCCCTACTGGATAGACTGGCTAAAATGGGATCAAACGACCCACGGCATTGGTAAAACCACGGTCAACGATCCTGAGCAGCTGCAGAGTCTGCGCGATCTGTTCTATGAAGTTATCCGCCACTACTCCGCTTCCGCCCCGCTGTCGGAGGCGCTGGCGATGAATGCGCTGGAGCGCCTGATCCTGAACTGCTTTCAGCGACAGCCGATCAGCAACCGCCACGCCCACGACCCGCGGATTAACGCCGTGTGCGACTATCTTAACGAACATATTGCCCAGGAGATGAAGATCGAGACCCTGGCGGCGATGGTTTTTCTCTCCCCTTCGCGGCTGGCGCATTTGTTCAAAAATGAGCTGGGGCAAACGGTTTACGCCTGGCGCGAGGCGCAGCGCATCAACCGCGCGAGGTGGCTGATCCAGAGCACCTCCCTGCCGCTTAACAAGATCGCCCTGTCGGTAGGTTACGGAGACCCGGTCTATTTCACGCGCATTTTCCGTAAACATAACGGCATTCCCCCGGGCGAGTACCGTAAACGCTATGCGGAAATGAAGGGATAGGTCCAGAAACATCAACGGCTCCCTTAGGGAGCCGCCTTTTTACCGTGTAGTCATACCTCTTTTCAGGCTATGCCATCTCTGTTTGCAGACGGCTCACCTGACGGTTGACTTCAGACATCACTGACAAATGCAGCTTGTCCTTAACCTTCGGGATAAGGATTTTGCCCTTATCAAACTCAAAAGCGCCAACGTCCTTGATATACAAACGTCCACGGAACAGGATCTTCACGTACTTCGCTACTTGTAGCGGGTTGTAGCGTTGGAAAATTTTCATTGTTGTCTCCTGCCAGGGTTACGCTCCTGTGGTGCCACAGTTAGCCCACGTACCGGAATCGCAAATTTTAATGCCCTGAAACTATAGTCCAGAATCTGAGTGATACCCAGTTTGTATAAGTTTATTTACCTTATGATGACAATAATTCAGAGTTTTCGTTTCAGGCATCCGATGAAGGTAGTATAAGTCGCCGATTTTAGACGGAATTGTGCGTCAACACGCAAACTGGCACCATCATTGCGGGTAATGCCCATAAATCGCACTTATGATTAAAGCAGACCAAGTGGTCGGATCACCTGCACAGATAATAAAAGGAAACACCATGACCCTACGTAGATTACTGGCCGTTTCATGTCTCCTGTTCCCGCTGATGGCGTCGGCGCATAACTTTGTCGATGGTCAGCGCGTTGCGCCGGTCGGCGTCGCGGAGCGGGGGGAGCTGGTACTGAACAACGATAAGTTTAGCTATAAAAGCTGGAATAGCGCGCAGCTGGTGGGGAAAGTGCGCGTCGTGCAGCATATTGCCGGGCGCTCGTCGGCAAAAGAAAAAAACGCGACCCTGATTGAAGCGATTAAAAGCGCGAAGCTCCCGCACGATCGCTATCAAACCACCACTATCGTCAATACCGATGACGCTATCCCGGGTTCAGGCATGTTTGTCCGCAGCAGTATTGAGAGCAACAAGCAGCTCTACCCCTGGTCGCAGTTTATCGTCGACAGCAACGGTGTGGTCCGCAAAGCGTGGCAGCTTAATGAAGAGAGTTCGGCCATCGTGGTGCTGGATAAAGACGGCCGCGTACAGTGGGCTAAAGACGGCGCGCTTAGCCAGGAAGAGGTGCAGCAGGTGGTTGCCCTGCTGCACAAGCTGCTCAATAAATAGAGACCCGGAAGCCGGGGTTGAGGAACGATTCACGCGGCGTGTAATCAAGGGTACGCCCCTGCCAGTCGTGAACGTGCGCCCCGGCGGCGCTGGCGACCGCATGACCGGCCGCGGTGTCCCAGGTGGAGGTCGGCCCGAAGCGCGGATAAAGCTGGGCCTGCCCTTCGGCGACCAGACAGAACTTCAGCGACGAACCGATTGAGGTGGTCTGGTGTTCGCCAAGCTGCTCCAGATACTCCTGCAGCTCCGGGTCATTGCCGTGGGAGCGGCTAATCACCACCAGCGGCGGACGCGCATCGCGGACCTGAATCTGCTTGCGAACGCCGCACTCCTCTTTCCACGCTTTGCCCTTTTCCGCGCTGTACATCACCTTCATCACCGGCGCGTAGACCACGCCAAGGATCGGCTTCCCTTTTTCAATCAAGGCGATATTGACGGTAAACTCGCCGTTGCGCTTGATAAATTCTTTGGTGCCGTCCAGCGGGTCCACCAGCCAGTAGCGCTGCCAGTGCTGGCGCACCTCCCAGGCCGGCGGGTCCTCTTCCGACAGAACCGGAATATCGGGCGTCAGCGCCAGCAGGCCGCTGATAATCACCTTGTGCGCCGCAATATCCGCGGCCGTGACCGGAGAATCGTCCTTCTTGCTGGCAACGTCCATCGGCTGTTTTCCATCGTAAACTTCCATGATGGCATCGCCCGCGTTCCGTGCTAGCTGACATACTTGTTCTAACATTCTCCACCTCGTCTGGTTACAGTGGCGTTAACTCGTTGTTTTATTTATATCGCATCATTGTGAGTTCCGCTATCTGTGATAACGATGGCGGTTTCCTTCACCGCTTTTCTGGCATGATTCACATTTCTGTAAGCAACAGAATGTAAATACATTTTCTTCTGTGCTATTGCTCATAAAAAAGGACGCCACTGATGATTAAGTTTAGCGCAACGCTGCTGGCCACGCTGATCGCCGCCAGCGTAAATGCGGCGACGGTCGATTTGCGGATCATGGAAACCACCGATCTGCACAGTAATATGATGGACTTTGACTATTACAAAGACAGCGCCACGGAAAAATTTGGCCTGGTGCGCACCGCAACCCTGATTGAGAAAGCGCGCCAGGAAGCCAAAAACAGCGTGCTGGTCGATAACGGCGACGTTATTCAGGGCAGCCCGCTGGGCGACTATATGGCGGCGAAGGGACTGAAAGAAGGTGATGTTCACCCGGTCTACAAGGCGATGAATACCCTGGATTATGTCGTAGGTAACCTCGGCAACCACGAGTTTAACTACGGGCTCGACTTCCTGCACAAAGCGCTGGCCGGGGCAAAATTCCCCTACGTGAACGCCAATATTATTGACGCCAAAACCGGCCAACCGATGTTTACGCCTTATCTGATTCAGGATACCCAGGTACAGGATAGCGACGGCAAAACGCAGACCCTGCGCATTGGCTATATCGGCTTCGTACCGCCGCAGATTATGACCTGGGATAAAGCCAATCTCAGCGGCAAAGTCACCGTCAACGACATTACCGCCACCGCGCGCAAGTTTATCCCGGAAATGCGTGAGAAAGGCGCGGACGTGGTGGTGGTCATTGCCCACTCCGGCCTTTCCGCCGACCCGTATCAGGCGATGGCGGAGAACTCCGTTTACTATTTAAGCCAGGTGCCTGGGGTCGATGCCATTATGTTCGGCCACGCGCACGCCGTCTTCCCGAGCAAAGATTTTGCCGGTATCAAAGGCGCAGATATCGCGAAAGGTACGCTGAACGGCGTACCGGCTGTAATGCCGGGCATGTGGGGCGATCACCTTGGGGTGGTCGATCTGGTTCTGAACAACGACAGCGGTAAATGGCAGGTCAGCGCAGCGAAAGCCGAAGCGCGCCCGATCTACGACTCGGTGGCGAAGAAATCGCTGGCGGCAGAAGACAGCAACATGGTGGCGGTACTAAAAGCCGACCATGACGCCACCCGCGAGTTTGTCGGCAAACCGATTGGTCAATCCTCGGACAATATGTACAGCTATCTGGCGCTGGTGCAGGACGATCCGACCGTGCAGGTGGTCAATATGGCCCAGAAGGCTTACGTTGAGCACTATATTCAGGGCGACCCGGATCTGGCGAAACTACCGGTACTCTCCGCCGCCGCGCCGTTTAAAGTCGGCGGACGCAAAAATGACCCCGCCAGCTTTGTTGAAGTGGAAAAAGGGCAGCTCACCTTCCGCAACGCCGCCGACCTCTACCTGTATCCCAACACCCTGGTGGTGATGAAAGTCAGCGGTAAAGAGGTTAAAGAGTGGCTGGAGTGCTCCGCCGGGCAGTTCAATCAGATTGACCCCGGCAGCAGTAAGCCGCAGTCGCTGATTAACTGGGACGGCTTTCGCACCTACAACTTCGATGTCATCGATGGCGTGAACTACCAGATCGATATCACCCAGCCGGCGCGCTATGACGGCGAATGTCAGCCCGTTAATCCGCAGGCCGAGCGAATTAAAAACCTGACCTTTAACGGCAAGCCAATCGATCCGAAAGCCACTTTCCTCGTCGCGACCAATAACTACCGCGCTTACGGCGGTAAATTCCAGGGCACCGGCGAGGATCATATCGCGTTCGCCTCGCCGGATGAAAACCGCTCGGTGCTGGCGGCGTGGATTGGCGCGGAGTCGAAGAAAAACGGCGAGATCCATCCGGCGGCGGATAACAACTGGCGCCTGGCGCCGATCCACAGCACCGTACCGCTGGATATTCGCTTTGAAACCTCACCGGGCGATAAGGCCGCGGCGTTTATCAAAGAGAAAGCGCAATACCCGATGCGCCAGGTGGCTACCGACGATATCGGCTTTGCCATTTATCAGCTGGATTTGAGTAAATAATTGCCGGTTCCCCGGTTGTGCTGCGCTTACCGGGGCTATCCTGACATCCTCCTCAGGCTACCTGTTCGTGGTTCGCCAGAACCGCGGGCAGGTTCAGCTCAATCCAGTCCGCCAGCGCCGCCACCTTCTCGCTCACCTGCTCACCGAGCGGAGTCAGACTATATTCAACGTGCGGCGGTACCACCGGGTACGACACGCGGTTAAGAAAGCCATCCTGCTCCAGCGCCTGGAGCGACTGGGCCAGCATCTTTTCGCTGACGCCGCCGATCTTACGCCGCAGATCGCTAAACCGATGGGTGCCATCGCGCAGGGACACCAAAATCAGTACGCCCCAGCGGCTGGTCACGTGCTTGAGCACTTCCCGCGAGGGGCACTGTTCGGCAAACAGGTTGCCGTTGCGTAGCTGCTCGCTCAGCGTCAGATTCGCCATATTCATACTTACCTTTTTGTACGTACTTACTAAAAGTTAGTTAAGGTGTTAGCTTACCACAACTGCCAATGAACACGAAGGAGAAGACCTATGATCGCAATTACCGGCGCAACCGGCCAGCTTGGCCAGCACGTCCTGGAAAATCTGTTAACTACCGTCCCCGCAGGCCAGGTTGTGGCTATCGTGCGCAACCCGGCGAAGGCTGAATCGCTGAGCCAAAAGGGCGTAGTGGTTCGTCAGGCCGACTACAGCGATGAAGCCGCGCTGACCGCCGCCCTGCAGGGCGTGGACAAACTGCTGCTGATCTCGTCCAGCGAAGTTGGCCAGCGCGCCGTCCAGCACCGCAACGTGATTAACGCGGCGAAAGCCGCCGGCGTGAAATTTATCGCCTACACCAGCCTGCTGCACGCCGATACCTCCCCGCTGGGGCTGGCGGATGAGCATATCGCCACCGAGAAAATGCTCGCCGACTCCGGCATTGCGTATGCCCTGCTGCGCAACGGCTGGTACACCGAAAACTACCTTGCCAGCGCGCCGCCGTCGATTGAGCATGGCGTATTTATCGGCGCGGCCGGTAACGGCAAAATCGCCTCCGCCACCCGCGCGGACTACGCCGCCGCCGCCGCTCGCGTTATCGCCGAAGAGGGCCATGCCGGAAAAGTGTACGAGCTGGCGGGCGATGAAGCGTGGACCCTCAGCGAACTTGCCGCTGAGCTGAGCAAACAAAGCGGTAAAAACGTGGTGTATCAAAACCTCAGCGAAGCCGACTTCGCCGCCGCGCTGAAGGGCGTAGGCCTGCCCGCTGGCCTGGCTGACATGCTGGCGGATTCTGATACCGGCGCGTCCAAAGGCGGTCTGTTCGACGATAGCCGCACCCTGAGTAAGCTCATCGGTCGCCCAACCACGACGCTGGCAGAGAGCGTCAAAGGCATTCTGTAACTGTTACATAGTGGTTAATTTTTGTAGCATCCCGGCGGGCCATCCTCAATAATGTACGGATGTCCGTCGGGAGTTATCGCATGCAAGGCGTACCGGAACAGTTTAATGATGAAAGAGACAGCGCGCGCTTTCGCCATCTGGCGCAGCTGCCCGGCGTTGAGCTGTACCATGCCCATATCTCCCGCTACGCCTTTGAACCGCACACCCATGAAGCCTTTGGTATCGGCGCGATAGAGCTCGGCGCCGAGCGTTTTCGCTATCGCGGCAGCCAGCACGTGGCTTCGGTCAACTCTATCGTCACCATGAATCCCGATGAACTGCACACCGGCGAGGCGGAGACCGCCGACGGCTGGCGCTATCGGATGATTTATCTCGACCCGGATACGCTGGAAGAGGTGACCGGCGTGCGCCACTGGTGGTTCAGCGAGGTGGTGCGTCAGGATCCCCTGCGCTCCCGGCAAATCGGCAATCTCATCTACGGCCTGTGGCATACTGACGATCCGCTGGCGCAGCAGGGTCTGCTGCTGGATTTGATCGATACCTTCCGCCCGTTTGCCCATCACGCCGCTGCGCTGCCCGAAGCCCGCCACCGCTTCGAGCGGGTGCGCGACTATCTGCACGATAACTATATGCGTACGGTGACCCTCGATGAGCTGGCGCAGGTGGCGGCGCTGAGCCCGTACCATTTCCAGCGCCAGTTCAAAGCGCACTTCCACGTTACGCCGCACCAGATGCTGATGGCGATTCGCCTGTGGCGCGCTAAAGCGTTTCTCACCCACGGCATGCCCGCCGCCGACGTCGCTCTCGCCGCCGGGCTGACCGACCAGTCGCACCTGACCCGCGCGTTCACCCGCCGCTACGGCATTACGCCGGTGCGTTATCAAAAGCAGGTTCTCCCGCGCTAATGCGCAACCTCATACAATATTCCCGCTTTTGGCTCGCCTACACTGTTGCCAACGAAAAGAGTAATGGAAGGCGTGATGATTAGTGGTGTGCTGTACGCCCTGCTGGCAGGGCTGATGTGGGGATTGATATTCGTGGGTCCTTTACTGGTGCCGGAATACCCGGCGGTTTTACAGTCGATGGGGCGCTATCTGGCGCTGGGGCTGATCGCCCTGCCGCTGGCCTGGCTGGGCCGCGCGCGGCTGCGCCAGCTCACCGGGAAAGACTGGTGGACGGCGCTGGGGCTGACCATGATGGGCAACTTAATCTATTACGTCTGCCTGGCCAGCGCGATTCAGCGTACCGGCGCGCCGGTATCGACGATGATTATCGGCACCCTGCCGGTTGTGCTGCCGGTTTTCGCCAACCTGCTCTATAGCCAGCGCGACGGTAAGCTGCCGTGGCGACGCCTGTTCCCGGCGCTGGTCTGTATTGCCCTCGGCCTGACGTGCGTCAATATCGCCGAGCTGCATCAGGGCTTACCCGATTTCAGCCCGTGGCGCTACGGCTCCGGTATCGCGCTGGCGCTGATCTCGGTGGTGTGCTGGGCCTGGTACGCGCTGCGCAACGCCCGCTGGCTGCGGGAAAATCCGGATAAACCGCCGATGATGTGGGCCACCGCGCAGGCGCTGGTGACCCTGCCGGTATCCCTGGCCGGATACCTTATCGCCTGCGGGTGGCTGCACGGCCAGCACGCGGACTTTCCGCTCCCCTTCGGCCCGCGCCCGGCGGTGTTTGTCACCCTGATGCTGGCGATCGCTATTTTCTGTTCATGGGTCGGCGCGTGGTGCTGGAACGTTGCCAGCCAGCGTCTGCCAACGGTGATCCTCGGGCCGCTGATCGTCTTCGAAACCCTTGCCGGACTGCTGTATACCTTTATTCTGCGCCAGAGCCTGCCCCCGCTTCTCACCTTCAGCGGTATCCTGCTGCTGGTGCTCGGCGTGGTGTCCGCCGTGCGTGCCCGCCCGGAAAAGCCCGCGCTGCAGGAGCTGGTCAGCGAGAAAAAATAGCCTGGTATCCTAAAGGGGTATTCCCAGGAACATAAGATGCATTTAAAATACAACTTATATTCTTGATGACGAGGTAACTGCTATGGCTTTCCGTGACCAACCTTTAGGCGAGCTGGCGCTGACGATTCCGCGCGCCTCCGCGCTGTTCCGTCAATACGATATGGACTACTGCTGCGGCGGCAAACAGACGCTAGAGCGCGCGGCGTCTCGCAAAGAGCTGGACGTCGCGGTGATTGAAGCCGAGCTGGCCAAACTGGCGGAAGAGCCGGTAGAGCGCGACTGGCGGGCTGCGCCCTATGCGGAAATCATCGATCACATTATCGTTCGCTATCACGACCGGCATCGCGAGCAGCTGCCGGAGCTGATTTTACAGGCCACTAAAGTCGAGCGCGTTCACGCCGACAAGCCCAACGTTCCGAAAGGCTTAACCAAGTACCTGACCATGCTGCACCAGGAGCTTTCCAGCCATATGATGAAAGAGGAGCAGATTCTGTTCCCGATGATCAAACAGGGCATGGGAACGCAGGCCGGCGGTCCTATCAGCGTCATGGAAAGCGAGCATGATGAAGCGGGCGAGCTGCTGGAGGTGATTAAGCACATCACGCAGAACGTGACGCCGCCGGCGGAAGCCTGCACTACATGGAAAGCGATGTACAACGGCATCAACGAGCTGATTGATGACCTGATGGAGCACATCAGCCTTGAAAATAACGTACTGTTCCCGCGTGCCCTCGCCGGAAAGTAAATAAAAAGGCGCCCGCAGGCGCCCTCGACATTGTCAGTCTTATTGGCCACCCCGGGTGGCCTTTTTTATGACGGACCGTTGCAAGCAACGTTAAAAACCGCTGCCGAAGATTTTTTATTTCGCCAGGCGCTTCTTGCCGGCAAACAGCCAGCCCGCGCCGAGCAGCACAAACCACAGCGGGGTCACCATCAGCGCTTCGCGGGTATCGGCTTCCAGCGTCAGCAGGACCAGCACAAAGACGAAGAATGCCATGCACACCCAGCACATCAGTTTGCCCAGCGGCATCTTATATTTGGACTGCTCATGCAGCTGCGGACGCTTTCTGCGGTAGGCCAGATACGAGCACAGGATAATCGTCCAGACGAACATAAACAGGATCGCCGACACCGTGGTAATCATGGTAAACGCCGCGATCACGCTTGGATTGACCATCAGCATGACCACGCCGCCCAGCAGACACATACAGGAGAAGGTCAGGCCTTTCGCCGGTACCGCGCGCTTCGACAGCTTGGCGAACATTTTCGGCGCCTGTCCGTCCTGCGCCAGACCGAACAGCATACGGCTGGTGGAGAACACGCCGCTGTTAGCGGAAGAGGCCGCCGAGGTCAGCACCACGAAGTTGATCAGGCTTGCCGCCGCCGGCAGCCCGACCAGCACAAACAGCTCAACGAACGGGCTCTTTGACGGCACGACGGAGCTCCACGGCGTCACTGACATAATCACGATCAGCGCAAAGACGTAGAACATAATAATACGAATGGGAATCGAGTTAATCGCCCGCGGCAGGGATTTCTCAGGATCTTTCGTTTCCGCCGCCGTGGTTCCCACCAGTTCGATGCCCACAAAGGCGAAGACCGCTATCTGGAAGCCGGCAAAGAATCCGCTGATGCCTTTCGGGAACCAGCCGCCGTCATTCCACAGATGGGCGAAAGAGGCTTCTACGCCGGTCGGTGACTGGAAGTGCATCATCACCATCACCAGGCCGACGACAATCAGCGCCACGATAGCGACGATTTTGATCATCGCAAACCAGAACTCCATCTCGCCGAACATCTTCACGGTGGCGAGGTTAAGGCCCAGCAGCAGCAGGATGACCGCCAGCGAGGCGACCCAGTCAGAGAGTCCCGGGAACCAGAACTGCGCGTAGGCGGTGATCGCCACCACGTCCGCCATCCCGGTTACCACCCAGCAGAACCAGTAGGTCCAGCCGGTAAAATAGCCTGCCCAGGGGCCCAGCAGGTCGGCGGCAAAATCGCTGAACGACTTGTATTCGAGATTCGATAGCAGCAGTTCGCCCATGGCGCGCATGACGAAAAACAGCATAAAGCCGATGATCATATAAACAAAAATAATTGACGGCCCGGCAAGGCTGATGGTTTTGCCTGAGCCCATAAACAGCCCGGTGCCAATCGCACCACCGATAGCAATAAGCTGAATATGCCGGTTAGTGAGATTTCGCCGCAGCGATTGTTCAGTCGGAGCCTGTTCGTCGGCAGCGACTTTTACCTGATCTACCATGTGATTTTTTCCTGTTGTACCTGTCTGTGTTGTTCGGGCTCTACTGGCCCTTCATTCGTATTAACCCCGGAACGAGGGTTTATCGATATTAGGTAAGAATCGGAGGGATGAATACTATGATTTAGATATAATGTTAATTATATGTTTAAAGTGAGTGTTATATCACTCCGGTTACGCGAAACAGCTCACAAAAATACACCCATCAAGCAGATATGCAATATAAAGCTCCACCAAACGCTCAACTTAAGGGTTTTACACTATTTAAAGCGGCCCCCTCCCCCGTACGGGAGAGGAAGCACCTGCTGTTTAGATAATATCCAGCAGTTCAACTTCAAAAATCAGGGTGCTGAACGGAGGAATGGATGCGCCCGCGCCGCGCTCGCCGTAGGCCAGGCTGTGCGGAATCGTCAGTTCCCATTTGGAACCCACCGGCATCAGGGTCAGCGCTTCAATCCAGCCGCCGATCACTCCGGTCACCGGGAATTCAGCCGGTTCGCCGCGCGCAACGGAGCTATCGAAGACGGTGCCGTCGATCAGCTTGCCGGTGTAGTGAACGCGAACGCGGTCAGTACGCGCCGGGATCGGGCCTTCGCCCTGGGTCAGAACGCGGAACTGCAGGCCAGACTCGGTGCTGTTCACGCCTTCGCGCTCGCGGTTTTCTTCCAGGTATTTCTCGCCATCCGCGGCCATTTCCTGGAAACGCTCGCGACGCACGGCGTCAGCGCGTTCGTGGATTTCGCGCAGCGCGCGGTGAACGGCTTCCACCGGCACCTGCGGCTGTTGACCTTCCAGCGCGTCAGCAATACCCGCGACCAGCGCTTCCGGCAGCAGCCCCTGCAGGCCAGATTCGCTCAGCTGTTGTCCAACCTGCAAGCCGATACCGTAACTTGCCTGTGCTTCGATCGTGTCAAAAGTTGGGGTTGCCATCTTTGTTCCTTTTTTGGTGGGATTCTCATGCTCCCGGGCCTTCAAATTGCGAAAGGCGGCGAGCGGAGAAAAGAGGTGGGAAGCATATCAGCCATAGCACGACGGGTAAAACTTTGTCGCCTGGATGATGACAAATCTAAGGGAAACAGAAACAATAGAGAGATAAGGTTAACCTCACGAAACATAGCTTTGTCTCGTCCTTCAGGAAGTTAGCCATCTATACTCTAGAGAGAGCAGGATAAAAATATGCGGAGCAGGAGGAAAGCCATGCCCGGGCGCTTTGAACTGACATCTACCCTGGCGAAGATCTGGCACGCCCCGGATCATTTTCGCCTCATGGATCCGCTACCGCCGATGCACCGCCGCGGCATCATTGCCGGGGCGCTGCTGGTAATTATCGGCGTTCTGCTCCCTTCCGAGGATAACAGCAGCCCGGTTCAGGCCAGCCGCGAGGCGAATCTCAACCTGCAATCCCAGTCGCAGCCCTCTTCCGGCAATCAGGCGGTCCCGCTGCCGCCCATCACCAACACGCCGCCGGTCAACGATGCCGATCAGGTGGCGCCGGTCGCACCGGAGCCGATTCAGGATGAGCAGCCGGATCAGCCGCAGCAGCAGACCGCATCTCAGCCTTATCAGGAGCCGCAGTCGACTCCCGGCATCGAGCAGCAGTGGCGGACCTACCGTATTGAATCGGGGAAAACTCTCGCGCAGCTGTTCCGCGACCACAACCTGCCGCCGACTGACGTTTACGCCATGGCCCAGGTGGAAGGCGCCGGTAAACCGCTAAGCTCACTGCAGACCGGGCAGACGGTACAGATCCGTCAGAACGCCAGCGGCGTGGTCACCGGGTTGACTATCGATACCGGCGGCGGCCAGCAGGTGCTGTTTACCCGCCAGTCGAACGGCAGCTTTATTCGCGTCCGTTAGGCCTCACGGCCGGGTAGCTTACCCGGCCTGCTGTGGCGATTTCCCGGATGTTGTCCCCGGCTTATTCACCCACCAGATCCCGGCGCACACCAGCGCCAGCGCAACCGCATATTTCAGTTCAAGAATATTCTCGCCGAGGAAGATGGCCGACAGTACGGTGCCGGCGACCGGGACCACAAAGTTGAACGGCGCAATCATGCTCACCCGGTTATGCTTGAGCAGCACGCTCCATAGCGCAAAAGCGATGGAAGAGAGCAGCGTCAAATAAGCCAGAACCAGCGCAGCAGCGGCGCTGTGAACCTCAAGGGTGCCGCCGGTCAGATAGCCGCCGCCGACCAGTACCAGACCGCCAAACGCCAGCTGCCAGCCGGTCATCACCGTCGGGTCAACCGTCTGCGAAATGCGCTTCCCGTACAGCGTCGCCGCCGACAGGATAAACGCCGCCAGCACCACAAAGCCGTCACCCTGCCAGACAAAGCTAAAATCGCTCAATGAACGATTAACGTTCACCAGCATCACGCCGGCAAAGCCGACAATACAGCCGATGGCTTTGTTGTAGCTCAGCCTGTCATTCTGATAGATAAAGTGCGCCAGCAGAACGCTGAAGAAGGTACCGGTGGCGTTCATAATCGATCCCTTCACGCCGGTGGTAAACGCCAGGCCAACGTAGAAGAAAACATACTGGATAGAGGTTTGCGTGACGCCCAGTATCGCCAGCTGCCCGCACTGACGGGGATTCAAGCGGGCAATCGGCTTACGCTGCGCCAGCGCGAAGAGCAGCAGCAGCGCGCCGGCAAACAGAAAGCGATAGCCAGCAAAGACGATTTTAGACGGCACATCATCAGTGGCAATCTGAAACAGTTCATAGCCGCTTTTAATCGCCGGATAGGAGCTTCCCCACAGCAGACAGCAGAGGGTTGCGCAGGCATAAGCCACTTTCTTGCGGGAAAAAATCGAGGGTGCGTCCATTCACTTCACCAGAAATAAAATAGTGTTTTATTTTATTATCCAGAAAGTTGCTAAGAATAGCCACCATACCAGGAAAAGATTCGACAAAGACAGAAAAGCAAAACGCCGGCACAAGGCCGGCGTCTCGACGTGAGTTGAGTAAAAAATTACTCAGCTACAACGTTAACAACCAGTTTAGCGAAAACTTCGCTGTGAACCTGGAAGTCCACTTCGTGCTCACCGGTGGTGCGCAGAACGCCGTTCGGCAGACGAACTTCGCTCTTAGCAACGGCAACGCCAGCTGCAGTTACAGCGTCAGCGATGTCGCGAGTACCGATGGAACCGAACAGTTTACCTTCGTCGCCAGATTTAGACGCGATGGTAACGGTGCCCAGTGCGTTGATTGCTTCAGCACGTGCGTTAGCAGCGCCCAGAACTTCGGCCAGTTTGGCTTCCAGTTCAGCACGGCGTGCTTCGAAGAATTCAACGTTTTTCTTGGTAGCAGGAACAGCTTTACCCTGTGGTACCAGGAAGTTACGAGCATAGCCCGCTTTAACGTTAACCTGATCACCCAGGCTACCCAGGTTTGCTAC
>NZ_VOJB01000103.1:18140-19126 GCF_007910085.1 Klebsiella sp. ME-303 | reverse complement strand
TTTATCAAGCAGAATAACTTGCATTACCTTATCCTCTCAAAGTCGTATTAATGGACCGTGACCGATTACTGATGACGATCAGTGTACGGCAGCAGGGACAGGTAGCGAGCGCGTTTGATAGCGCGTGCCAGCTGACGCTGATATTTTGCACGGGTACCGGTGATACGGCTCGGGACAATCTTACCGCTTTCGGTGATGTAGTTTTTCAGCGTAGCGATATCTTTATAGTCGATCTCTTGAACGCCTTCCGCGGTGAAACGGCAGAACTTGCGACGACGGAAATAACGTGCCATATGGCTAGTCTCCAGAATCTATCAATTCAATCTGCTCGGCATGCAGAACCATTTTGCTCAAGCCGTTCTTTGCCTTGTGGCAAGAGATGAACCCTCGAACGATTACTGCGCTACCGACCGTTATACTGTGAGTAATGGCCTGGTTCTGGTGTCCGCTAATTATCACGGGCATCTGGCACCATGCCTGCCGGTGAAAACCGGCTTCCTCCTGCACTGAACGATGCTCAAGCACGAACTGGCAGTGTGGAATTCCTGACGGGCTGACCTTACGAAGTGGAGTCCTGCATACAATGCCGGACAGCTCCAGACGGTTGGTCATCAGGATTACTCTTCAGAATCCCCAGCTTCAGAATCATCTGCGGTTTCGTTGGCGAAATCTTCGCGACGCTCACGGCGCTCGTCTTTCGCTTTNCTTCCGCGGTGAAACGGCAGAACTTGCGACGACGGAAATAACGTGCCATATGGCTAGTCTCCAGAATCTATCAATTCAATCTGCTCGGCATGCAGAACCATTTTGCTCAAGCCGTTCTTTGCCTTATGGCAAGAGATGAACCCTCGAACGGTTACTGCGCTACCGACCGTTATACTGTGAGTAATGGCCTGGTTCTCATGACCGCTAATAATAACGGGCATCTGACACCATGCCTGCCGGTGAAAACCGGCTTCCTCCTGCACTGAACGATGCTCAAGCAC
>NZ_VOJB01000103.1:0-18026 GCF_007910085.1 Klebsiella sp. ME-303 | reverse complement strand
AACCATCGGAGATGCTTCGGTAACAGCGTGCTTAGTACGCATTACCATGCTGCGGATAACGGCGTCGTTGAAGCGGAAGTTAGTTTCCAGCTCATCGATCGCTTCCTGCGGCGCTTCAACGTTCAGCAGAACGTAGTGAGCTTTGTGCAGTTTGTTGATCGGATAAGCCAGCTGACGGCGGCCCCAGTCTTCCAGACGGTGGATCGTACCTTCTGCTGCAGTGATTGCACCAGTGTAACGTTCGATCATGCCCGGAACCTGTTCGCTCTGGTCAGGATGGACCATAAAAACGATTTCGTAATGACGCATCGAATTGCTCCTTACGGATTATTCAGCCTCCTGTCTGGGTCAGCCGCGGCCCATGGAGGCAAGGAACGTGTTAAAGGGCGGCTGAAAAATTGACGCGTCATAATACGGGCGAGCGGGGTTTAAGACAAGTAAATTGTGCAAATAATTCGCACTAAGCGCGAAGTGGCCTTAAGCCAGTGATTTAAAATTAATCAACGACGGAAGCGACAATTTTTTGAACAACTGCATCAGAAATGGTCGCGATACGCCAGACAGGCAGAGATTACACTTAGATCAGAAGCAATCCATACCCCAGGGAAGCGGGTGAACGTCAGGAGCGTCATAAGGAGGTAGGTGATGAAATACATCCTCATAACCATGATGGCAGCGCTTTTGTTGAGCGCCAACGCGCTGGCTGCTATTAAAATCGATGCCCGCCAGGCCCGCAACATGGACGATGTGCAGAGCCTCGGCGTTATCTATATCAACCACAACATCGCCACCGAGCAGGAAGCCGACCAGGCGCTTAGCCAGCAGAGCGATGCTCAGGGAGCGAAGTACTTCCAGCCGATCCTCATTCATGAACCGGGAAGCGACGGCGCCATTCACGCCAGTGCCGCCATTTACCGCTAGTTTTCCCGGATCGTTGGCTTCTTCCCGTTGCAGGGGGAAGCCAACGATGGCATTGCCCGGCGGTCATACCCGCACAATCGCGCCTTAATGCAATTGAGAATTATTTTTTCTCGTGACTTATCAGCGCCAGCGTAACCTGATTTAATCACTCTTTAACCGCATGATTATCCGGAGTGCTTCATGGTTCCGCGTTTTGCCACGCTAAGCCGTATCCCAAAAGGGGTTTGGGTTCTTGGCGGCGTTAGCCTGCTGATGGATGTTTCCTCGGAAATGATCCACAGCCTGCTCCCTCTATTTATGGCCACCACGCTGGGAGCCAGCGTCATTGTTATCGGCATTATCGAAGGCGTCGCGGAAGCCACCGCGCTGATACTGAAGGTGTTTTCCGGCGTCATCAGCGATTATGTCGGCAAACGTAAAGGGCTGGCGCTGCTCGGCTATGGCCTGGGTGCGCTGAGCAAGCCTCTTTTCGCCATCGCGCCCACCTCAGGCGTAGTGTTTAGCGCCCGGATGATCGACCGCGTGGGCAAAGGGATACGCGGCGCGCCGCGGGATGCGCTGGTCGCCGACGTCACACCGCCGGAAATTCGCGGAGCCGCCTACGGGCTGCGCCAGTCGCTGGATACCATCGGCGCTTTTCTGGGGCCGCTGCTTGCCGTCGCGCTGATGTTTCTCTGGGATAACGATTTCCAGTCTATTTTTTGGGTCGCGGCGATCCCCGCCATTCTCTCTATCGCTTTACTGGGCTTTGGATTAAAAGAGCCCAGGACGGCGGTCGTCCAGAAACGCACTAACCCCCTGCGCCGCGAGAATCTCAAGAAGCTTTCCGCCGCCTACTGGTGGGTGGTGGCTATCGGCTCGATTTTTACCCTCGCCCGCTTCAGTGAAGCCTTTCTGGTCCTGCGCGCCCAGCAGATGGCGATCCCGCTGTTCGCTATTCCGCTGGTGATGGTCGCCATGAATCTGGTTTACAGCCTGACCGCCTATCCATTCGGGAAACTATCGGACAGCATGAGCCACAGCAAAATGCTGCAGTGGGGCCTGCTGGTGCTGATCGCCGCCGATATCGTGCTGGCGCTCAGCAGCCACTGGAGCACGCTTTTAGCCGGCGTCGCGCTGTGGGGTATTCATATGGGCATGACGCAGGGTCTGCTGGCGGCGATGGTGGCGCACACCGCCCCGCCTGAACTGCGCGGAACAGCGTTCGGGATGTTCAACCTAATGAGCGGCATCGCCCTGCTGCTGGCCAGCGCAGGTGCGGGCGTGCTGTGGGAAGTTCTGGGCGCCGCCTCGACGTTTTACGCCGGCGCGATAATCTGCGTTGTGACGCTGGTTGGTATGCGCTGCATGCCGTCGGCTTATCAGCAAAACTAAAAATGGCTCCGGAGCAGACCGGTTGATTCATCATAAAGATGAAATGCTCCGGAGCACCTGTTTCACTTTTGCCCGTAATAGGCATCTGGCCCGTGCTTGCGCATAAAATGTTTGTCCATCAGCCAGCTATCGATGGGCTTCAGCTGCGGGTTGATCGCGCGAGCAATCCACGCCATCCGCGCCACTTCTTCCATCACCACCGCGTTATGCACCGCATCGTGTGCATCCTTGCCCCAGGCAAAAGGCCCATGCTGATAGACCACGATGCCCGGCGTATGCAGCGGCTCAACGTCACCCAGCGTTTCGATAATCACGTGGCCCGTGTTCAGCTCATAAGCCTCCGCCACTTCCTGCGCGCTTAACGCCCGGGTGCAGGGAATGTCGCCAAAGAAGTAGTCCGCGTGGGTCGTCCCCAGCGCGGGAATGGCCAGACCCGCCTGCGCCCAGGCCGTCGCGTGCGTCGAGTGGGTATGCACCACGCCGCCAAGGCTCGGATAGCGGCGATACAGCGCCAGATGCGTGGCGGTATCGGAAGAAGGACGATAGCGTCCTTCCACCACGTTCCCCTCGAGATCCACGACCACCATATCGTCCGCTTTCATGGTCTCGTAGGCGACGCCGCTGGGCTTAATCGCCACCAGCCCGCGTTCGCGGTCGATAGCGCTGACGTTACCCCAGGTAAAAGTGACCAGGCCGTAGCGCGGTAAATCCATATTGGCGTCGAAAACCTGCCGTTTCAGCGTTTGCATTATGCCACCTCCAGCAGACCGGCGCTGGCCATCCGCGCCTTCACCCAATCGCGCGCTTTCGCGACCTCGGCGGCCGGATCGTCGGTCGTTTCGCTCCACATTTCAATTAGATACGGGCCGCAGTAGCCCGTCTGCTTGAGCGTTTCGAAACAACGTTCAAAATCGACGACGCCTTCGCCGAACGGCACGTTTTTAAATACGCCGGGTTTCGTGTCTTTTATGTGCACCGCCACGATATGCCCCATCCCGGCCTGAAGCTCCATCTGTACGTCATTATCCCAGGCGGAAAGGTTGCCGATGTCCGGATAGAGCTGGAACCACGGATTATTCAGGTAGTGGGCGTAGCCCAGCGCCTTGCTGATCGAGTTCATCAGCGGGTAGTCCATAATTTCCATCGCCAGCGTTACCTGCGCGCGGCTGGCCATTTCAACGCTCTCTTTTAGCCCATCGCGGAAACGACGGCGCGTCTCGTTATTGGCTTCCTGGTAGTAGACGTCGTAGCCCGCCAGCTGGATTACGCGAATCCCCACATCCTGCGCCAGCCGAATCGCTTTGCGCATAATCTCCAGGCCCTGCGCCCGTACCGCGTCGTCTTCGCTACCGAGCGGGAAGCGCCGATGGGCGCTCAGGCACATTGAGGGCACGCGCACCCCGGTTTCCGCAATCGCGTTAACCAGCGCGAAGCGCTGCTCCCGGCTCCAGTCGAGCCGGGCCAGGCGGTCGTCAGTTTCATCGACCGACATTTCGACGAAATCAAAACCGAGCGCCTTAGCCAGCCGCAGACGTTCCAGCCAGCACTCCCCGGCGGGGAGCGCTTTTTCATAGATGCCGAGCGGAATAGGTTTCGACAGCATAGCCGCTCCTTAGCCCCACAGCTGGGCGATCGAACGTTTAAACTGCCGCGCGGCTTCCACCGGGGAAGCGGCGTCACGAATGCTGCGACCGGCGATAAAGACGTGGATCGGAATCCCCTGGAACAGCGGCAAATCCTCCAGCGCCAGGCCGCCGGTGACGGTGACTTTAAAGCCCATCCCGGACAGGCGTTTGATCGCGCTGATATCCGCCTCGCCCCACGCTACGCCGGCGGCCTGGGCATCGCGGCTGCGGTGATAAACCACCTGCTGAACTCCCGCTTCACGCCACTCCTGCGCCTGCTCCCAGGTCCAGTAGCCGGTCAGTTCGATCTGGACGTCGCCGTTGAACTCTTTCGCCACGTCCAGCGCGCCTTTGGTGGTGTTGATGTCCGCGCAGCAGATCACGGTGACCCAGTCAGCGTTGGCTTCAAAGCACATGCGGGAGAGAATTTTACCGGCATCGGCGATTTTGGCGTCCGCCAGCACGATTTTGTTGGGATAGAGCGCCTTCAGGTCGCGAACGGCGCGTACGCCCTCAGCCACGCAGAGAATGGTACCGACTTCAATAATGTCCACTTCATCGGCAATCAGGCGCGTCGTTTCATACGCGGAAGACATAGATTGGTTATCGAGCGCAACCTGCAACATAGGTAATGACATTTTGGTGTTCCTTTTAAACGGCCGCTGCCGTAGCGTTATCAATTAATTCCAGAACTTCCTGCGCGGAGCGGCAGGCGCGTAAACGGTCAAAATTGGCTTCATCTTCAAACAGGTTGACGATCTGCATGATGCCGACTTCCTGATGGGTATTGGCATCCACGGCCGCCATGGTGATCAGGATGTCGACCGGGTCGTTATCCTCATGATTGAAAACCAGCGGCGTTTTCAGCGTAACCAGCGCAAAGCCCGTTTTCTTCACCCCCTCTTCCGGCCGACCGTGCGGCATCGCCAGACCGGGAGCAATCACAAAATAAGGGCCGTGCTGAGCAACGCCATCCAGAATGGCCTGGTAGTAGCGCGGCTCCACGACATCCGCCTTCACCAGTAAATCCACGCTCAGCTTGACGGCTTCCTGCCAGGTGCTGGCGTCGGCCTGTAAAAGGATGGAGTTGTTCTCCACCAGCGAATCACGTAATTTCATTTGGCGTCCTTACTTCACATCCTGCGGGAAGTGCGCTTTGATCACCTCCAGCAGTTTTGGGCCAAAATCCGCAGGCGAGAGCATGTTGCGCACGCCAACCACGTATTTGTTGCCGGAGACGCTAATCTCACCGGCGATATGGGTGGAGGCGATGATGATGTCCGCGCCGTTGAGTTCACTTTTGTATTCCCCCACCGCGCAGCTGTTTACCGTGTGATCGATATTTGACTGGGTCAAAAACTGGTCCACCTTCATCTTCATGATCATGGAACTGCCTTGCCCGTTGCCACATACAGCCAGAATACGTACGGTCATAGTCAAAACTCCTTATTGAGCAGAAGCATCTGCCAGTTGTTTTTCCGCGTCCTCTTCAGCGCGCAGCGTGCGCCCTGCGAAGAACATATAAGCCAGTGCGATAATGATAATGACGGCCATAAACGCGATACCGATGGAGGCGAAGCCCTGCATCATCGGCGGCGCCAGAATTGACCAGTCCGCCATGCCCATCCAGGCGCTCATGCCGGTCAGCTTCACCGCCCAGACGCAGCCAAAGATTTCGATCATGCCCATCACCAGACAAATCTTGAGCGCCGCGCGCCAGCCGCCAAAGTGGTTAGCAAAGACGCCGATGGTGGCGTTCGAGAAAAACATCGGGATAAAGCCCGGAATAATCAGAATGGAAGAGCCGAAGCCGACCAGAATACCGACGGCGATCAGCTGACCGATGGTGCCCCACATAAAGCCCCAGACGACGGCGTTTGGCGCAAAGCTATAGATCGCCGCACAGTCAATGGCCAGTACGGCGCCGGGAATCAGGCGCTGGGAGATACCGTTGAACGCCTCGGAAAGTTCGGCGACGAACATGCGCACGCCCTGGGTGATAATGAAAATAGCGACGGCGAACGAGAAGCCCGTTTGCAGGATATAGACCGTCCAGTGGGTGTTACCCGCCATCGCCTGTACGGTGTCGATGCCGAAGGAGAGCAGAATCGCGCCGAAGAAAATGGTCATCACGATGGCCGTGGAGACGATGTTGTCGTGAAAGATGTTCAGCCAGCCCGGCAGCTTAAGATCCTCAACGCTCTCCTCTTTTTTGCCCAGATACGGGGCGACCTTGTAAGCAATCCATGAAGCGAACTGCTGCTGGTGTCCGATGGAGAAGCCGCAGCCGTCGGTCACTTCCTGAGTCGGCTTATACATCATGTTCGAGGTAATGCCCCAATAGAGCGACACCAGTACCGCCGTACAGATGATGGTCGTCCACATCGGGTAGCCGAAGATGTAAAAAGAGACGGCAATCAGCCCCGCCTGCTGGAACATGATGTGCCCGGTCAGCATGATGGTGCGAATACCGGTAATACGCCGCAGCAGGACATAACAGATATTCAGCGCCAGGGCTAACAGTACGGCATAGCCCACCCAGCTGTAGGCGTCGCCCATGCGTTCGATCGTGGCCATCATTGACGCGTAGGTATCGGAGATAGCGCCGTTAATGCCGTAAACCTCAGACATTTTCGCCACGACCGGCTTAAACGTGCTGGTCAGAATGCCGGAGCCGGCCTGCAGCAGCATAAAACCGATAATGGTTTTAATCGTCCCTTTAACAATAACGCTGGCGCTTTTGCGCAGCAGGATATAGCCCAGGCAGGTCACAATACCCAGCAGCAGCGGGGCGTTGGTCATAACCTGGTTAAAGAACACGGTAAAGATGTGGTAGAGAATCTCCATAACACACTCCAGAAGGTGGACGCTCTGAACGCACGCTACGCCCAGGCTGGTTGTTGCGATCACTCTAATAATCAAAAATAATCACAACAAGATTATATTTGATTAAATGTGACGCACGCCGCAAATAATCACACAATCCGCCATCGTATTAATTCTCATTTCTACAAACTGTGAAATAGTATATTTAAATCAATGAAATAAAACCTAACTCATGTCATAACGTCAGCCTCCCCCTCTTTTTACCCTCCACGATCCCCCTCATGAAGGGCAAATTTCAGGATTGCAATCCTGAACAAACGGTGCCAGTATTCGTCAAAACAAATCACATTGTGATTACTTTTGATAATATGTGAGGAAAAAAAAAATGAGTAAAGTACAAACCATCACCCGCGAATCATGGATCCTGAACACTTTTCCGGAGTGGGGTAGCTGGCTGAACGAAGAAATTGAACAAGAGCAGGTTGCGCCGGGCACCTTTGCCATGTGGTGGTTGGGTTGTACGGGCATCTGGCTGAAATCCGAGGGCGGAGCCAATATCTGCGTCGATTTCTGGTGCGGTACCGGCAAGCAAAGCCACGGGAACCCGCTGATGAAAACGGGCCACCAGATGCAGCGTATGGCCGGCGTGAAGAAACTCCAGCCAAACCTGCGCACCACTCCGTTTGTTCTCGATCCGTTCGCTATTCGCCAGATCGACGCCGTACTGTCCACCCACGATCATAACGATCATATTGATGTGAACGTGGCCGCCGCGGTCATGCAGAACTGCGCCGAGGACGTGCCGTTCATCGGCCCGCAAACCTGCGTCGACCTGTGGATAGGCTGGGGCGTTCCAAAAGAGCGCTGTATCGTGATGAAACCAGGGGATGTGGTTAAAATAAAGGATGTTGAAATCCACGCGCTTGACGCTTTTGACCGTACGGCCCTGATCACCTTACCCGCGGATCAAAAAGCCGCAGGCGTCCTGCCGGACGGAATGGATCAGCGCGCGGTGAACTATTTGTTCAAAACGCCAGGCGGCAACCTGTATCACAGCGGCGATTCCCACTACTCCAACTACTACGCGAAGCACGGTAACGAACACCAGATCGACGTGGCGCTGGGCTCCTATGGCGAGAACCCGCGCGGTATCACCGACAAAATGACCAGCGCCGATATCCTGCGCATGGCCGAGTCGCTGAATGCTAAAGTGGTAATCCCGTTCCATCACGATATCTGGTCAAACTTCCAGGCCGATCCGCAGGAAATCCGCGTTTTGTGGGAGATGAAAAAAGATCGTCTGCAGTATGGCTTTAAGCCTTTCATCTGGCAGGTGGGCGGAAAATTCACCTGGCCGCTGGATAAAGACAACTTCGAATACCATTATCCGCGCGGATTCGACGATTGCTTCACGATGGAACCGGACCTGCCCTTTAAGTCGTTCCTGTAAGGCTTCTCCGGCGGGACCGCCCGCCGGAAATTATCCCCGTCAGCATTAGTATTTTCACCTGATTTCAAATATCATCTTTGCTTATCACTTTTAATCGGATTTGCTCATGACGGAAGCGCAAAGACATCAAATTTTACTGGATTTGCTGGCACAAACGGGATTTGTCACCGTGGAGCAGGTGATTTCCCGGCTGGGAATTTCTCCGGCGACGGCACGACGCGATATCAACAAACTCGACGAAAGCGGCAGGCTGAAAAAAGTCCGCAACGGCGCGGAAGCCATCAGCGAGCAGCGCCCGCGCTGGTCGCCAATGAATATTCACCAGGCGCAAAACCACGATGAGAAGGTACGGATTGCGCGTGCGGCTTCGCAGCTGGTCAACCCTGGCGAAAGCATCGTCATTAACTGCGGCTCTACCGCATTCCTGCTTGGGCAGGAGCTGTGCGGCAAACCGGTACAGATCATCACCAACTATTTGCCGCTGGCCAACTATCTGATCGATCAGGAACACGACAGCGTCATCATTATGGGCGGGCAGTATAACCGCAGCCACTCTATCACCCTGAGCCCGCAGGGCAGCGAAAACAGCCTGTATGCCGGGCACTGGATGTTCACCAGCGGCAAAGGATTGACCGCCGAAGGGCTGTATAAAACCGATATGCTGACGGCGATGGCGGAGCAAAAAATGCTTAACGTCGTCGGCAAACTCGCGGTCCTGGTCGACAGCAGCAAAGTCGGCGAACGCGCCGGAATGCTCTTTAGCCAGGCCGGGCAAATCGACCTGGTGATTACCGGTAAACAGGCGGATGAGGCGATCCTCAAGCAGCTTGAAGATCAGGGCGTACAGGTGATTCGCGTTTAAAGGTGACGTTGAAAAAAGTCCACCGTCGCGGCTAACGCTTCCGGCGTAATGCGGTGGCGGACGCCTTTCTGCCAGAGGCAGGTTAAATTGTCGGCCAGCGCGTTTTGCTGCAGCGCCTGCTGCAGGCGGAAGGTTTCCCCCGGCGGCACGACATCATCTTCATCGCCGTGCCAGAGCAGCAGCGGACGGCTGGCCAGGGTCGCCAGCTGCTGGCTGACGTCCCACGCCACCAGCTGTTCTGCATCGAACGAAGGCGAAGGGAAAAGCGCCTGCGAGAGCGAACTGAAATAGCCTGACCCCATCAGGCAGGCTACGCTTTTCAGCTCCGGGTGGTGGGTCATAATCCCTAATGCCGTCATTCCGCCCATCGATGCGCCTGCCACCGCCAGCCTGTCGTCAGCAAGCCATCCCCGATCCCGAATCGCCTCCTGTAGTGCCGGAAATTCAATAAAATTGTTCATCAGAATCGGCCAGAAGCGCTGCATCCGCCCCTGTTCGTCTCCCCGGTAGCGCGCGCCGTGTTCCGCTGCATCAGGCATAATCACCCGAAACCCCGCCTCTGCAAGCGCAACGGCAAAATAGCTGTAGACCAGCTTAGAAGAGGTAAAACCATGATAAAAGACAATGCAAGGCAGCGCCGTATCCGCGGCGCCCTGCGGGTACGCATGGAGAACCTCCCCACCCGCAAGGTTACGCATTTCTAGTGCGATCATTTACCGTCTCCTTTCTCTCAAGTGATGTTATGTTATTACTCAAGTCGCTCGTTCGCACATGATTCATAATCTTGAGAACCAGATTACGCTTTCACGATATTTTCATTCGAAAATCGCGTACGGGATAACAATTTGGGAACATTCCCCGGAAATGACATTCAGGCTACCACTACACTATGACTAACAGGAAACGAGATATGGTTATGCGTAGGTTTGCACCGTGGTTAATGGCAATCGCTTTAACCGGCTGTAGCGCCCTACAGGGGACGCCAAAGGCGCCGCCGCCGGCAACCGACCATCCACAAGAGATCCAGCGTAATCAGACGGCGGGTCTGCAGAAGATGGGGACGGTGAGCGTATTAATGTACGGCTCACCGATGGATGTCGAGGCTGCGCTAAAGGTCAAAGCTGAGGCGGCTAAAGCGGATTACTACGTCATCATAATGATTGATGACACCATGGTTCCGGGCCAGTGGTATTCGCAGGCAATTTTGTACCGTAAATAGCGGTCAACCTTTAAGCCAGCTTTACACTGCTTTGCATCCATTCACGTTCTTCTGTGCATAATAACGTTCGGCCAGCTGTAACCAGGCAGAACGTTAGCAACGGACTGCCCTCAGGACTATGTGAAATGGAGCTGACGATGAAACGAACTTTTACCCTACCCAGCCTGATGTTGACCACCGTCACGGCCAATACTTCCGCGCAGTCAGCGGAGTTTGCCAGCGCTGACTGCGTAACGGGCCTGAACGAAATTGGCCTGATTTGCGTTAACAACATCTCGGGCAGCCAGCAGGATGTTGAACACGCTATCGCCGTGCAGGCCGATGAGCAGGGCGCCTCCTGGTATCGCATCGTCCAGATGTACGAGGAGCAGCAGCCGGATAACTGGCGGGTACAGGCCATTCTTTATGCCTGAGGCGCCTGTCGTCCACGCCCCGTTGCCCGTAACAGTAAGTCATCCAGCGTCTGCTCATCCAGGCGCATGCCGCCGCGCGCGTCGAGCATCATACGGCACCAGGCCTCGGCCAGCGGCGGTGACGCGAAGCGTAATAGCTGCGCCCCAACGCCCAGCATATAGACCAGCCGGGTAATCTCCCGCCCCTGCTCTTCCAGCGGCCGCCGTAGCCACTGCTGCAGCTGCCGCCACGTCCGATCGAAATGACGATTTTGCCCTTTCACTTCCGCGCACTCCGCCGCCAGAAGTTCGAGCGCCGCCGGCTGCTTCATCAGAACCCGCATCACGTCCAGACACATAATATTACCGGAACCTTCCCAGATGCTGTTTACCGGCATTTCACGGTACAAACGCGGTAATTCACTCTCTTCACAATAGCCTGAGCCACCCAGTACCTCCATCGCCTCGGCGACGAACGCGATCCCGGATTTGCA
Source organism: Klebsiella sp. ME-303 (assembly GCF_007910085.1). Lineage (NCBI taxonomy): Bacteria > Pseudomonadati > Pseudomonadota > Gammaproteobacteria > Enterobacterales > Enterobacteriaceae > Klebsiella > Klebsiella sp. ME-303. Next base: position 6,863 of record NZ_VOJB01000103.1, on the reverse strand, counting down.
GACAGCAAATTTCGCGGCGGGCGTGAACAGCCTTGCCCATAGCGCTTCCTGCACATCGTCGCGCCTGTCCCAGGCCCTCGCCAGGCGGAACAGAAAGGCGGTTTGTCCTTCCAGCCGCAGCGCCATCTGCCCCAGAACCTGACGCATTATCGGCTGATCGACCAGATTTTTACCAAATGCCTGACGCTGCAGAGCATGGTATAGCGCTACCGAATAGGCCCGGCGCATCAGCGCATGGCTACCCAGCGCGCAGTCAAAACGGGTCAGGCCGCCCATTTTGAGAATTTGCCGGACGCCATCGCCCTCTTCCCCGACCAGCCAGCCGCAGGCATTGAAAAACTCGACTTCGCTGCTGGCGTTCGCGCGGTTACCTAATTTATCTTTCAGCCTTTCCAGATGTACGCCGTTACGCTGTCCATCCGGCAACAGGCGCGGAACAAAAAAGCAGGAGAGGCCCGCCGGCGCCTGAGCCAGCACCAGATGAGCATCGCTCTGCGGTACCGAGAAAAACCATTTATGACCGATCAGATGATAAAAGCCTTCTGCGCTTTTCTCCGCTCGCATCGTGTTGCTCAGGACATCGGACCCGCCCTGCTTTTCCGTCATCCCCATCCCGATAAGCAGCCCGCGTTTCTGATTACCCGGCACAAGGTGCGGATCGTAGCGATCGCTTAATAGCGGCGATAGCCAGTCGCTAAAAGTCTCGGGTAAGGAGCGCTGCAGCAATGGAATAGCGGCAAAGGTCATGGTAGTGGGGCACAGGGTGCCCGCCTCGACCTGCGCATGCAGCATAAAGCGGGCAGCGCGGGCAACGAAGGCACCTTCGCGAGCCTCTTCCTGCCAGGCAAGATTATGTACCCGGTTAGCGCACAGCCCCTGCATCAGTAAATGCCAGGCGGGATGGAAACGAACATCGTCAAGACGCGATCCCGTTGCGTCATAGCGCAGCAGTTCCGGCGGATTGCTGTTGGCCAGGCGCCCCAGTTCCAGCGATTCGGCCGTCCCCAGCTGTTGGCCAATGCTCGCCAGCAGATCGCCATCCCAGCCCGCGCCTTCGCGGATGACGGCTTCACGCAGGGCGGTATCGGACAGGAATAAGTTACTGTTACATAGCGGCGAGGGTTGATTAAATACGGTATGAGTTTGCCAGTGCATTATGTTTCCCTCCTTCAATGGCTCTATCCATAAGTATGGACAACGGCGCACTTTCCGTCAGAGAACTCTGTTATAAAGTTCTCTCACAATCAGAAAGGGAATTTCATGATTCATTTAATTATTGAAGATCGGCAAAATGCGCCGAACTATATTCCGCTTATCCACCACCATCTTCCTCATCTCGCGATGAGCGCTATCAAACAGAACCTGAACGCTTCCGGTTACGTCACCTCATTTGATGAAAACAAAATCTGCGATGACATTCTGGAAGAGCAGAATCCTATTGGAAGTTTTCTTAATCTCATCAAAGTATTAAAGAATCGAGGCGCGCAGCTTAAATTCCTCGAGCAAACGGGAGATGAACCGGGAGAGGAATTACCCTTGAGCCAGGTCCTGAACTATGTTGAAAGAGGTCTCGACATTGCCCGTCGGATAGAGCGAGAAGGTGGTCAGAACTGAAGAAGATAAGCCATTCCAGAGAATGGCTTATTTGGAAAGAAGAGATTAGCTGCGCTGGCGTACCGCTTCAAACAGGCAAATACCGGTGGCTACCGATACGTTCAGCGACGACACGCTACCGGCCATCGGGATGCTGATCAACTCGTCGCAGTGCTCCCGGGTCAGGCGGCGCATGCCTTCGCCTTCCGCCCCCATGACCAGCGCCAGCGATCCGGTCATTTTGCTCTGGAACAGCGTATGATCGGCCTCACCGGCGGTACCGACGATCCAGACGTTCTCTTCCTGCAGCAGACGCATGGTACGCGCCAGGTTGGTGACGCGGATCAGCGGGACGTTTTCCGCCGCGCCGCAGGCCACTTTTTTCGCCGTGGCATTCAGCTGCGCAGAACGATCTTTGGGGACAATCACCGCATGCACGCCAGCGGCGTCAGCACTACGTAAACAGGCGCCGAGGTTGTGCGGATCGGTCACGCCGTCAAGGATCAAAAAGAACGGCTGATCGAGAGAGGCGATCAGATCCGGCAGATCGTTCTCCTGATACTGACGTCCGGGCTTCACGCGGGCAATAATTCCCTGATGAACGGCGCCTTCGCTTTTCTCATCCAGAAACTGGCGGCTGGCGACCTGAATCACCACGCCCTGCGCTTCCAGGGCATGGATCAGCGGCATAAGGCGCTTATCCTCACGGCCTTTCAGAATAAAGACTTCCTGAAAACGTTCAGGAGCGCGCTCCAGCAGTGCCTGCACCGCGTGGATGCCGTAAATCATTTCACTCATTTATCTACTCGTTTAGGTTCTGTTATCCGTTCCCTTCCCCCCGCCCCGCCACGATGTCGGGAGGTGCGGGGGGAAAGGGAATCGCACTACTCAGCGATATTCTTTTTCTTCGCCGCGCGCTTGGCTTTGGTCGCTGCGGCTATCTTCTGGGTTTTCTCCGACGGCTTCTTCGCTTTCTTCTCGCCTTTTGGCTGAGCGGCTTTCGGCTGAGACTGACCTTTCTGTTTGCGGAATGCGCTATCCGGCTCGAAGTTTACCTGCTTGCCCGCCTGACGGCGTCGTCCGGAAGATTTACCTGCGCCGCCCTTCTTCGCTTTTTCACGCTCGGTCTTACCGACGTTGCGCGGCGCGCGCTCGCTGGAGATAAGCGAGAAGTCAATTTTACGCTCGTCCATGTTGACCGCTTCAACGCGCACTTCCACGCGATCGCCCAGTCGATAGGTCTGGCCGCCGGATTCACCAATCAGACGCTGTCCGACCTGATCGAAGCGGTAGTAGTCGTTATCGAGGGAAGAGACGTGCACCAGACCATCAATAAACAGCTCATCCAGACGGACGAAGAAACCAAAGCCGGTCACGCTGGCAATCACGCCCTTAAAGACGTTACCCACCTGATCCAGCATGAAATCACACTTCAGCCAGTCCGAAACATCGCGCGTCGCTTCATCAGCACGACGCTCGGTCATCGAACAGTGCGCCCCCAGCTGCAGCATCTCGTCCATGCTGTAGTGCCAGCCGCCGGTCTCGGTGCTATTGCCTTTATGTCCCTGCTCTTTCGCCAGTAAATACTTGATCGCGCGATGCAGCGAAAGGTCAGGATAGCGGCGAATCGGCGAGGTGAAGTGAGCATAGGATTGCAGCGCCAGACCAAAGTGACCGCGGTTTTCCGGGTCGTATATCGCCTGTTTCATCGACCGCAGCAGCATAGTTTGCAGCATCTCTGCATCCGGACGATCGGCGATAGAGGTCAGTAATTCCGCATAGTCGCGCGGCTCCGGCTTGTTGCCGCCAGGCAGCTCAAGCCCCAGCTCCGCGAGCACCGAACGGAATGCGGTAATCGCTTCCGTACTCGGTTTGTCATGGATACGGAACAGCGCCGGTTCCTCGGCCTTCTCAACGAAGCGCGCAGCGGAGATGTTCGCCAGGATCATGCACTCTTCAATCAGCTTGTGCGCGTCGTTACGCTGAGTCTGCTCAATACGTTCAATGCGGCGTTCAGCATTAAAGATGAATTTAGCTTCTTCACTCTCAAATGAGATACCGCCGCGCTCTTCACGCGCGCCGTCCAGCACTTTGTAGAGGTTATGCAGCTCTTCAATATGCTTAACCAGCGGCGCGTACTGCTCACGCAGATCCTGGTCGCCCTGCAGCATATGCCAGACTTTGGTATAGGTCAGACGGGCATGGGAGCTCATCACCGCTTCGTAGAATTTGAAGCCGGTCAGACGCCCCTTGGCCGAAATCGTCATTTCACAAACCATACAGAGCCTGTCGACCTGAGGATTCAGTGAACACAGGCCGTTAGAGAGCACTTCAGGCAGCATCGGAACCACCTGAGACGGGAAGTAGACCGACGTGCCGCGGCTGCGCGCTTCGCCATCCAGCGGCGTACCCGGGCGCACGTAGTAGCTCACATCGGCGATCGCCACCCACAGACGCCAGCCACCGCCGCGTTTCTTCTCGCAGTACACGGCATCATCAAAGTCACGGGCGTCTTCGCCATCAATGGTGACCAGCGGCAGGCTGCGTAAATCAACGCGCCCTTGTTTCGCCTCTTCCGGTACCTGTTCTTTCAGGCCGGCGACCTGTTTTTCGACCGCTGGCGGCCAGACGTAGGGAATTTCATGGGTGCGCAGGGCCATATCGACCGCCATGCCGGTACCCATATTGTCGCCGAGGACCTCAACGATCTTGCCGACCGCTTTGGTGCGGCGGGTTGGGCGCTGGGTCAGCTCAACCACCACCACAAACCCCATCCGCGCGCCCATGATCTGTTCCGGGGGGATCAGGATATCGAAGCTCAGGCGGCTGTCATCCGGCACCACGAAGCCAACGCCCGCATCGGTAAAGTAGCGGCCCACAATCTGGCCCGTTTTTGGCACCAGTACGCGGACAATACGCGCTTCGCGACGGCCTTTACGGTCGGCGCCCAGCGGCTGCGCCAGCACCTGATCGCCGTGAATACAGGTTTTCATCTGCTCGGACGACAGATACAGGTCATCTTTACGGCCTTCAACGCGCAGGAAGCCATAACCATCGCGATGACCGATAACGGTCCCTTTCAGCAGGTCAAGACGTTCCGGCAGCGCATAGCACTGACGACGCGTAAAGACCAGCTGACCATCGCGTTCCATTGCGCGCAGTCTGCGGCGCAATGCTTCTTGTTGTTCTTCGCCTTCAATATTCAGCTCTATTGCCAGCTCATCTCGGCTAGCCGGTTTTTCGCGTTTTGCTAAATGATCGAGGATAAATTCCCGGCTCGGGATTGGATTAGCGTATTTTTCAGATTCGCGGTCCAGGAAAGGATCTTGTGACATGTCGGTTCCTCCGTTGTCATCTCCAGTGAAGTTTACGTCACTCCACCAGCAATAATTTATAAAGCGGTTGATTCTTTTCAACCAAATCGGCCAGCGTGTAGTTATCCAGTTCCTTGAGAAAACTTTGCGCGGCTTCAGCAAGCGCCTGTTTCAGACGACAGGCGGGCGTAATATGGCAAAATTCGCTGCTGCAGTTGACCAACGAGAGCGGCTCCAGATCGCGAACAACATCACCCACGCGAATCATATTTGCCGGTTTCCCCAGACGAATTCCCCCGTTTTTTCCCCGTACCGCCGTCACGTACCCCACGCGACTTAGCTGATTGATTATTTTAACCATATGATTACGGGAAACGCCGTAAACCTCCGTCACTTCGGAGATGCTGGTCATTCTTCCATCCGGTAGCGACGCCATATAAATCAGCGCGCGTAATCCGTAATCAGTGAAACTCGTTAACTGCACAATCAACCTCAGGGAAAAGAAAAACAGAGTGCGTCGGTAGACAATTACTATTGATGATAAACCAGCCAGCGCTCAGGCCGCTAATTTATTTAAATGGGGCGGGCGAACAGCAAAAACAAGAGGCGCCTTAACGGCGCCCCTGGAGATCGTTATGCGTCGAACGGATCGCGCAAAATCATCGTCTCGGTACGGTCAGGACCGGTAGAGATAATATCAACCGGTACGCCGGTCAGCTCTTCAATGCGTGCGATGTAGTTCAGCGCTGCCTGCGGCAGACCGCTGCGCTCTTTCACGCCAAAGGTGGTTTCAGACCAGCCCGGCATGGTTTCGTAAATCGGCTCGATGCCTTCCCAGTTGTCAGCAGCCAGCGGAGTGGTCGTCACTTCGCGGCCATCCGGCATCCGGTAGGCTACGCAGATTTTAACTTCTTTCAGGCCGTCCAGGACGTCCAGCTTAGTCAGGCAGAAACCGGACAGGGAGTTAATCTGCACCGCGCGGCGCACCGCTACGGCATCCAGCCAGCCGGTACGACGACGACGGCCGGTGGTAGCGCCAAACTCGTTACCCTGCTTGCACAGGAACTCGCCGGTTTCATCAAACAGCTCAGTCGGGAACGGACCCGCACCTACGCGAGTGGAGTAGGCTTTGATAATACCCAGAACGTAGTCTACATAACGCGGACCCAGACCGGAGCCGGTCGCCACGCCACCTGCGGTGGTGTTGGAAGAGGTTACGTACGGATAGGTACCGTGATCGATATCGAGCAGCGTACCCTGTGCGCCTTCAAACATGACGAAATCGCCACGCTTGCGCGCCTGGTCAAGCAGATCGGAAACGTCAACAACCATCGCGGTCAGGATGTCGGCAATCGCCATGACGTCATCGAGAACTTTCTGGTAGTCAACCGCTTCAGCTTTGTAGAAATTCACCAGCTGGAAGTTGTGATATTCCATCACTTCTTTCAGTTTCTCAGCGAAGGTGGCTTTATCAAACAGATCGCCAACGCGCAGACCGCGGCGAGCCACTTTATCTTCGTAAGCCGGGCCGATACCGCGACCGGTCGTACCGATAGCTTTCGCGCCGCGCGCTTTTTCACGCGCAACATCCAGCGCAACGTGATATTCGAGGATAAGCGGGCACGCTTCAGAAAGCAGCAGACGCTCGCGGACAGGGATACCACGGTCTTCCAGACCTTTCATCTCTTTCATCAGCGCAGCCGGAGAAAGCACGACACCGTTACCGATGATGCTGGTGACATTCTCGCGAAGAATACCTGATGGAATGAGATGGAGGACGGTTTTTTCACCGTTGATTACGAGAGTATGGCCGGCGTTGTGACCGCCCTGATAGCGCACAACATATTTAGCCCGTTCAGTCAGGAGATCGACGATCTTCCCTTTACCTTCGTCACCCCATTGGGTGCCCAGTACGACGACGTTGTTACCCATTTTTCAAAATCACCGTTTGCTTAA
>NZ_VOJB01000102.1:199242-234505 GCF_007910085.1 Klebsiella sp. ME-303 | reverse complement strand
GGCGTATATTACGCTTTCCTCTTTCAGAGTCAACCCGTTATTTCAGGATTTTTTCTCTTCAACCGACCCGGTTGTTTGTGAAGTGATTCACATCTGCCGTGTCAGTGGGAGCGCATTATAGGGAGTTATTCGGCGGTGACAAGCGGTAAAATGCAATTTTATTTCAACCGCTCACCTTTTATACATAACGCTTATTTTTGCTGCTTTTTGATAGCATCCGGCAGGTCTGCCAGGCTATTAAGCACCCAATCAGCGGCACTTTCGGCTTCTGGGGTCATCGGCTTGCCGGTGCGCACTAATACTTTCGTGCCGACATTGGCCGCCAGAGCTGCCTGCATATCTTCGACTTTATCGCCAACCATAAAGGAAGCCGCCATATCAATATGCAGATAGTCGCGCGCCGAAATCAGCATACCCGGATGCGGCTTGCGGCAGTCGCAGGTCTGGCGAAACTCTTCAACGGTTCCCTGCGGGTGGTGCGGACAATAATAGATGCCATCCAGATCAACGCCGCGATCGGCCAGCGACCAGTCCATCCACTCCGTCAGCGTTTCAAACTGCTCTTCAGTAAACTTACCGCGGGCGATACCGGACTGGTTGGTCACCAGCACCAGCGCGTAACCCATCTCCTTTAATTGACGCATTGCGTCAATGACGCCATCGATAAATTCAAAGTTGTCGATTTCATGGACATAGCCGTGATCGACATTAATCGTGCCATCACGGTCAAGAAAAATTGCGGGTACTGACATTGCCACCGGTTTGCTCCTGATAAAGGCTAATGCGCGTAGTATCGCATGTTTCCGGACGCAAGAAAGTGCTCATTATACAGAGTCAGATTGATTTAGACGTCTGGATGCCTTAACATCCATTTCATTGACAGGCATCGCCTGGACACGGCAGAAGAAAATGCCACGGCAAACGGCTAAACGATAATAAATAACTGATGATTAAACTTTCGAATATTACCAAAGTGTTCCAGCAGGGAAATCGCAGCATACAGGCGCTGAACGATGTCAGCCTGCATGTCCCCGCCGGGCAAATTTATGGCGTCATCGGCGCTTCCGGCGCGGGTAAAAGTACGTTAATCCGCTGCGTTAACCTGCTCGAACGTCCAACGCAGGGCAGCGTACAGGTGGGCGGCCAGGAACTAACGGCGCTGTCAGAAAAAGAGCTCACTCGCGCCCGTCGCCAGATTGGCATGATCTTCCAGCACTTTAACCTGCTTGCCTCACGCACCGTATTCGGCAACGTGGCGTTGCCTCTGGAGCTCGACAATACGCCGAAAGATGAAATCAAGCGCCGGGTGACCGAGCTGCTCGATCTCGTCGGTCTGGGGGATAAACACGATAGCTATCCGGCAAATCTCTCCGGCGGTCAAAAACAGCGCGTGGCCATCGCCCGTGCGCTGGCGAGCAATCCAAAAGTCCTGCTCTGCGACGAAGCCACCAGCGCTCTGGACCCGGCCACTACGCGTTCGATTCTGGAACTGCTGAAAGATATCAACCGTCGCCTGGGCCTGACGATTTTGCTGATTACCCATGAAATGGATGTCGTCAAACGCATCTGCGATTGCGTTGCCGTTATCAGCAACGGCCAGCTGATTGAACAGGATACGGTGAGTGAGGTCTTCTCTCATCCCAAAACCCCGCTGGCGCAACAGTTTATTCAGTCAACGCTGCACCTTGATATCCCGGATGATTATCAGGCCCGCCTTAAACCTGAAGCGCTTCCCGATAGCGTGCCCATGCTGCGCATGGAGTTTACGGGTCACTCCGTTGATGCCCCGCTTCTTTCTGAGACTGCCCGTCGTTTTAATGTGAATAACAACATTATTAGTGCGCAGATGGATTACGCGGGCGGCGTCAAGTTCGGCATTATGCTCACTGAGATGCACGGCACGCAGGAAGATACCCAGGCCGCAATCGCCTGGCTACAGGAACACCATGTAAAAGTAGAGGTACTGGGATATGTCTGAACCAATGATTTGGCTGCTGGTTCGCGGCGTATGGGAAACGCTGGCCATGACGTTTGTCTCCGGCTTCTTCGGTTTTGTTCTCGGCCTGCCGGTCGGCGTGCTGCTGTACGTCACCCGTCCGGGGCAAATTGTCGCTAATGCGAAGCTCTACCGCACGCTTTCGGCGGTGGTGAATATTTTCCGCTCGATTCCTTTTATTATCCTGCTGGTGTGGATGATCCCATTCACTCGCGTGATCGTTGGCACGTCGATCGGCCTGCAGGCGGCTATCGTTCCGCTGACGGTCGGCGCCGCGCCGTTTATCGCCCGTATGGTGGAAAACGCCCTGCTGGAGATCCCCACCGGCCTTATCGAAGCATCCCGCGCCATGGGCGCAACGCCGATGCAGATCGTGCGTAAGGTTCTGCTGCCGGAAGCGCTGCCGGGCCTGGTGAATGCGGCAACCATCACGCTCATTACGCTGGTCGGCTATTCCGCGATGGGCGGCGCCGTGGGTGCCGGTGGTCTCGGGCAGATTGGCTATCAGTACGGTTATATCGGCTACAATGCAACGGTAATGAATACCGTACTGGTGCTGCTGGTTATTCTGGTGTACTTAATCCAATTCTCAGGCGATCGTATCGTCCGGGCTGTGACTCACAAATAACATTACACACAATACAGAATCTTACAGGAAGGAAATAACATGGCCTTTAATTTCAAAACCTTTGCGGCAGTCGGCGCGTTAATCGGTTCTCTGGCTCTGGTGGGTTGCGGTCAGGACGAAAAAGATCCTAACCATATTAAAGTCGGCGTTATCGTCGGTGCGGAGCAGCAGGTTGCGGAAGTCGCGCAGAAAGTAGCAAAAGAAAAATACGGCCTTGATGTCGAACTGGTGACCTTCAACGACTACGTTCTGCCGAACGAAGCGCTGAGCAAAGGCGATATCGACGTTAACGCCTTCCAGCATAAACCGTATCTTGACCAGCAAATCAAAGACCGCGGCTACAAGCTGGTTTCCGTAGGTAACTCTTTTGTTTACCCGATTGCGGGTTATTCGAAAAAAATCAAATCGCTGGACGAACTGCAGCCGGGCTCTCAGGTTGCGATTCCTAACGATCCCACCAACCTTGGCCGCTCTCTGCTGCTGCTGCAACAGGTTGGCCTGATCAAACTGAAAGAAGGCGTTGGTCTGCTGCCAACCTCTCTGGATATTATTGAAAACCCGAAAAACCTGAAAATTGTTGAGCTGGAAGCCCCGCAGCTGCCGCGCTCTCTGGATGATGCGCAAATCGCTCTGGCGGTTATCAATACCACCTATGCCAGCCAGATTGGCTTAACGCCGGCAAAAGACGGTATTTTTGTGGAAGGTAAAGAGTCTCCGTACGTGAATCTGATTGTCGCTCGCGAAGACAACAAAGATGCGGAAAATGTTAAGAAATTTGTTCAGGCCTATCAGAGTGATGAAGTTTACGAAGCGGCTAACAAAATCTTTAACGGCGGTGCGGTGAAAGGCTGGTAATCTTTTCTCAGCGTAATATCATTCAGGACGGGCTTTATGCCCGTCTTGTCATTTATGCAAGCACCTGATTCAATAGCGCCCTGTTTTATTATTTATTGAGGAAATACTATGCGTGCTTTACCGGTCTGTTTGTTAGCACTCATGTTAAGCGGTTGTTCTATGCTAAGCAGATCTCCCGTCGAGCCTGTACAAAGCACCGTAACCCCGCCTGCCAAATCGGAACCGGCAAAACCGAAAGCGACGCGTCCGGCCCCGGTAAGAATCTATACCGATGCAACAGAATTGGTGGGTAAACCTTTCCGCGAACTCGGCGAAGTCACCGGTGAATCATGCCAGGCCTCGAATCAAGACTCTCCGCCCAATATCCCGACGGCGCGCAAGCGCATGCAGATTAACGCGGCAAAAATGAAAGCCAATGCCGTGCTGCTGCACCGCTGCGAAGTGACCAGCGGAACTCCGGGCTGCTACCGCCAGGCCGTCTGCCTTGGTTCAGCGCTTAACGTTACGGCGCAATGAGTGATTTTCAGTTTGCGCAGATAGGCGTTATTCGCTCGCCCTATAAAGAAAAATTTGCCGTTCCCCGCCAGCCTGGGCTGGTTAAAAACGGCGGCGGCGAATTACATCTTCTGCCCCCCTATAACCAGGCCGATGCCGTACGTGGCCTGGAAAACTTCAGCCATCTGTGGATCCTGTTTGTGTTTCATCAGACCATGGAAGGCGGCTGGCGCCCGACCGTGCGCCCTCCCCGCCTCGGCGGTAATGCGCGGATGGGCGTTTTCGCCACCCGTTCGACCTTTCGTCCTAATCCAATCGGTATGTCGCTGGTCGAGCTAAAAGGTATTCGCTGCCAGAAAGAACACGTCGTTCTGGAACTCGGTAGTCTGGACCTGGTGGATGGTACGCCGGTCGTGGATATCAAACCTTACCTGCCCTTTGCCGAAGCGCTGCCGGAAGCCAGCGCGAGCTACGCGCAGCAGGCACCGCAGGCGGAAGTGGCGGTGAGCTTCACGCCAGAAACAGAAGCCCGGCTTTTAGAACTGGAAAAGCGCTATCCCCGACTTAAGATGTTTATTAGCGAAGTTCTGGCGCAAGATCCGCGCCCGGCATATCGTAAAGAAGAAGACCCGGGAAAGACCTACGCCGTCTGGCTGCTGGATTTTAACGTGCGCTGGCGGGTGATTTCGTCCGGTTTTGAAGTCTTTTCTCTCGAACCACGCTAATTTTATTTTCCTCTCTTTTGGCATCTTTGCCACACTGGTAAACTAAACCACTTTTTTGTGTCAGGCTGGCTCCCAGTCTGTATCGATCGTCCAAATGGAACCGTAACAACATGCGTACTAGCCAATACCTGCTCTCCACTCTGAAGGAGACACCTGCCGACGCCGAGGTTATCAGCCATCAGCTGATGCTGCGCGCCGGGATGATCCGCAAGCTGGCCTCCGGGTTATATACCTGGCTGCCGACCGGCGTGCGCGTCCTGAAAAAAGTCGAAAACATCGTGCGTGAAGAGATGAATAACGCCGGTGCAATCGAGGTGTTAATGCCGGTAGTTCAGCCCTCTGAGCTGTGGCAAGAGAGTGGTCGCTGGGAACAGTACGGCCCGGAACTGCTGCGTATTGCTGACCGTGGCGAACGTCCGTTCGTACTCGGCCCGACTCATGAAGAAGTGATCACCGACCTGATTCGTAACGAGCTGAGCTCTTACAAACAGCTGCCGCTGAACTTCTATCAGATTCAGACCAAATTCCGTGACGAAGTGCGCCCGCGTTTCGGCGTGATGCGTTCCCGTGAATTCCTGATGAAAGATGCTTACTCTTTCCATACCTCTCAGGAATCTCTGCAGGAAACCTACGACGCGATGTACGCCGCGTACAGCAAAATCTTCAGCCGTATGGGCCTGGATTTCCGTGCGGTACAGGCTGACACCGGTTCTATCGGCGGTAGCGCATCTCACGAATTCCAGGTGCTGGCGCAGAGCGGCGAAGATGACGTGATCTTCTCTGACTCTTCCGACTACGCGGCCAATATTGAGTTCGCCGAAGCCGTTGCGCCGAAAGAGCCGCGCGCGGCCGCCACTCAGGAAATGACGCTGGTCGATACGCCGAACGCCAAAACCATCGCCGAGCTGGTTGAGCAGTTCAATCTGCCGATTGAGAAAACGGCGAAAACCCTGCTGGTCAAAGCGGTAGAAGACAGCAAGTCTCCGCTAATTGCCCTGCTGGTTCGCGGCGATCATGAGCTGAACGAAGTTAAAGCGGAAAAACTGCCACAGGTCGCCAGCCCGCTGACCTTCGCTACCGAAGAAGAGATCCGCGCGCTGGTGCAGGCAGGTCCCGGTTCTCTGGGCCCGGTTAATATGCCCATTCCGGTGATTATCGACCGTACCGTTGCCGCAATGAGCGATTTCGCCGCGGGCGCTAACATCGACGGGAAACACTACTTCGGCATCAACTGGGATCGCGACGTCGCCACCCCTGAAGTGGCTGATATCCGTAACGTCGTGGCGGGTGACCCGAGCCCGGATGGTAAAGGTACGCTGCTGATTAAACGCGGTATCGAAGTGGGCCACATCTTCCAGCTGGGTACCAAGTACTCTGAAGCGATGAAAGCCTCCGTACAGGGCGAAGATGGCCGTAACCAGATCCTGACGATGGGCTGCTACGGTATCGGTGTGACGCGCGTGGTGGCGGCCGCCATTGAGCAGAACTTTGACGATCGCGGGATTCTGTGGCCGGACGCTATCGCCCCGTTCCAGGTTGCGATTCTGCCGATGAACATGCATAAATCCTACCGCGTGCAGGAGCTGGCCGAGAAGCTGTACGCAGAGCTGAGCGCGCTGGGTATCGACGTGCTGATGGACGACCGTAAAGAGCGTCCGGGCGTGATGTTCGCCGATATGGAGCTTATCGGTATTCCGCACACCATCGTGCTGGGCGACCGTAACCTCGACAACGACGATATTGAATATAAATATCGTCGCAGCGGCGAGAAGCAGCTGATTAAAACCGGCGATATCGTGAATTACCTGGTACAACAAATTAAAGGTTAACGCCAAAAGAGGCTCTGGTTTCAGAGCCTCTTTTTTACAGGGATTGTAATCATGGCTAAACAATGGGCAAATTATGTCCTGCTTTTTCCCGCATTGTTTTTACTTTCGGCCTGCACGGTAGACGTCAGCCGGTCCGCGCCTTCCGCTTCCGCTATTAAGCCACCATCGCAGCAATGGGCAGTTAAACTTCAGCGCCAGAGCTCGGTGGCTAATAACACGCTGACTGAAATTAACGCACAAGACCTGCTCCCCGGCGATCTCCTTTTCTCTTCCAGCATTGGCGTGACGTCCCTGGGGATTCGTGCTTTTAGCGCATCCTCCGTTGGCCATGTCGCTATCTATATCGGTGATAACCAGGTTGCAGAGGCAACCGGCGCTGGGGTGCAGATTATTCCGCTCCAGCAAGCGATGCAGCACAGCGATAAGCTGTTTGCCCTAAGAGCGCCTGACCTTACGCCGCAACAAGCCGCCGGCATTAAAAATTTCGCCTATAAAAACAGAAACAGCGGCTATAACTATCGCGGCATCATTGAATTTGTGCCCTTTATGGTAACCAAACAGCTCTGCTCCCTGAATCCCTTTTCGAAGGATTTCCGCCAGCAGTGCGTGAATGGCCTGGCCAAAGCGCAGCTTAGCGATGCCGTTTCCGGGGACAAAAAAATGTGGTTTTGTTCTGAGTTTGTCAGCGATGCCTTCGCGAAGGCCGGACACCCGCTGACCCTGGCTCAACCGGGCTGGATTAGCCCATCAGACCTGCTTCATATGCGTGAGGGGGACGTGGCAAACTTTAAGCCCGAAACACAATTGCAGTATATCGGGCATCTTAAATTGGGAATTTATATCAAGACAAGCCGTCTCGTAGGACTCAATTAACTAACGAGAATTACAGTCTTCTTTTTGATAAAACTTGCCTGGTGAATCCACCGCCAGAACTTTAACCGGCGCTCCCGAATCCGGGTTCGCTTCCAGCGTAAAGTGCCCCTCAACCACCAGCAGCACCGGGCGAGTATCCGTTCCGCGCGCCGCGGCATAATCACGCTCGAGCTGCGCGTTATTCGCGACTGCCACTCGCTTGCCGGTTGCGCAATCGGTAAAGGTCGCGGCATCCGCCATATAGAAGTACATTCCGCGCATCGCCATTGGCGTGATGGGCAGGCTGGATTTGACTGACTCAAGCGTATAGTTCAGCGTAGACTCGATGGGATTACCGTCGCGATCGAGCATTTCCAGCTTGTCGCCCTTCGCCCGATAGTAAGACTTCTCGCCTTTGCTGTCGGTCAGCACCAGCTTATCGGCCGTGCGCGCCCAGGTGCCATAGGAAGCAAAGGAGGAAGGCTCGCGACTGACGCCCTGATACCGCTCGTTCATCACCCAGGTGCCGTCTTTCTCAAGAAAGAGCGAAGTTTCGATACCTTCGCAGTCGGCACACGGCAGCACGCCGCGCCAGCTCTGCTGCATCGGCTTTAGCTCTTCCATCGGCGCCGGTTGTAGCGTGTCCATCTCCGCGCGATGGTTACAGCCGAATAGGGCAAAAAGCGAGCATGCAGCCACGACTGAAAATACGATTTTCTTCACTGTAAATTCCTTATTATCCATTCCACCGGTTCGCCATGCCTTTAATGACGAACTTTCCCACGCAGCGCCTTAACTGAGGATTTTTGCGCCTTTGAGGCAAGCCGGCGCTCTTTTGACGCTCTGGTCGGCCGCGTCTCCCGGCGGCGCTTCTGCACTGCGGTTAATTCTTGTATTAAGGCAACCAGACGCGCAATCGCCGCTTCGCGATTCATCTCCTGGCTGCGATATTCCTGAGCCTTAATGATAACCACACCCTCGGCAGAAATTAAGTGATGGCTGGAGGTAAGCAGACGTTCCTTATAATACTCAGGCAGGCTCGATGCCTTAATATCAAAGCGCAAATGGATAGCCGTCGATGCTTTATTGACATGCTGACCGCCCGCCCCCTGGGCGCGTATCCCGGAAAGTGAGACCTCGTCATCCGCAATCGCCACGCTGCGGCTAATCGTAATCATGCGGATGTTTGCCAGGCCGTTAAATGAATTTCCAGATTATTCTTAGCGTCAGATAACCAGATAGCGCCATCCTGGATAGTCGCCTGTAGCGACATTGTCCGATCGGCAAAAGCACTGAGCTGCGCCAGCTGAGTATCATCTAAATACCATACGGTTAGCTTTGAAAACTGTGCCAATTTGCTTTTATTTTGCTGCCACCAGATTTCTGCCGCCCGGCTATTATAGGCAAACAGCGCCACCTCTTGCGCCCGCGAACAGGCTTTTTTAATCCGCCGTTCGTCCGGCAGCCCCAGTTCGATCCACAGATCAACGCCCAGATGATCGTTTAGCAGCCAGAGTTCAGCTTCATCATCGGAAGACAAACCGCGGGTAAACTGCAGACGCTCGTCGGCGTATTTCATCCACGCCAGCAGGCGCAGCATCATGCGCTCCTGGGTTTCTGACGGATGCTGGGCAAGCGTCAAACTGGCATCCAGAAACTGGTTGCGGTCCAGGTCGGCCACGTTCACCGTCGCTTTATAAATCGTCGCTTTCAGCGCCATGAGGAAACTCCTGATAAAAATGGCGTTCATTGTAGCGAAACTGGTGGCAAAAGGCTGTCAGCAATCGCAGGATCCCCTTTCATCCTGCTGATATTGCTTAAATGACTATGGTATAGTCACCTTGCTAAACAGAGTTTATCTTCGTAGGCTTAAACTTACATCCCACGGTTAAGTCAGAACGCTGACAGGAGGGCATGTGGACAAATATTGTGAGTTAATACGCAAGCGGTATGCGGAAATAGCCAGCGGGGACCTTGGGTATATCCCGGATGCGCTAGGTTGCGTGTTGAAAGTATTGAATGAGGTTGCGGCGGATCAGGCCCTTGCTGAGTCAGTCAGGGAAAAGGCCGCATATGCGGCGGCAAACTTACTGGTGAGCGATTATGTCAATGAATGATACTTATCAACCCATCAATTGCGATGATTATGACAACCTCGAACTTGCCTGTCAGCACCATCTGGTCCTGGCGCTGGAGCTCAAAGATGGCGAACAGCTGCAAGCGAAGGCCAACGATCTTATCTCGCGCAAAAATATCGAGTATCTCGTCGTGGAGCTCGCCGGTGACGTCCGCGAACTGCGCCTGGATAAAATCGCCAGCTTCAGCCATCCGGAAATCGGTACGGTAGTGGTTAGCGAGTCCTGAAGCAAAACGGGTGGCTCAGCCGCCCGTTTTCATCCACATCATCTGCACGCCTTCACCTTCCTGAACTTTCCCATCGACGGTAATAAACAGACCATCGGCTGCGGCGATAAGCGTTTCGCCGTAAAACAGCAGCGGCGTGGTATCGCGCCGCCAGGGCGCAACGTTGAGTTCCTGCCAGATTTTCTTCAGCTTGCGGCCGCCCTGGCGGCCGACGATATGCAGATTACCGCTGGCGCGAAAACGAATAGTGACCGCTTCATCCTGGCGCGGGCCGCGTAACGGGCCGCCGGCCAGGAGCTTCAGTTCGCCAAGGCCGTCGGGTAACGGCAGCGGCCTGGCAATATCGCGCCACGCCAGCACCGTCTCGCTCTGTCCGGGGAGATATTTCACCCAGTGCAGCCGTTGCTGATAGCGACGAACGGCGAATTGGCCAAGGCGCAGACAGGGATACGCATCCTCGCGCGCCATCGCCACTTCACGCCAGATACGCTCCGGCATCTCGCGCGAAGGCATCGGCGCATTGAGCCCAGCCAGCCAGCGGCGCAGCAGCGCGGCCCGACGAGGGGCACTCATGGCCGCCAACGGTTCGATAGTCAACGCGCCATCCTCCGCCACCAGCGTTGCCAGCTCCGCCGCGAGCATTTCATCCAGCAGCTGTTCCTGCTCGCCGCACAGGCTGGCGCTGCGCGCTACGGCCTCGGCGAAGTGCGGCCAGCGAGCGTTAAGCAGCGGAACAATTCGCAGGCGGAGAAAATTGCGATCGTAGGCGTCGTCCTGGTTACTTTCGTCTTCAATCCAGCTGAGCTGATGGGCTATCGCCCACCGGTGCAGGGAGTCGCGGCTTTCGTTAAGCAGCGGACGCAGCAGTTTCGTCCCGGCAAAATCGGACTCGCCGGCCATCGCCGAAAGCCCGGTTGGGCCGCTCCCCCGCTTAAGCGCCAACAGAAAGGTTTCACACTGGTCGTCAAGATGCTGTGCCGTCACCAGCACTTCGCCGGGTAATAGCGCCGAACGGAAAGCCTGATAGCGCGCCTGACGCGCGTGGGCCTCAATCCCCAGCCCCTCATCGGCGAGCGCCACCCGTTCAACCAAAAGCGGTACCTGCCACTGCTGGCATATTTGTCGGCAGTGCGCCACCCAATCGTCGGCGTTCGCGCTGAGGCCGTGGTGAATATGCATCGCCCGCAGCTGAACGGTAGGATCCTGTTCGCGCCAGCAAACCAGGCGATACAGGAGCACGCTCGAATCCAGCCCGCCGCTAAAGGCCACTAAAAAATGGCGGTGCGGCTGTAGCGTTTGCGCCATGTCTGGGATCATCATCATGAGAGTACTAACTGAGGAAAGCGTGTCCGGCACGTTACCCGGCAGAACACGCCCTGACAAGAATTACTGCTGATAAATCTCCAGCGGTAGCCCGTCGGGATCGTTAAAAAAGGTGAATCGTTTACCGGTGAAGGGGTCGATACGAACGTCTTCACAGGCCACGCCGTGGGCCTCAAGATGCGCAACGGCGGCATCGACATCATCAACGCTAAACGCCAGATGGCGCAGCCCGCAGGCTTCGGGACGGCTCGGACGCGCAGGAGGAAACGGGAATGAAAAGAGTTCAATGACATATTCGCCATTCAGCGCCAGATCGCCCTTCCATGAATCACGCTCCTGGCGATAGAACTCGCCCTGCAGGGTGAACCCCAGAATGTCGCAGTAGAAGGCTTTACTCTTCGCATAATCCGTCGCAATGATGGCGATATGGTGAACCCGTTTTAAACCCAGCATGGTACAACTCCTCCAGTTGAAGCCAACAACGTTACTCGTTCAGTTCGTGAGTGCGCAAGCGCTTAGTCATTTTTTAAGACTCGAACCCAGTACACGCCGTCTTCATCGCGTTTCGCGCCGTGGATATCGGTTTCGAAACCCGGATAGTGGCGGCCGATGGAGCACAGCATAAGCAGAAAATTGAGCACCGCGCGGCTCTCCTCGGCGATCATCTCGCCGGGCATCAGCAGCGGCACGCCGGGCGGGTACGGTAGGATCATATTCGCTGAAATACGCCCGACCAGATTCTCCAGTTCAATGGTTTCCACTTCGCCTTTAATCTGCCGCTGCCAGGCCTGATGCGGCGTCATTTTCATCTCCGGCAGGACGTCGAAAGCGCTAAGCATCAGCTGCGAGAGCTGGTGCTGGCGAATCAGACGATGAATACCCTGGGCCAGATCCTGAATACGCATGTTGCGGTAAAAATCCGGATCTTCGGCGTACAGATCCGGCAGCATGTTTTTCACCCGTAAATTGAGATCGTAAGCGCGTTTGAACTCGGTCAATCCGCGCAGCAGCCCCATCGCACGGGTTTTATCTATACCGATACTGAACAGGAACAGCAGGTTGTACGGCCCGGTTTTTTCTACCACCACGCCGCGCTCATCAAGGAACTTCGCCACCAGCGCGGCCGGAATGCCTTCGCTATCCATGTTGCCCTGCTCGTCCATACCGGGCGTCAGAATGGTGACTTTCACCGGATCGAGGAACATATGGTCGTCATCGGCGTCCTGAAAGCCATGCCACCTTTCTCCGGGTGAAACCGGCCAGCACTGCGCTTCCCCCACCTCTTCCGGCTGCCAGATATCAAAAAACCAGCCGTCAGACTCTTCGCGCAACCGCTGCACCTCTTTACGAAAATCCAGCGCCCGCTCAATCGAACGCTGAATCAGTCGTCTGCCGGAGTTGCCGCGCAGCATGGCGGCAGCCGTCTCAATGGAGGCAACGATCGGGTAGCTCGGGGAGGTCGAGGTGTGCATCATAAAGGCTTCATTGAAGGTATCTTCATCATAGCTGCCTTTAATATGAATCAGCGAAGCCTGCGATAGCGCGGCCAGCATTTTATGCGTCGACTGCGTTTCAAAGATCACTTTCCCCGCAATGCGATCGCCGCTCATCCCGCTTTTACCCTGATAGATCGGATGAAAATGGGTATAGGGCACCCAGGCGGAATCAAAGTGGATTGACGGTACGTCGAGGGTCTCTTTGATCCAGGTGGTGTTATACAGCAGTCCGTCATAGGTGGAGTTGGTGATCACCGCATGCACAGGCCACCCGGCGCCGCCTGTCGCATTAACCTTTTGCTGAATACTGTCGCGGGTAAATTCGCGCTTGGGTATGCCGCCGAGGATCCCTAGCGCATTGCGCGTCGGCTTTAGCCACAGCGGCACCACGTCGCTCATCATCAGTAAATGAGCCAACGATTTATGGCAGTTGCGATCGATAAGCAGGGTGCTGCCCGCCGGAGCGGAATACATACCGACAATCTTATTCGACGTCGAGGTTCCGTTGGTCACCATATAGCTCTGTTCGGCGCCGAATGCGCGGGCAATATACTCTTCCGCCTCCAGATGCGGACCGCTATGATCGAGCAGGGATCCCAGCTCCGTCACGGAAATAGAGACGTCGGCCTTTAGGGTATTCCCGCCAAAGAAATCATAAAACAGACAGCCCACCGGACTTTTTTGATATGCCGAGCCGCCCATATGCCCGGGGGTACAGAAAGTATATTTCCCCTCCTGCACATAGTTGAACAAGGCTTTGGTAAACGGCGGGGTTATGTTGTCGAGGTATTCGCGGGTGTATTGACCTATGCGGGTAGCAATCTCTTCCGCCAGCCCCAGCGCGTATTCAAAGAACCATAGCGTCATGCGCAGGTCCTGGCTGCTGACGTCCATCGTCGAATGGGCGTTGATAAATGCGTACAGCGGCAGATATTCATTTAAGCGATTGATATCGCTGCACAGATCAACGCTGTATTCATCCCAGTCAAAAATAACCCCGCAGATCCGCGGATTATGCTCGATAAATTGCAAAAGATCGGCGCTATTTTGCGGCCAGATGGTCTGGAAACCTTGCCGTTGCAGGGCGGCTTCCAGTTCTTTGATCGGTTCGTCTTTATAATAGACGCCGTGGGGACCCATGATCGCAATGATATTCACGCTTTCCTCCTGAATTTACCTAAGGAAAGCATCATATCACCCCGCCAGCGCTAAGCACTGGCGGATTTATCTCTATTACAGCGCTTTCCACGCATCGCCCCAGGCAATGCCTGCGCCGGGCTCATAGTAGGTCGGCGCCACGTTGCACCACGCCCCTTCAGGTAGCGGTTTACACTGATACAGCGCGCCGTGGTTATTAACGATATCGCCCGCTTTCCAGGTCTGGGTACTGCTCCAGGAAGGATAGCTGATGGTGTCGCTGTCTTTGCCATCGGTCGTTTCATCCGCAGCAGCAGCTTTAGCCTTCACGTTCAGGGTGTACGTTGCCGTGCTGGACAAGGTCCCGTCGCTTACCGTCAGGCTCACCACATATTGCGCATCGCGATCTTTTTCCGGAGCGGTAAAGGTGATAACGGCTTTATCCTGTCCGCTGATAGTCTGACCGTCCTGCGACATCCAGGTATAGGTGAGCTTATCGCCATTCGCATCGGTAGAGCCCTCCGCGCTCAAGGAAACCCTGGCGCCCGCTTCGATAGCGCCAATCGGACCGGCGATACGCGCAACCGGCGCCACGTTAGTTTCCTGCGCAGGCGTGGTATCGTCAGGCGTGGCCGGGGTGGTATCCTCGGCCTGGCCGGTGTCGTCGATGATATTGACGTTGAAGTGGCTCTGGACGCACTTCGCATAGTCACCTTGTTTAAAGGCGCTATACGGCGTCTGGTAGCCCACCAGCTGGCAGGCGTTAGTCTTGCCATCAGCGGTGTCCGGGCTCCATCCCCAATCCTCTTCCCAGTAAATCGGTAACGCGCCCGCGCCGCCTTCATCGAACTGCTTCATATTCTTACAACCGAGAACTTCATCATCAGCAATCGGCACTTTCAGGTAGTTTGCGAACTCTTTGTAGTAGGCAATACGGTTCAGAGACTGCGCGTTCTCTTCCGCCCCGCCGCACTCGACGCCGCCGTTGATAATTTGAATGGTGACCCCAAAGCCTTCAACCAGGCCATTCGCTTTATCATGATCGTTTGGTACCCAGGTTCCGTCGATGACGTGCAGCATAGAGGGCTTCGGCGGCTGCGGGTAAACGAAGAAGAACACCGCGCTCGCCAGGTTCATCCAGGTATCCGCCACCCGCTCCGGTTTATCCAGCAGAGGACGAACGTCGCCATCGTACATAGCATCGGAGAACGGACCGTAGTTGTAGTTATAGGAGAGCTGTTTTGCGCCGCGGCCAAAGTAGCTCAGGTAGTCGCCGTCTTTATCTTTACCGCAGGGCCAGGTCTGCCCCTGCCAGATATCCGGGTTACACTCCCCGTTGTAGCCGCCTTTCTGACCCTCAACCCAGCCCACTTCACGGAGATAAACCAGCGCCTGGCGCCACTCGGGAATATCGCGCCAGCTTTCGTGGCCACCGGTTTCCTGAGCAAAGTGGGCAAACATGGTTGCCAGAGATTTACGGCATATGGCATCGCTATCGCGTCCGTCGGTATAGGTCCCGCAAACTGCAGGGAATTTACCAATAGCTTTCAGAAAGTTAGAGTAGGTATATTCTGCCGCGCGCATCGGGAATAGATATTCCCAATCCTTTTCGGACAGAATGCTTTCCACGCGCTTCACGTTTGCCGGGTTGGTCGCCAGACCCGGCTCGATTTTTTCAACTTCGCTGTTCGGCAGCGTTTGAATCGATGATTTTACCGATGTCATGAGCGGAAAGTCGGTTAAGGCTTTTTCTTTCGCGGCCAGGTCACTCGCCTTGATGGTTGTCGCTTCCGTTGCGCCAAGCAACGGTGTGGCCTGTGCGGCCCCCAGGCTTAACATGATCCCTGCGGCCACGGCGCTTAATGCGACGGTTTTGTGCAATGCCATAGTATTTCTCCTTTATCCTTGTTAACGGCCTGCCGGGTCGCAATCCCTGGCAGTTGCTGCAGTTTTAGGGGAGATCGGCATCATCGGCTAATCACATTAGCTCTTATTCATCTCATCTCGTCTCAGTAAACAACACATAAAAAAAGGGCCGGAAAATCCGGCCCTCAGGGATAAAAAATGAGTGAGATAATCAGGCGTAGCCGTAGCTCATCAGACGCTGATAGCGACGGTTCAGCAGATCTTCTTCGCTCAGAACATCGAGGTCAGCCAGATCGGCCAGCAGCTGCGCTTTCAGAGAGGCGGCCATGACTTCCGGATTACGATGCGCGCCGCCCAGCGGCTCAGGAATGATGGAGTCAATCAGCTTCAGCTCTTTCAGACGCGGGGCAACAATCCCCATCGCTTCGGCGGCCAGCGGCGCTTTATCGGCGCTTTTCCACAAAATGGAGGCACAGCCTTCCGGGGAGATAACGGAATAGGTGCTGTACTGCAGCATATTCACTTTATCGCCCACGCCGATTGCCAGCGCGCCGCCGGAACCACCTTCACCGATAACGGTGCAGATAACCGGGACGCTCAGACGCGACATTTCACGCAGGTTGCGGGCAATCGCTTCAGACTGGCCGCGCTCTTCCGCACCGACGCCCGGGTAGGCGCCCGGGGTATCGATGAAGGTGATGATCGGCATTTTAAAGCGTTCGGCCATTTCCATCAGGCGCAGCGCCTTACGATAGCCTTCCGGCGCCGGCATACCGAAGTTGCGGCGAATTTTCTCTTTGGTTTCGCGCCCTTTCTGGTGGCCGATAATCATTACCGGACGCCCGTCCAGACGCGCAATCCCGCCGACGATAGCTTTATCGTCAGCATAGGCACGGTCACCGGCCAGTTCGTCGAATTCGTCGAAAGCCAGGCGGACATAATCCAGGGTGTACGGGCGACGTGGATGGCGCGCCAGCTGCGCAACCTGCCATGCACCAAGATCGGCGAAGATCTTGCGCGTCAGCTCTACGCTCTTTTCACGCAGGCGATGCACTTCTTCATCGATATTAATATCCAGTTTCTCATCCTGGCGGCTAACCGCAGTCAGAGAATCGATTTTCGCTTCCAGCTCTGCAATCGGCTGTTCAAAATCAAGGAAATTCAGACTCATAGTATTCCTGTATTAGTCAAACTCCAGTTCCACCTGCTCCGAGCCGATAAGGCCACGCAGATCGTTAAGTAAACGATCGCTCGGAGAGACGCGCCATGTTGCGCCAAAACGCAACCGCGCGCGTGCATCCGCCCTCTGATAATAGAGGTGTACTGGAATAGTTCCCGAACGGTGGGGTTCCAGAGACTGACGGAGTCGGTTTAAAAGCTGGTCATCAATTTGCCTGTCCGTCAGCGAGATAGCAAGCCCGCGAGCATATTTTTCCCGGGCTTCGTCAATGTCCATGACTTCACGAGCGGTCATTTTAAGCCCCCCGCTGAAGTCATCAAAGCTGACCTGTCCGCTGACGATAAGTATGCGGTCTTTTTCCAGCAGCTGCTGGTATTTATCCAGGGCGTCGGTGAACAACATCACCTCCAGACGCCCGGAACGGTCATCCAGCGTGCAGATGCCGATACGATTGCCGCGCTTGGTGACCATGACCCGCGCGGCAATAACGAGCCCGGCCGCCGTGGTCACTTTACCACGATCGGTCGGATGCATGTCTTTGAGTCGTACGCCGCCTACGTAGCGCTCGATCTCTTTCAAGTACTGGTTAATCGGATGCCCGGTCAGATACAGCCCCAGGGTCTCCCTTTCGCCATCCAGCACGACCTGTTCCGGCCACGGCTGGCAGCTGGCGTAGGACTGTTCGATTTGCTCCGGCTCTTCCGCCAGTACGCCGAACATGTCCGCCTGACCGATAGCTTCGGCTTTGGCGTGCTGATCGGCGGCTTTTAGCGCATCGCCCAGTGAATTCATTAACGCCGCGCGATGCGGCCCGAGGCGGTCGAAGGCCCCGGACATAATCAGTTTTTCCAGCACCCGGCGGTTGAGCTTTTTAATATCCGTACGCGCGCAGAGATCGAACAGTTCGCGGAAATAGCCGCCCTGATTACGGGCTTCAATGATCGCTTCTATCGGACCTTCGCCGACGCCTTTGATGGCGCCGATACCATAAACGATTTCGCCATCGTCGTTAACGTGAAAATGGTACAGGCCGGAGTTAATATCCGGCGGCAGGATTTTCAGCCCCATCCGCCAGCACTCATCCACCAGGCCGACGACCTTCTCGGTGTTATCCATATCAGCGGTCATTACCGCCGCCATAAATTCAGCCGGATAGTGCGCCTTCAGCCACAGCGTCTGATAGGACACTAAAGCATAAGCGGCAGAGTGCGATTTGTTAAATCCATAACCGGCGAACTTCTCTACCAGATCAAAGATTTTAATTGCCAGTTCGCCGTCAACGCCGCGCTTTCTCGCCCCTTCTTCAAAGGTGCCGCGCTGCTTGGCCATCTCTTCCGGCTTTTTCTTACCCATCGCACGACGCAGCATATCCGCGCCGCCGAGGGTATAGCCGGAAAGCTCCTGGGCAATCTGCATGACCTGTTCCTGGTACAGGATAATGCCATAGGTTGGCTCCAGTACCGGTTTCAGGCATTCGTGCTGCCACTGTACGTCCGGATACGATATCTCTTCGCGACCGTGCTTACGGTCAATAAAGTTATCCACCATTCCCGACTGCAGCGGCCCCGGTCGGAACAGGGCCACCAGAGCGATCATATCTTCAAAGCAGTCAGGCTGCAGACGCTTGATCAGATCCTTCATACCGCGCGATTCAAGCTGGAAGACGGCGGTGGTTTCCGAACGCTGCAGCATGTCGAAGCTTTTTTTATCGTCCAGCGGGATAGCGGCGATATCCAGCGGCCCCTCGCCGTTCTTCTCGCGGCGGGCGTTGATCATCTCCAGCGCCCAGTTAATGATGGTGAGCGTACGCAGACCGAGGAAGTCGAACTTCACCAGCCCGGCATATTCAACGTCGTTCTTATCAAACTGGGTAACCGGATGCTGGCCCGCTTCATCGCAGTACAGCGGGGCAAAATCGGTTATTTTGGTGGGCGCAATCACCACCCCGCCCGCATGTTTACCGGCGTTACGGGTAACCCCTTCGAGCTTACGCGCCATGTCGATCAGCGCTTTAACCTCTTCGTCCGCCTCGTAAATCTCCGGCAGCTGCGGCTCGGCTTCAAACGCTTTCGCCAGCGTCATACCCGGATCGGGCGGTACCAGCTTGGAAATGCGGTCCACAAAGCCGTACGGGTGGCCCAGCACGCGGCCAACGTCGCGGATAACCGCTTTCGCCGCCATGGTGCCGAAGGTAATAATCTGCGAGACCGCATCGCGACCGTACATGTCCGCGACGTGTTCAATCACCTGGTCGCGCTTCTCCATACAGAAGTCAACGTCGAAGTCGGGCATGGAGACACGTTCCGGGTTAAGGAAACGTTCGAACAGCAGGTCGAACTCCAGCGGATCGAGGTCGGTAATTTTCAGCGCATAGGCCACCAGCGATCCGGCGCCGGAACCACGTCCCGGCCCTACCGGCACGCCGTTATCCTTCGACCACTGGATAAACTCCATAACGATCAGGAAGTAGCCCGGGAACCCCATCTGGTTAATCACCTGCAGCTCAATATCCAGGCGTTCATCATATTCAGGACGGCGTTTAGCCCGCTCATCCGGATCGGGGAACAGGAATTCCAGACGCTCTTCCAGACCCTCTTTGGATTTCTTAACCAGATAATCTTCGGTGGTCATATCCCCCGTCGGGAACTGCGGCAGGAAGTACTCGCCAAGGCGCACGGTCACGTTACAGCGTTTGGCGATCTCCACGGTGTTTTGCAGCGCTTCGGGAATATCGGAAAAGAGCTCGCACATCTCCTCTTCGCTGCGCATATACTGCTGCGGCGAGTAGTTGCGCGGACGCTTGGGATCGTCGAGGGTAAAGCCGTCGTGGATAGCCACGCGGATTTCATGGGCGTCGAAGTCGCCCGGCTCAAGGAAGCGAACATCGTTGGTCGCCACCACCGGTAGGCCGCGGGTTTCCGCCAGTTCTACCGCTGCATGCAGGTAGGGCTCTTCATCCTGACGGCCGGTGCGAATGAGCTCAAGGAAGTAGCAATCAGGGAAATGTTGTTCATAAAAATCAACGCACTGATCCACCAGCGCCATGTTTCCGCGCAGCAGGCTACGACCCACGTCGCCCATACGCCCGCCGGAGAGCAAAATCAGCCCTTCTTTTAATTCGATCAGCCAGTCGCGATCGATAATCGGGCCTGCCGCGCCGTAGCCGCGCTGATAGGCTTTGGAGATCAGCAGCGTCAGGTTTTGATAGCCAGCGTTGTTCGCCGCCAGTACCGTCAGCTGGCTCAGTTCATCGCCAAGCAGATCGCTCTGAACGTGGAAATCGGCCCCGACGATGGGTTTAATTCCGGCACCGTGCCCTGCTCCGTAGAACTTCACCAGCCCGCAGAGGTTGGTAAAATCAGTGATCGCCAGCGCAGGCATGCCGAGCGCGGCCGCCTTTTTTACCAACGGTCCGGTTTTCGCCAGACCATCGATCATGGAATAGTCGCTGTGCACCCGCAGGTGTACGAAACGTGGTTCAGCCATCTTCAGATTCCGCGTTACTTAATTGCTTGCGTGTCAGTTCAGGACGCCAGGCCCAGCGCGCGTTTCACCGGGCCAAAGCTGCGCCGGTATTGCTCGATTACGCCATGTTCCAGCAGCTTTTGCAGATGAAAAGCGGTGGGATAACCTTTATGTTGCGCAAAGCCGTACTGCGGGAACTCCCGGTCCAGTACGGCCATTTCAGCATCGCGCGTCACTTTAGCCAGAATAGACGCGGCGCTGATTTCCGCCACTCGGCTGTCGCCTTTGACGACCGCCAGTGACGGCATCGGCAGCGGCGGACAGCGGTTACCATCAATAAGAACAAACTCAGGGGAAACGCGCAAACCGGCAACGGCGCGCTGCATGGCCAGCATGGTCGCGTGCAAAATATTCAGCTCATCGATTTCATGCGGCTCAGCGCGACCGAGGCTCCAGCACAGCGCTTTTTCTTTGATCTCGTCAAATAGCGCAAGGCGGCGTTTTTCGCTTAGCTTTTTTGAGTCGTTAAGACCGACGATCGGCTTTGCCGGATCGAGAATAACCGCGGCGGTCACCACCGCGCCAACCAGCGGGCCGCGTCCGACTTCATCGACTCCCGCAACCAGATGGGTATGCGGATATACGAATTCCATCATTTTGCTAACTCCAGTACGGCATCCGCCGCCTGCTCATCAGCGTTGCAGCGGATCTGCTGATGCAGCGCGCGGAAGGTTTCATGCATATCGTGGCTGGTTTTTCCGTCGGCCAGCAGCGGCTTCAGCGCCTCGGCCAGCACCTGCGGCCGGCATTCATCCTGCAGCAGTTCTTTAACCAGTTCGCGCCCGGCCAGTAAATTCGGCAACGACACATAGTCGGTCTTCACCAGCCGTTTCGCCAGCCAGAAGGTAAACGGCTTCATCCGATAGCCGACAACCATCGGACACTTAGCCAGCATACACTCCAGCGCAGCCGTGCCGGAGGCCAGCAGCGCGGCATCGCTGGCGATCATCGCATCGCGCGCCCGGCCGTCGAGCAGGTGGACGGCAAGATCCGGCGCCGTTTCCGCTTTGATGCGCTCGAACTGTTCCCGCCGTTTCGCGTTGACCAGCGGAACAACCACTTCCAGGTCGGGATAATGGTCTCGCAGGAGCTGCGCCGTTTTCAGAAAATCAGCGCTGAGCATCTCAACTTCCGCCCCGCGGCTTCCCGGCAGCAGCGCCAGGCAATGCACGTTACGATCGATCCCCAGACGGTCGCGCGCCGCGCCTTTATCCGGGTCCAGCGGCATCGCATCCGCCATCGTGTGGCCGATAAACCGGCAGGGAACGTTGAATTTGTCATAAAACGCTTTTTCGAAAGGCAGAAATGCCAGTACCAGATCGGTGGATCTGCCAATTTTGAAAACGCGTTTTTGCCGCCATGCCCACACCGAGGGGCTGACGTAATGGATGGTTTTGATACCCTGCTTCTTCAGATTACCTTCGAGGGTAATATTGAAGTCAGGCGCATCAATGCCGACGAATACGTCTGGCTTAAGCTCGGTCAATCGACGGGTGAGATCGGCGCGAATATGCAGCAGACGGCGCAGGCGACCCAGCACTTCCACAATGCCCATCACCGCCAGCTCTTCCATCTCATACCAGGCTTCGCAGCCTTCCGCCTGCATCAACGGCCCGGCAACGCCGACAAAGCGGGCATCAGGTATGCGGGCTTTGAGCGCGCGGATAAGACCGGCACCAAGAATATCGCCGGAGGTTTCTCCGGCGACCAGGGCAATCGTCAGGGGACGCAATTCAGCCATTAACGAATCAGGCCGCGCGTGGAGCGGGCAAAAAAGTCGGTAAAGGTCTGCACTTCGGGATACTGCGCCGCCAGCTCGGCAATTTCAGCTTTCGCTTCGTCCAGCGTTTTACCGCTGCGGTACAGCAGCTTATACGCGTTACGAATCGCAGTGATCGCCTCACGGCTGAAGCCGCGACGTTTCAACCCTTCGATGTTGACGCCAAACGGCGTCGCGTGGTTGCCCTGCGCAATCACGAACGGCGGAACGTCCTGCGCTACGCCGGAGCAGCCGCCCACCATCACGTGTGCGCCAATAATGCAGAACTGATGCACGGCGGTCATGCCGCCGATGATAACAAAATCATCCAGCGAAACGTGGCCCGCAAGGGTCGCGTTATTGGCCAGAATACAGCGGTCGCCCAGCGTACAATCGTGCGCCACGTGGGCGTTGATCATCAGCAGGTTATCGCTGCCCACCTTCGTTAATCCACCGCCCTGTACTGTGCCACGATGAATGGTGACGCTTTCGCGGATGCGGTTGCGATCGCCAATTTCCACGCGGGTCGGTTCGCCAGCATATTTCAGGTCCTGGTTAACTTCGCCGATGGAAGCGAACTGATAGATCTCGTTATCGCGGCCAATTTTGGTATGGCCGTTGATGACAACGTGAGATTTCAGTACGGTACCTTCGCCGATTTCGACGTTAGCACCAACAATACAAAACGGGCCAACGTGGACGTTAGCGCCAATAACGGCGCCTTCTTCTACAATGGCGGAAGGATGAATAAAGGCGGTTTTATCAATCACGTATCAGGCCTCCCGGCTACGGGCACACATCATCGTTGCTTCGCAAACCACTTTTCCGTCAACGGTTGCAACGCCTTTAAAGCGAGTCAGACCGCGGCGGGTTTTTTCAAAAGTGACTTCCATAATCATCTGATCGCCAGGCACGACCGGACGTTTGAAACGCGCTTCGTCAATCCCGGCAAAATAATACAGCTCGCCCGGTTCCAGTTTTCCAACGCTTTTGAATGCCAGAATGCCGGTGGCCTGGGCCATAGCTTCGAGAATCAATACGCCCGGTAAAATCGGCTTACCAGGGAAATGCCCCTGGAAAAACGGCTCATTTACAGAAACATTTTTAACTGCGCGTAGAAAACGACCTTCTTCAAAATCCAGCACGCGATCGACCAGCAGGAACGGGTATCGGTGAGGCAGAAGTTCCAGAATCTCTTCAATGTGCAGAGTATGAGTGTCAGTAGTCAAAATACTCTTCCTGTCTAAATATCCTAAAAGGCAATAATAACACGGCCTGCGGCAATCTCATGAATGCAACAGGCCGAAAATTTAATGTGGCTGGACGCAGCACTAATCTTGTTGATTAACCTTGCGCTCAATGGCTTTGAGGCGCTTGCTCATATCATCAATATTCAGTACCAGCGCAGCGGTCTTACGCCAGACCTTATTCGGCTGCAGCGGGATACCTGAAGAGTAAACCCCTGGCTCGGTGATAGGACGCATAACCATTCCCATCCCCGTGACGGTGACTTTATCGCAGATTTCCATATGGCCGTTGATCACGCTGGCTCCGCCAATCATGCAGTAGCGGCCGATCTTCAGGCTGCCCGCCATGATGACGCCGCCAGCAACCGCGGTGTTGTCGCCAATCACCACGTTGTGCGCGATTTGACACTGGTTATCAATAATCACGCCGTTACCGATGACGGTGTCGTCCAGCGCACCACGGTCAATGGTCGTACAGGCGCCAATCTCCACGCGATCGCCAATAATCACGCGACCAAGCTGTGGGATCTTAACCCAGTTGCCGCGATCGTTCGCGTAGCCGAAGCCATCTGCGCCAATCACCGTGCTGGACTGGATCAGGCAATTCTCGCCGATCTCAATGTCGTGGTAAACGGTGACGTTGGCCCATAAACGCGAGCCGGCACCTATTTTCGTATTTTTCCCAACGAAGCAGCCCGCGCCGATAACCACGTTATCACCGAGGATGACGCCCGATTCAATCACGGCGTTTGGGCCAATCGCCACGTGGGCACCCAGCTTCGCCGTCGCATCGATGACCGCACTGGGCGCGATATCCTGCGCCGGCTGCGGCGTGGTATCAAGAATTTGAGCCATGCGCGCGTAGGTCAGGTAGGGATTACGCACTACCAGCGCGGCGCTATGAGCAAAAGGTAAATCATCCTGCGTCATCACGACGGCAGATGCCTGGCAAGCGGCCAGGTGTTCACGGTACTTAGGATTTACCATGAAAGTAATATCGCCCGCTTGTGCGGACTGCATGGACGCAACGCCGGTGATGACGATATCGCCATCACCGTGTAATTCTGCATCCAACTGCTGGGCTAAATCAGCCAGTCGAATTGAAGGCATTACTTATTTAACCTGTTTCAGCACATCAGCGGTGATGTCTTTTACATCGCTGCTGTTGTATGCAACGGCATTAGAGTCAACAACCAGATCGATGCTCTGATCTTTAGCCACGCTCTGCACAGCGCTCTGAATACGAGTCACCAGCTTGCCGCGCTCTTCGTTAGAACGACGTGCACGATCCTGTTCGAAAGACTGCGCTTTCTGGGAGAAAGTCTGGCGCTGAGCCATCACGTCTTTTTCCAGTTTGGTACGGTCAGAGCCCGCTTTCATGGACTGCAGACGCTGCATTTTAGACTGCAGGTCGCCTTCCATACGCTGCAGCTCGCTCGCGCGGCCTTTAAACTCGTTTTCCAGCGTGTTAGAAACGCCTGTTTTCTGGGCAACCTGTTGGAAGAGGCTGTTCATGTTAACCATTGCAATTTTATCTGCCGCCTGAGCGGAAGTTACCATTGCTAAACCCAGACCTGCAGCTAATAACCACTTTTTCACAATTAACTCCTTACCATCCCATGAGTACCCAGGGGTACCGTTATTTGCGTGGCCAGGCGACAACCTCAGTTATCGCCAATAGTCAGCGCTATACTGCAACTGCACTTACATTCCATTGTAGCCAATACCATTACCAGGTTTTACCGATGTTAAACTGGAACTGTTCGGCTTTGTCTCCATCGTACTTTTTAAACGGCTGAGCGTAGGAGAATACCAACGGCCCTAACGGCGACATCCACTGTACTGCGATACCCGCAGACATACGGATATTGCTTGGATCGCTGTAGTCCGGGTAACCCCCATATGCGGCTGAATCCCAGTGAGTATCCCACACGGTACCCATATCCCAGAAGACGGAAGTACGGACCGAGTTCGCATATTTATCGCTAATAAACGGCGTCGGGGTGATCAGCTCAAGGCTGGCAACCGCCATGGCGTTACCGCCCACCGCATCATCAGACTTACACGGTGCGGACTCGCTGCTCTTACATTCGTTATCGTAGCTGCTGTCGTCGTCATGACGGCTGCTGGCCGGGAAATAAACCGCTTTCGGACCGATAGTATTGGACTGGAAGCCACGCACGGTGCTTGAACCACCGGCATAGAAGTTCTCATAGAACGGCATCTCTTTACCGCCCAGACCATCGCCATAACCAAAGCGGGTACGACCCAACATCACCCATTTATGATCGTCATCGATCGGTACATAGGTCGCGGTATCGAGCGTCGCTTTGTAGTATTCGTTATCCGATCCCGGAATCGTCACTTTACCGTTCAGGTTGACGCGTGAGCCTTCGGTCGGGAAGAAGCCACGGTCGAGCTTGTTATACGTCCAGCCGTAGTTGAAGGTGAAGTCGTCAGCGCTGAACGAGTTTCTGTCGTTGGTGTTGTCCGGATACTGCCCCATCGAATTCAGATAACGCCACATGGATACCTGAGGCTGCATGTTGGATAGCTTGTTATGCACATAGCCCAGGCCCGCGCGCAGCGTATTGTATTCGTTAACCGGGAAGCCCAGCGTGATGTCTGTACCATAGCTTTTGTTGGTATAGTCAGACAGGTCCGCATCGTTAGCGTCGAAGTCGTTATAGAAAACACGACCGCCGAGGCTGACGCCATCCACGGTAAAGTACGGGTTCGTCACCGACAGTTCAGTATAGGTCTGATAGTCGTTTTTGGTGCCGTTAATCCCAACGGAATAGCCGGTACCGAGCCAGTTATCCTGCTGAACGCCGGCCTGGAAGCTGACGCCGCTTTCCGTACCGTAACCAACGCCGAAGTTAAAGCTACCGGTGTTACGCTCTTTAACCTTATAGACCACGTCAACCTGATCCGGGCTGCCCGGAACGCGCTGCGTATCGGTATCAACCGTTTCAAAGTAGCCTAAACGGTTCAGACGATCTTTACCCTGATCGACCAGGTCGCTGCCCAGCCAGGCGCCTTCCATCTGACGCATTTCGCGACGCAGAACGGCATCTTTCGAGGTGTCGTTGCCTTCGAAGCGAATTTTACGCACGTAGTAGCGGTTACCCGCATCGACGTTCACGTGCAGCTTCACGGTCTTATCGCTATCGCTGATTTCCGGCTGGGACTGAACGCGCGGATAGGCATAGCCGTAGCGACCAAGGAGTTTCTTAATGTCATTCTCCATTTTGGTCACTTTGGTGCCGTTATACAGCTCGCCCGGCTCCACTTTGGTCAGCGCTTCGATTTCTGCCGAATGCCCCGCCAGGTCACCCGTCACCTGCACACCAGAAAGCTTGTACTGATCGCCTTCGGTAATGTTGATGGTGATGTAGATACCTTTTTTGTCCGGCGTCAGGCTAACCTGCGTGGAGTCAATGTTGAAACGAGCATAGCCGCGATCCAGATAGTAGCTGCGCAGCGTTTCAAGATCTCCCGCCAGCTTCTGTTTCTGATATTTACGATCGCCAACCACGTTCCACCACGGCACTTCATCGCGCAGCTGGAAGGTAGAAATGAGTTCATCGGTGCTGAATGCGTGGTTACCGACGATATTGATCTGCTGGATTTTCGCCGAGACGCCTTCCTGGAATACCAGCTTCAGGTCGACACGGTTACGCGGCAGCGGCGTCACGACAGCTTTAACGCTGGCGCTGTACTTACCGACGCTGTAGTAGAAATCCTCCAGCCCCTTTTCGATATCAGCCAGCGTGGTGCGATCGAGGGATTCCCCTACGCGCACGCCGGATGCCTCAAGGTTTTGCTTGAGCATGTCATCTTTCACCGACTTGTTACCGGAGAAAGTGATGCTGGCAATCGTTGGACGCTCTTTCACCTGCACCAGCAGGGTATCACCATCGCGCAGTACGCGGACGTCCTCAAAGTTGCCGGTGGCAAACAGAGCACGGATGGTGTTACTGATATCATCATCGGTTACGGTATCGCCAGGACGCACTGGCATACTGAGGAGGGCCGCACCAACAGCGACTCGCTGAAGGCCTTCGAAATGAATGTCCTTCACCACGAACCCGTCAGCACCGTATACGGTTGCGCTGCTAAACAGCAGCGACGCTATGAGCAACTTTTTCATCGCCATCGTTATTATGCGTTCTTCCTAACAAACTCTCTTACAACCGAGAGAAATCATTGAAAAGTGCAAGCCCCATTAACAGCACCAGCAATATTGAGCCAATGCGATAACTAAAGTCTTGAACTCGCTCGGATACCGGCCCGCCTTTCAGCTTTTCAATCGCCAAAAACAGCAGATGTCCCCCGTCGAGAACGGGAAGCGGGAACAGGTTGATTATGCCGAGGTTCACGCTGATCAGCGCAAGGAACATCAGATAGTAAATCAACCCAAATTCCGCTGACATCCCAGCCCCCTGGGCGATAGAAATCGGCCCGCTGAGGTTGTTCAGTTTGACATCACCGGTTATCAATTTGCCCAGCATTCGGACCGTTAACGACATCAGCTGCCAGGTTTTATCCGTGGCTTCAGCGATGGCGGCAAATGGCCCGTACTGACGCACTGTCTTATATTCATCAGGCAGCGGGATGACCTTAGGTACGACCCCTGCAAACCCCTCCGCTTTGCCTTTGGTAGACTTCGTATCCGGCGTCAAGGTCACCGACAGGGGGCTACCCTGCCGCTCGATGTCCAGAACTAATGCCCTACCCGGATTATCACGCACCAGATTAACAAACGTCATCCACTGCGTTAACGGTTGACCATCGACTTTAACGATCCTGTCGCCCGCTTGCAAACCCGCCTTCTGCGCCGCCGAGTCAGATTGTACTTCAGCCAGGACGGTATCAATCTGCGCGCTGCGAGGCTGAATGCCCAACGAGGCAACCGGATCTTGTTTATCCGGCTCAAACGCCCAGTGCTGCAGATCGAGGATTTTATCCTGACGTTGATTGGTCCCGAAAGGGGCGACCGTAACTATTGTTTGCCGATCGCCTATCTTCGCCACCAGCGCCATACGTACTGCATCCCAATCAGGCGTTTCGATGCCATCTATCGCTTTAAGTTCCGTTCCTTTTGCAATTTGTGCTTGCGCGGCGATCGAGTTGGGCGTTATGTCGCCAACGACCGGACGCACGCCTGGCACGCCGATAATAAACACCAGCCAGTAGGCAAAAATGGCAAAAAGGAAGTTCGCGATTGGCCCCGCGGCAATAACGGCGGCGCGCTGGCCGACGGTTTTGTTGTTAAACGCGGAGTGACGCATCTCTGGCGCCACGGGCTCAACGCGTTCGTCGAGCATTTTGACATAACCGCCCAGCGGAATAAGGGCGATAATAAATTCCGTTCCTTGCTTGTCAAAACGGCGCCACAGCGCTTTGCCAAAGCCGATTGAGAAACGCTCAACGCGGATACCGCAGCGGCGAGCAACCCAGAAATGGCCAAACTCATGGACGGTGATCAACACGCCCAGCGCAATAATAAAAGCAGCCAAATTCCAGAGAACGCTCAGCATAAAACCTTCCGTCAAATCGTCCTGAAAACCAACAAGAGTAGGCAAGCAAACACGGGCACCGCGGCCGTCAGGCTATCGATACGATCGAGGATACCGCCGTGTCCGGGAATCAGATTTCCGCTATCTTTAATGCCAGCTTCGCGTTTAAACATGCTTTCGGTCAGGTCGCCGAGTACCGAAGCCAGGGCCGCGACAATAGAACACACCAGCAGCACCATCGGCGTAACATTCAGATGGGCCCACCAGCCGTAAGCCCAGGAGATAACCGCTGCCGTTAACAGACCGCCGAAAAAACCCTGCCAGGTTTTACCCGGAGAAACCTTCGGCGCCAGCTTATGCTTACCGAACATTTTTCCGAACATGTAAGCGCCGGAATCCGCGCCCCAGACCAGAATCATTACGTACAGCAACCACAGCGCACCGCTATAATGGTCATCAGTATAATGCCAGGCCCGAAGCGCCAGCATGCCCCAAAAAAACGGCACGATGGTCAGGACGCCAAAAATCAGACGGAGCGTTTTTGAATTGCGCCAGAAAGCCGCTGAAGCGGGGTAAGTCAGCACTAAAAGCAGCGCGACGACCCACCAGCCTAATGACGCCCATAGCGCGCCCTCAACCAGCGGTTGATGAACGTCATAATGGTATTCCGGCATCAGGAATAGCATCAGCGCCAGCAGCAAACCGCAAAGCACTGACAGCCAGACTCTCTGGGTAGTTGAAGTGAAACCGCTAAATTGCCCCCACTCCCACGCGGCGAGCATACAGACGACTAGCGTAACGATGGCAAAACCCGCGGGCGGCAGTAAAAAAAGCGCCGCAATAACAACGGGTATTAAGACGAAAGCAGAAATCAGGCGATACTTCAGCAAAAGTGACCCCCATCAGGCATTGTTGCCGCCCGGCTCAGTGCCGCCGAAGCGACGCTCTCGATTAACAAAGGCATGGAGTGCACCTTCAAAGTCCTGTTCAGCGAAATCGGGCCAAAGAACATCCGTAAAGTAAAGTTCGGCATAGGCAATTTGCCAAATCAAAAAATTACTAATGCGATGCTCTCCCCCGGTCCTAATAACTAAATCTACGGGAGCCAGTTCATGCATGCAGACCTGCTGGCTCAGCATCTCTTCTGTGATTTGCTCGGGCTGAAGCACCCCGTCTTGCACCTGTTTGGCCAGATGACGAACGCCCTGGACGATATCCCAGCGGCCGCCGTAGTTCGCCGCAATATTCAGGGTCAAACCGGTGTTGTTCTCAGTCAGCGCCTCCGCTTTACGAATACGCTCCTGGAGACGCGCATTGAAGCGCGTGGTCTCGCCGATAATACGCAGGCGCACATTATGCCGGTGCAGACTTTTCACTTCGCTATCCAGCGCCCAGACAAACAGCTCCATCAGCGCGCTGACTTCCTGCGCCGGGCGATTCCAGTTTTCACTGCTGAACGCGTATAACGTCAACGCTTCAATACCATTATTCGCCGCGAAAGAGACGGCGCGACGAACAGATTTAGCGCCGGCTTTATGGCCAAAGGCGCGGATCTTTCCTTGCCGTTTTGCCCAACGCCCGTTGCCATCCATAATAATGGCCACATGACGACAGCCATGCGCAGGCAACATTTCGCTGACAGTTTGATTAGCAGACAACATAACGCGTTTTAAGTCCATAATAAGGATTAGCTAAGCTACTAAACACGGGCCACCGGTCAGCGCTGGATACGCATTTTTATCCGGTGCCGGAGCTACGGCCAATCGCAGAGAACAACCAAAAGCTTTACGCAAAAAAGCCGTGTCTTGCCACGGCCACCGTAATCTTTCACACCAAAATGCAACGATCGGATGGCGCAGACTATATCACTGAAGCACAGCGCCCACAAATATCACAACGCGTATCAGAATTTGCGCCACGCCGTCAGGAGCTGGCCTGCGCTTACCCGGGCCATCGCATCAATAGCCAGCACTTCATCAATACTTTGCGGCTCATTTAACGCCTGTTGATCCAGCACCGCCTGATTTATCGCCGCAATATCGGTAAAGCGAATATCCCCGTTCAGAAACGCCGCGACTGAAACTTCATTTGCCGCATTCAGCGCCGTGGTCGCCGCCTGACCGACATCAAAAGCCTCCATGGCCAGCTTCAGGCAGGGGTAACGGCCGTAATCCGGCGCCGAGAAGCTCAGAGTGCTCAACTGACAGAAATCCAGCGGTTTCACGCCAGAATTAAGGCGTTTTGGCCAGCCCATCGTGTGGGCAATCGGCGTACGCATATCCGGCTCGCCGAGCTGCGCCAGGACGCTGCCATCCTGATAACGTACCATCGAGTGAATCACCGATTGCGGATGGATCAGGACTTCCATCTGCTGCGCCGAGGCGTTGAACAGCCAGCGGGCTTCGATATACTCCAGCCCTTTGTTCATCATGGTGGCCGAATCGACAGATATTTTGCGCCCCATCGACCAGTTTGGATGCTTGCATGCCCGATCGGGGGTCATCGCCGCCAGTTCAGAAATCGCCGTTTCCCGGAAGGGACCGCCGGAGCCAGTGAGCAGAATCGACGCCACGCCGTTCTGGGTTAAATCAGCGTATCCCAGATTATGTTGAATTGTTTCCGGCATACTCTGAAAAATCGCATTATGCTCGCTATCAACCGGCAACAATCGTGCGCCGTACTGCTGCACGGCATCCATAAACAGACGGCCGCAGGTCACCAGCGACTCTTTGTTCGCCAGCAGCACCGTTTTACCCGCACGAATGGCTGAGAGCGTCGGCACCAGGCCTGCTGCGCCGACAATCGCCGCCATCACCTGCTCAACCTCGTCGAGCGCCGCCACTTCTGCCGCCGCCTGCTGGCCGCTCATGACTTCCGTTCGGCAGCCCTGCTCGCGCAGTTGCGCACGCAGCAGCTCCGCGCTGTGCGCATCGTCCATTACCGCGTAACGAGGGGAGAATTCCAGACATTGTTCAACCATACGGTCGACATTTTTCCCGGCGACCAGCGCGGTGATAGAAAAGCTATCAGGATTATGGCGCACCACATCCAGCGTGCTGCAGCCGATAGAACCGGTCGAACCAAGAATGGTTAATTGCTTCATGAGGCGTCCAGAATAATGAAGACAGGATAAAAAGCAAAACGCCGCCAGCAAACCCTTATGCATCAATTATCGGTTGACAGAGCGGAGGCGCAAGGCCTTTGACATGGCGCCAAAGGCTACAAGGCCAGCCGTCTAAACGCAATCCCGAAAATTGAGCGTACGGTCTCCTGTACGGCGTTTCAGATTTTACGCAGGCCGATCGTCAGACCTGCGTGTCGGCAGAGAATCAGAACTGCATCAGTTCCGCTTCTTTATCCGCCAGCGCCGCATCAACTTTCTTGATAGCAGCATCAGTCATTTTCTGCACATCTTCCTGAGAGCGGCGATCGTCATCTTCGCTGATCTCTTTCTCTTTCAGCAGCGCTTTGACTTTGTCGTTGGCATCGCGACGGACGTTACGTACGGCAACGCGCGCCTGTTCAGCTTCGCCACGCACGATTTTGGTCAGATCTTTACGACGCTCTTCGGTCAGCGGCGGCAGCGGAACGCGGATATCGCTGCCCGCAGAGCTTGGGTTCAGACCGAGATCGGAAGCCATAATCGCTTTTTCAACGGCCGGGCTCATGGAGCGATCGAAGACGTTGATCTTCAGCGTGCGCGAGTCTTCTACCGTTACGCTAGCCAGCTGACGCAGCGGAGTCGGCGTGCCGTAGTATTCCACGATAATGCCATCCAGCAGGCTGGGAGAAGCACGACCCGTGCGTATTTTGCTGATTTGGGTTTTGAACGCTTCAACGCATTTGTCCATGCGTACTTCAGCATCTTTTCTGATATCGCTAATCACGTTACGAATCCTTGAAAATTTGTCTCAGACAGACCAGACGGTCGCCCACTGCAAAAGTGAGCTAAGTATAGTCATGTTTATGCTCAGCGTCTTTCAGGCTACGGGTCAGCCGCAGCATTCCGTCCACAGAGCATGTTGAAAACCATCGGGTCAAAAACCCGAAAAAGTAAGGCCGAATATTACCCGTATTTGACGCTAACGGGAATTACTCAGTAATTAATGTGCCTTCTTTTTCACCCATCACCACGCGGCGCAGCGCGCCAGGCTTATTCATATTGAATACGCGAATCGGCAGTTTGTGGTCACGCGCCAGGGTAAAGGCCGCAAGATCCATCACTTTCAGCTCTTTATCCAGTACTTCGCTGTAGGTCAGCTGATCGTACATCGTTGCGGAAGGATCTTTGGCCGGGTCGGCGGTAAATACACCGTCGACTTTGGTGGCTTTCAGTACCACATCGGCTTCAATTTCAATGCCGCGCAGGCAGGCAGCGGAATCGGTGGTAAAGAATGGGTTGCCGGTACCCGCGGAAAGAATCACCACGCGGTTGTTACGCAGCAGGCTGATAGCTTCCGCCCAGCTGTAGTTATCGCACACGCCATTCAGCGGAATCGCTGACATCAGGCGGGCGTTCACATAGGCGCGATGAAGTGCATCACGCATTGCAAGGCCGTTCATGACCGTTGCCAGCATGCCCATGTGGTCGCCCACAACGCGGTTCATACCCGCTTTCGCCAGACCAGCACCACGGAAAAGGTTACCGCCACCAATCACTACGCCAACCTGAATACCCAGCTCAACCAGTTCTTTGATTTCCTGAGCCATGCGGTCAAGTATGCTCGCATCAATACCGAAGCCTTCCGAACCTTGCAGAGCTTCGCCACTTAACTTAAGCAGAATACGTTTGTAGACGGGTTTTGCATTGGTAGCCATGTTTCTTTCCTGAGACTGTCAACGAATGAGATGAATTTATTCTGGCGACATTGTACGTCGCTTTTCAGCGTGCCCACTATAGCGGTTGGCTGAATTTACACATTAGGCGCAAAAAGAAGCCGCCCTCAGGCGGCTCCTTTTGAAAATTAAGACTGCTTGGACATCGCAGCAACTTCTGCTGCAAAGTCAGTCTCAACTTTCTCAATGCCTTCGCCCACTTCAAAGCGGATGAAGCCAGTCACGTCAGCGTTGTGCTCTTTCAGCAGCTGAGCAACGGATTTGCTCGGGTCCAT
This sequence comes from Klebsiella sp. ME-303, assembly GCF_007910085.1. NCBI lineage: Bacteria > Pseudomonadati > Pseudomonadota > Gammaproteobacteria > Enterobacterales > Enterobacteriaceae > Klebsiella > Klebsiella sp. ME-303. Next base: position 200,595 of record NZ_VOJB01000102.1, on the reverse strand, counting down.
AACGAACGGCTGACCGGTCAGAGAAACTTCGCCGGTGAATTTCTTCATGCGGCCTTCAACCATTTTCTCTGCGATTTCTTTCGGCTTGCCAGACTGCATGGCGATGTCCAGCTGAACCTGGTACTCTTTTTCGACCACTTCAGCGGAAACGTCTTCCGGCTTAACGAATTCAGGCTTGCTTGCAGCGACGTGCATAGCCAGCTGTTTAACCAGCTCTTCGCTCGCGCCTTTAGCGGCAACCAGAACACCGATACGCGCGCCGTGCTGGTAAGAGCCCAGAACTTCGCCTTCCAGGGAAGAAACGCGACGGATGTTGATGTTCTCACCGATTTTAGCAACCAGCGCAACGCGTTCTTCTTCGAACTGTGCTTTCAGAACCTCAACGTCGGTGATTTTGCCTGCAACAGCTGCATCCAGAACTTTGTTTGCAAACGCCTGGAAGCCACCATCTTTAGCCACGAAGTCAGTCTGGCAGTTAACTTCCAGAATGATGCCGTAGGTGCCATCAATTTTAGTGATGATCACGCCGTCAGCGGCAACGTTGCCCGCTTTTTTCGCTGCTTTAATAGCACCGGATTTACGCATGTTTTCAATTGCCAGCTCGATGTCGCCGTTCGCTTCAGTCAGCGCTTTTTTGCAATCCATCATGCCTGCGCCAGTACGCTCGCGCAGCTCTTTTACCAGGGATGCGGTAATTTCAGCCATTCTTTATTCCTCGGGAGATGTGATCGGCCCGGTTCCAGGAACCAGACAGATTTGAAAGTGAAAAAGGGGCCGCTAAGAGGCCCCTATTTATACACGGTACTAAATAAGGGTATGCCTTATTATTCAGCTTCTACGAAGCTTTCTTCCGCCTGAGAAGCCAGATCCTGAGAACGGCCTTCACGAACGGTAGCAGCAACAGCGCTCAGGTACAGGCTAACTGCACGGATTGCGTCGTCGTTACCCGGGATAACGAAGTCAACGCCGTCCGGATCGGAGTTAGTATCAACGATAGCAAATACCGGAATACCCAGGTTGTTTGCTTCTTTGATTGCGATGTGCTCGTGGTCAGCGTCGATAACGAACAGCGCGTCCGGCAGGCCGCCCATGTCTTTGATACCGCCCAGGCTGTTTTCCAGCTTGTCCAGCTCACGAGTGCGCATCAGCGCTTCTTTCTTGGTCAGCTTGTCGAAAGTACCGTCCTGGGACTGAGTTTCCAGGTCTTTCAGACGTTTGATGGACTGACGAACGGTTTTCCAGTTAGTCAGCATACCGCCCAGCCAGCGATGGTTCACGAAGAACTGATCGCAGCTCAGAGCAGCGTCTTTTACCGCTTCGCTTGCAGCGCGCTTAGTACCAACGAAAAGGATT
>NZ_VOJB01000102.1:110987-199220 GCF_007910085.1 Klebsiella sp. ME-303 | reverse complement strand
TACCTTTACGAGCAGCGATCTTGTTCAGTTCAGCCAGAGCTTCGTTGAACATCGGTACGGTTTTCTCAAGGTTGATGATGTGAACTTTGTTACGCGCGCCGAAGATGAAAGGCTTCATTTTCGGGTTCCAGTAACGGGTCTGGTGACCGAAGTGAACACCAGCCTTGAGCATGTCGCGCATGGAAACAGTTGCCATGTTTAAAACCTCTATAGATTAAATTGGGGTTATGCCTCCACGTATCCCATATTACCGACCCCGAAGGGCACCCCGGAATATGTGCCGATACGTGTGTGTTATTACACAAAGTGAGCTATGTCGCTTACGTCCATCCTTGTGTATCTGAGATGGAACGGAAGTCCGGCGCGCTTTATACCACAAAATCCATCCAGACACCAACTCTTGTTGACGTCGCGTGCTGTTAATGATTCTCAGTTTGGCACCAGCCTGCCCGGACTGTTACCATTGACAGGACTTACTCTATTATTGTCGAAAATATCGACACTGCTGGACATACTCCATGGCTATCTCTATTAAGACATCTGAAGACATCGAAAAAATGCGCGTTGCCGGCCGCCTGGCCGCCGAAGTGCTGGAAATGATCGAACCCTACGTCAAACCGGGCGTCAGCACCGGCGAACTGGACCGCATCTGTAACGACTATATCGTTAACGAGCAGAAGGCCATTTCCGCCTGCCTCGGCTATCACGGCTATCCGAAATCCGTCTGCATTTCGGTCAATGAAGTGGTCTGTCACGGTATTCCTGATGACGGCAAGCTGCTGAAAGATGGCGATATCGTGAATATCGACGTGACCGTCATTAAAGATGATTTCCATGGCGATACCTCCAAAATGTTTATCGTTGGCAAACCGACGATTCTCGGCGAGCGCCTGTGCCGCATCACTCAGGAAAGCCTGTACCTGGCGCTGAGAATGGTGAAGCCAGGCATCAACCTGCGCANTTGATACCGCCCAGGCTGTTTTCCAGCTTGTCCAGCTCACGAGTGCGCATCAGCGCTTCTTTCTTGGTCAGCTTGTCGAAAGTACCGTCCTGGGACTGAGTTTCCAGGTCTTTCAGACGTTTGATAGACTGACGAACGGTTTTCCAGTTAGTCAGCATACCGCCCAGCCAGCGATGGTTCACGAAGAACTGGTCGCAGCTGTTAGCAGCGTCTTTTACCGCTTCGCTTGCAGCGCGCTTAGTACCAACGAAAAGGATTTTGCCTTTGCGAGAAGAGATCTTGTTCAGTTCAGCCAGAGCTTCGTTGAACATCGGTACAGTTTTCTCAAGGTTGATGATGTGAACTTTGTTACGCGCGCCGAAGATGAAAGGCTTCATTTTCGGGTTCCAGTAACGGGTCTGGTGACCAAAGTGAACACCAGCCTTGAGCATGTCGCGCATGGAAACAGTTGCCATGTTTAAAACCTCTATAGATAAAAGTTGGGGTTATGCCTCCACGTATCCCATATTACCGACCCCAAAGGGCACCCCGGAATATGTGCCGATACGTGTGTGTTGTTACACAAAGTGAGATTTGTCGCTTCAGTCCATCTTGTGTATCTGAGAATGGAACAGAAGTCCGGCGCGCTTTATACCACAAAACAGGAGCAGACACCAACTGTTGTTGACGTCGCGTGCTGCTAATGATTCTCAATTTGGCAGCAGGACGCCCGGACTGTTAACATTGTTCCGACATAATCTATTATTGTCGAAAAAATCGACACTGCTGGACACAATCCATGGCTATTTCTATCAAGACATCTGAAGACATCGAAAAAATGCGCGTTGCCGGCCGCCTGGCCGCTGAAGTGCTGGAAATGATCGAACCCTACGTAAAACCGGGCGTCAGCACCGGCGAACTGGATCGCATCTGCAACGATTATATCGTTAACGAACAAAAAGCCGTATCCGCCTGCCTGGGCTACCACGGCTTCCCGAAATCCGTCTGCATCTCTATTAATGAAGTGGTGTGCCACGGGATCCCGGACGACGGCAAGCTGCTGAAAGATGGCGATATCGTCAACATTGACGTCACCGTCATTAAAGATGATTTCCACGGTGATACCTCGAAGATGTTTATCGTCGGTAAACCGACCATTCTGGGCGAGCGCCTGTGCCGCATTACCCAGGAAAGCCTCTATCTGGCCCTGAAAATGGTCAAACCGGGCGTTAATCTGCGCGCTATCGGCGCGGCTATCCAGAAATACGTTGAAGCCGAAGGTTTCTCCGTCGTGCGCGAGTACTGCGGCCACGGTATCGGCCGCGGTTTCCATGAAGAACCGCAGGTGCTGCATTACGACTCTCCGGAAACCAACGTGGTGCTCAAACCCGGCATGACCTTTACCATTGAGCCGATGGTCAACGCGGGTAAAAAAGAGATCCGCAGTATGAAAGACGGCTGGACGGTAAAAACCAAAGACCGGAGCTTGTCTGCGCAGTATGAGCATACTATTGTGGTGACAGACAGCGGCTGCGAAATACTGACGTTACGCAAGGATGACACCATCCCGGCGATAATCTCGCACAACGAATGATGAAAAGCCGGCGCCAGCCGGCTTTTTTATGACGGGCACCCTGTGGGCCGCCGCAAGCGACGTTAAAAATCGCTCCCGGCGATTTTTTATGACGGGCGTCCTGCCCGTCACCCTATGGGCCGCCGCAAGCGACGTTAAAAATCGCTCCCGGCGATTTTTTATGGGTGATAGTTTTTTATTATGGTGGCGCGATGAGCAACTCTTTATCTGATACTGTCTCCCCTGCCCTGGACGACCAGCCGGCGAATCCGGGCCGCTGGCCGCAGAGCGACTTCAACTGCGCGGCTATCAAGGCGCACATCGACGCTTTTCAGCGCTGGCTGGGCGAAGCGTTTGACCACGGCATCGCCGCAGAGAGATTGATTGAGGCGCGCACCGAATTTATCGATCAGCTGCTTCAGCGGCTATGGGTCGAGTACGGGTTCGGGTCGATGAACGACATCGCGCTGGTCGCCGTCGGCGGTTACGGCCGCGGCGAACTGCACCCGCTTTCCGATATCGATCTGCTTATCCTGAGCCGTAAAAAGCTGCCCGATGAGCAGGCGCAGAAGGTCGGCGAGCTGCTGACGCTGCTGTGGGATATCAAGCTGGAAGTCGGCCACAGCGTGCGCACCCTCGAAGAGTGCCTGCTGGAGGGGCTGTCGGACCTCAGCGTCGCCACTAACCTGATTGAATCGCGTCTGCTTATTGGCGACGTCGCGCTGTTCCTTGAACTGCAAAAACACATATTCAGCGACGGCTTCTGGCCATCGGAAAAGTTCTTTGCGGCAAAAGTCGAAGAGCAGAATGTACGCCATCAGCGCTATCACGGGACCAGCTATAACCTCGAGCCGGACGTGAAAAGCAGCCCCGGCGGCCTGCGCGATATTCACACCCTGCAGTGGATCGCGCGCCGCCATTTCGGTGCCACCTCGCTTGATGAAATGGTCGGCTTCGGTTTCCTGACCGAAGCCGAGCGCAACGAGCTTAACGAATGCCTGCATCAGCTGTGGCGCATTCGCTTTGCGCTGCATCTGGAGCTCAACCGCTACGATAATCGTCTGCTGTTCGACAGGCAGTTCAGCGTCGCCCGCCGCCTGCGTTACGAAGGCGAAAGCAACCAGCCGATCGAGCACATGATGAAGGATTTCTTTCGCGTCACCCGCCGGGTGAGCGAGCTGAACCAAATGCTGATCCAGCTGTTCGAAGAGGCGATTCTGGCGCTCACCGAAGATGAGAAGCCGCGGCCAATTGACGATGATTTTCAGCTGCGCGGCACGCTAATCGATCTGCGCGATGACTCGCTGTTCATCCGCGAACCGCAGGCGATTCTGCGCATGTTCTTTATGATGGTGCGTAACAGCAGCATTACCGGCATCTACTCCACCACGCTTCGCCATTTGCGCCACGCCCGTCGTCATCTGACGCAGCCGCTTTGCTATATTCCGGAAGCGCGGACCCTGTTCCTCAGCATGCTGCGCCATCAGGGCGCGGTCAGCCGGGGGCTGCTGCCGATGCACCGCCATAGCGTGCTGTGGGCCTATATGCCGCAATGGTCGCATATTGTCGGTCAGATGCAGTTTGACCTGTTTCACGCCTATACCGTTGATGAACACACGATCCGCGTGCTGCTTAAGCTTGAGAGCTTCGCCAAAGAAGAGACCCGCAGCCGGCATCCGCTGTGCGTTGAACTGTGGCCGCGCCTGACGCATCCGGAGCTGATCCTTATCGCCGCCCTCTTCCACGATATCGCGAAAGGGCGCGGCGGCGACCATTCGATTCTCGGCGCGCAGGACGTGCTGAAATTCGCCGAGCTTCACGGTCTTAACTCGCGCGAAACCCAGCTGGTGGCGTGGCTGGTGCGTCATCATCTGCTGATGTCGGTCACCGCCCAGCGTCGCGATATTCAGGATCCGGAAGTGATCAAGCAGTTTGCCGAAGAGGTGCAAACGGAGAACCGTCTGCACTACCTGGTCTGCCTGACCGTCGCCGATATCTGCGCCACCAACGAAAACCTGTGGAACAGCTGGAAGCAGAGCCTGCTGCGTGAGCTCTATTTCGCCACCGAAAAACAGCTGCGCCGGGGGATGCAAAACACGCCGGATATGCGCGAGCGGGTGCGTCACCACCAGCTACAGGCGCTGGCGCTGCTGCGGATGGAAAATATTAATGAACAGGCGCTGCACCAAATCTGGAACCGCTGCCGCGCCAACTACTTTGTGCGCCATACGCCAAACCAGCTCGCCTGGCACGCGCGTAATCTGCTGCAGCACGATCTCAGCAAACCGATGATCCTGCTCAGTTCCCACGCCTCGCGCGGGGGCACCGAGATCTTCATCTGGAGTCCGGATCGTCCTTACCTCTTCGCCGCCGTTTGCGGCGAGCTGGATCGACGTAATCTAAGCGTTCACGATGCGCAGATCTTCACCACCCGCGATGGCATGGCGATGGATACCTTTATTGTTCTTGAGCCGGACGGCAGCCCGCTTTCCGCCGACAGGCACGAAATGATCCGCGTGGGCCTGGAACAGACCATCAGCCAGCGCAGCTGGCAGCCCCCGGCGCCCCGTCGTCAGGCGGCGAAGCTGAGGCATTTTTCCGTGCCGACGGAGGTGAATTTCCTGCCGACGCATACCGACCGGAAATCCTTTCTTGAGCTGATTGCTCTCGACCAGCCGGGTCTGTTAGCGCGCGTCGGCCAGGTATTTGCCGACCTCGGAATTTCGCTCCACGGCGCGCGAATTACGACAATTGGTGAGCGAGTAGAAGATTTATTTATAATCGCCACCGCAGACCGGCGCGCCCTTAATAATGAGCTACAGCAAGAAGTGCAACAACGGTTGACAGAGGCCCTCAATCCAAACGATAAAGGGTAACGTATTTTTTTAAGTAAATGGAAAGAGTAAACAATGCAGCAATTACAGAACGTTATTGAGTCCGCTTTTGAGCGTCGCGCCGACATCACGCCGGCAAACGTGGATACCGTAACCCGCGAAGCGGTTAACCAGGTGATTTCTCTGCTTGATTCCGGCGCGCTGCGTGTCGCTGAAAAAGTTGACGGCCAGTGGGTCACCCATCAGTGGCTGAAGAAAGCGGTTCTGCTCTCTTTCCGTATTAACGATAACCAGGTTATCGATGGTGCGGAAAGCCGCTACTTCGATAAAGTCCCAATGAAGTTCGCGGATTATGATGAAGCGCGTTTCCAGAAAGAAGGTTTCCGCGTCGTTCCGCCGGCGGCCGTTCGTCAGGGGGCGTATATCGCTCGCAACACGGTTCTGATGCCGTCCTATGTGAACATCGGCGCCTACGTTGACGAAGGTTCGATGGTTGATACCTGGGCGACCGTGGGTTCCTGCGCGCAGATCGGCAAAAACGTCCACCTGTCCGGCGGCGTCGGCATCGGTGGCGTACTGGAGCCGCTGCAGGCTAACCCGACCATTATCGAAGATAACTGCTTTATCGGCGCGCGTTCGGAAGTCGTTGAAGGCGTCATCGTCGAAGAGGGTTCCGTTATCTCCATGGGCGTATACCTCGGCCAGAGCACCAAAATCTACGACCGCGAAACCGGTGAAGTCTTCTACGGCCGCGTTCCGGCGGGATCCGTCGTCGTCTCCGGCAACCTGCCGTCAAAAGATGGCAAGTACAGCTTGTACTGCGCGGTTATCGTCAAAAAAGTCGATGCCAAAACCCGCGGCAAGGTTGGAATCAACGAACTTCTGCGTACCATCGACTAAGCAGCATGAAAAGCGGGAGGCATCCCGCTTTTTTTATATATTGAGCTGGCGAAGATGGATTTTTTCGTTAATTATTCAAAGATTACGATGATATCAAAGGTACCGTTATGTACGATAATCTGAAAAGTCTTGGTATTACCAATCCTGATGAAATCGATCGCTATAGCCTGCGGCAGGAAGCCAACAACGACATTCTGAAAATCTACTTTCAGAAGGATAAAGGCGAGTTCTTCGCCAAGAGCGTCAAGTTCAAATATCCGCGTCAGCGCAAAACCGTGGTCGCCGACGGCGTGGGCCAGGGATATAAAGAAGTCCAGGAGATTAGCCCTAACCTACGCTATATCATCGACGAGCTGGATCAAATCTGTCAGCGCGATCGCACCGAAATCGATCTGAAACGTAAGATCCTCGACGATCTGCGTCACCTCGAAAGCGTGGTGACGAATAAGATCAGCGAAATCGAATCCGATCTGGAAAAACTGACCCGCAATAAGTAAGCCTGATACGGGCCAGGTACTGGCCCTGTTTCCCTCTGCCTCACCCTCTTTTTTCTCACTCATCCCCCACCGGCAGCATCAGCGAATATCAGCTATTCCTCTCTGATATCATTTCATCTCATATCCCTATCTACATGAATGACATAATAAAATAATTCGCTGTATGTTCAATTTCCACCTGAAAGGAGATCATACGATGACACAGGAAATTGAACAAAAATTTTATACCCTACAATCTGCGCCCTGGCTGGATAAGGCCGGCTTTGAAAAAGGACGGCTGCACGATCGCCAGCCGCTGGGCTTTATTCTGCCCGCCAATACGCCGCTGCACATTCGCCAACCGGATATCAGCAACGGCAACTCGATTCTGCGCCTGCTTTGCAATGATACCGCGCTAGAGAGCACCTGCACGATCGCCACCGGCTGGAAAACGGTCTGCGCAACGGTCGACACCGTTCCTTTTGTCGATACGCTGTTTACCGACCAGCCCTGTGAATTTACCGTCATCTACCAGCAGCCTGCCGCAACTAAACCGCTGCCGACCTGGAAAGCGGGCCAATCTGAGGATGAATTTTTCCTCAGCTGGGAGAAAAATCAATCCGCACTCGCGCTGCTTGATTTAGATGTGATTACCCTGCTGCTGCCCTATGCCGACCGCGATAATGCGATGAAAGCGGGCTTACCGGCACTGCACCGTTTTTATACCCACCTTTTCAAATGCTATAACGACTTGGCTGGACTAAGCGATAATCCTGACGCACCGTGGAACCAGGATGTCGCCAACCGCTACTTTGTGCGGGCAGATAAACATGGCTTCGGCGCAGCCTATTATTTCACCAGGTGGTGCGCTCATACATCATCAACGTTAGGTGAAGGCTGGCTGGATAACGTTGCGACGCAATGGGTTATTCTCCATGAAATTGCGCACGGGTATCAGGGTAAGTTTATGCAGTCGACCACTCTGCCCGTCAACGAAGTGTGGAACAATATTTACGCCGCTTTTTACCAGCAGCTCACCCTGAGTCAGGATAATCATCTTTATGTTGATGGCTGGCTCTATAACTATGGTCAGCAGGCCGTGCAGGAACTCCAGCTGATGACCTATATTCGAGACCAGGTTTCGGTCACCAGCTGGGGCCTGCGTCCGCGCCTGCAATTCCTGATGCTGATGTTGCTAAAAGCAGGAACCAAAGCCTTCCGCAGCTTCAACCAGAACTATCGCGAACTGGCCAACGGCGATAGCTTCCGGCCGTCCGATCATCAGCTTGTCGATATGCTGGCTACCGCTATCGCCACCGCCGCAGGGTATGATGTGACCCCATTTATCGAGCTATGCGGCTTAACGCTGGAAATTACCACTAAGGGAGATATCGCCGCGCTGGCGGCAAAACCGCTCTATCCGCTGTATCTTTTCCTTCCGCAAAGCGAATGGGATAGCGCGCGGCGGCAGCTGGGGCTGGACTCCTTCGTGTGGCTGGTGGATAACAGCGAACTGGCGGCATTAGGCAAAACGGGGACGCTATCCCTGACGTTCAATATCGACCAGCTGGAACAAATTTACGGGCGAACGCTGACGATTAAAGATAATTGTGGCACGCATTATTCACTGATCGTTAATGATGACACGTTGATCCTGAATGACATACCAATCGGCATTTACCAGATCGATCTTCCGAAAGGTCGTTCACAAAAATATCGTCCGGATATCAGCTATCTCGTCGTAAAAGAAGGGACAAATGCGGCTACCATCAACTACACCCGACAACGCGATTCCCGCGGGCGTAACGTAACGATGAGCTTTTTAGGTATTGGCGACACGCCGTTTGCATATCTGGATATCGATTACGAAAATCAGCAGCTTACGCTGAATATTACCAGCGCCACGCCGCACAACAACTACCCTGACGCGCTCTATGCCGGCGTATGCGTACTTTCCGCCAGCGGCGAAAAAGTATTCGAGCGCAATATGAACGGAACGAACTGCGCCACCGGTAAGGAGGTTATTCCCTTCGGTCCTCACTATCACTTATATATTACTCACGTCGAGCCGGGGCGGCTGAAAACCTCTCCGGAGTATTTAACGCTGGTAGCGGGTGAGAAATGCCAGCTAATGCGTATTGATGAGAGTGGGCTTTACAACTTTATTCTCAACAATAATCCGGCAGAGGATTTACTGGCTATTTTCGAGCATGACGCGCAGGCAATGCGTAAGCAGCCCTCGCTATTAGCGCAGGAAGAGAGCGTATGTAAAAACGATCTCTGGCTGATGCTCCCCCATATTGAAGAGCCTCAGCGCAGCAGGCTGCTTAAAGAGTATGCCGACGTCCTGCCTCAGGATAATAGCGAACCGGGCGAACTGACGGGCAAAAGCGTTACCCTCAATCTCAGAGGGCAAGGCAATAAAGATTTTTGCCAGATCGTTATCGATAATCAGCAGCACGCCATGACGGTCGCCACGCGTACCGGCGCGCCGCACCCGTATTATGTTTCCCATACCTATGCCAGCATTACGGTAACCGGAGCGGACGAAACGGTGGTTTATCACCGCAGCTATGCCGGAGCGACCAACAACCTGGCAAACAGCGAAACTCTCGCGCTCGCTGAAAACATGATCATTGAGGTTTTCCATGATGAGCCATTCCGCTCCAGCGCCAGCAATGATACGACGCATCGCGCCATTACGCTGAAGCAACGCAACCGCTGGCGGGTAGTGAAGGATGGGCTGGAGGCCTGTTCGCTGGTGCCAGATCCGGAGGATAAAGAAACCACGGATGCTCAGGACGAGGCAACAGAGCTGTATGGCGATCTCTTCTCCTGGCAGCTACTTGGCAATGATAATATTCGTTTTGCGACGATGGAGATGGATATTGGCCGCGGCGCGCTCACCTTTACCGCCAGCCCCGTGGTGCCGAATAAGCACTTTACGACGGCCTATGCCGCGGTGAATATCTACAATACGCGCGGCTCGGTGGTTTATCGCCAGTCCATTAAAGGTTCAGCGCAGCTTGGCGACTATATTGATACGGCAATACTTGATGAAGGCTATATCATCGAAGTCTTCCATGCCGAAGCCGGCGATCGCTCCGTCATTATCAACCCGCAAAACGGTAACGCCTGGCCACAGCCTCATACCGTCTCCTGGCAAGTCACGGCCAGCGGGCTGCAGCGCCTGTAATTCCCGTCCCCACTCCCGCCTGCGGCGGGAGTGTTTTTAGCGCTGCTCATCGAGCTGTAGCGCAATATACAGCAGCAGACGATCGTCAAAATTACCCAAATCCAGCCCCGTCAGCTCAGAGATGCGGTTTAAACGGTATTCCAGCGTATTGCGGTGGATAAACAGTGCTTTCGACGTCGCCAGCGGCTGCACGTTATGACGAAACCAGGCCTGTAAGGTGCGACGCAGCAGGCCGTTGTTATCCATCGCCTTCAGGCGAACCAGCGGGCGCGCCAGCTCATTGGCCTGCCAGCCGCCGCGCAGGCTATCCAGCAGTACCGGCAGCATCAAATCCTGGTAAAAATAGCTACGGCTCTCCGGCATCCGCTGTTTACCGACCATCATGGTGGTTCTGGCGGTGCGATACGAGCGAGCAATGCTGCCCGGCCCGGTAAAAAAGTTTCCCAGCGCCACGCGAAAACGCAGCTGACCGTTCTCTTTCATCCTGCTAATGAGCTGCTCGACCCGTTTGCAGTGATCTTCCGCATCCCAGCGGCCAAAGGCGTTCAGCGCGGGCTTCAGTACCACCATTTCGGTCAGCGAGACAATGGCCACCAGATTATTACGGTCCGGCGTGGTCAACGCGGTCTGGAGCTGCTGCAGCTCCGCCATCGCGCTGTCTACGCCCAGCTGGCCGCTATCCACTTCAATCATCGCCACCACGCGCGGTTGGTTGAGATCGATCCCCAGACGCTGGGCCCACTCGGTCAGCGCCGGGGTGTTCTCTTCCGCCTGAATCAGGTTCATCACCAGCTCTTCGCGCAGACGGCTATCCTGAGCCAGGAGATGCATCAGCCGCGATTGTTCCAGCATCATCTCGGCGGTCATACACACCAGTTCACCGTATTTACGCAGCGACTCCGGTTCGCCGGTCAGGCCGATAACGCCAACGATCTCCCCTTCCAGACGCAGCGGCAGGTTGATCCCCTGGCGCACGCCGTGCAGATGTCGGGCAACGGCATCATCAATATCGACAACGCGCCCCTGGGAAAGCACTAATAGCGCGCCTTCGTGCAATTCACCAATTCGCTCGCGGTCTCCGCTACCGATAATGCGCCCGCGGGCATCCATTACGTTAATATTGGTATCAATGATGCGCATCGTACGCGCCACGATATCCTGAGCCATTTTGGTATCAAGATGCCAGCCAGCCATGTAACCCTCCCGTGAGCAGGCTACCAGCATAAAAGAGTTGGCAACACGCCGCATTGTGCATTTGCACAAAGCCGGGCTAAGAAATATGGAGTTGTGGAAGATATCACAGAACGAAAAATGGAAGGGGCGGCAGAAATAAAAAAGCCCCTCTCCTCCGCAAGGAGAAAAGGGGCTTTGCGAACCGTCAGGGATTACTGCATCAGCAGATAAATTGACGTATCGCCGCGCTGGATATTCAGCGCCAGAACCGACGGTTTGGCATCAAAAATTTTGCGCAGGTCGGCAATATTTTTCACCGGCTGCTGGTTCGCGCCAACGATAATATCGCCTTTCTTCAGGCCAATCTGCGCCGCCGGCGTTCCCGCTTTCACGTTACTCACCACGACGCCTTTATCCTGACCTTTGTTGCTCATTTCCGCACCTTCAATACCGTTGAAGATGGTGCTGGAGTCAACCTGGTTCTGATTGCTCTGCTGCAGCTCAACGGTCACCGTCACCGGCTTGCCGTCACGCAGCAGGCCAAGCTCGACTTTGCTGCCGATCGGCATGGTACCCACCTGGGCACGCAGCGCGGCAAAGCTGCTGATCGATTTACCGTTCAGCGTGGTAATCACGTCGCCGGCTTTAATCCCCGCCTTAGCGGCCGCCGAGTTCGGCATCACCTGGCTGACGAACGCGCCGCGCTGAGCGTCAACTTTCATCGCTTTCGCCAGTTCGGAATTCAGCTCGGTCCCCATGATGCCCAGCTCACCGCGCTTAACCTGGCCAAATTTGACCATCTGATCGGTCAGGTTTTTCACCATGTTGCTCGGAATAGCGAAGCCGATACCAATGTTGCCGCCGTCCGGCGCCAGAATCGCGGTGTTGATACCGATCAGCTCGCCGTTCAGGTTAACCAGCGCGCCGCCGGAGTTACCGCGGTTGATCGCCGCATCGGTCTGGATAAAGTTTTCATAGTTTTCAACGTTCAGGCCGCTACGGCCCAAGGCGGAAACGATCCCCGAGGTCACGGTTTCGCCCAGGCCAAACGGGTTACCGATCGCCACGGTGTAATCGCCGACGCGCAGGGCGTCAGAGTCCGCCAGCTTAATCGCGCTCAGGTTTTTCGGATCCTGGATTTGAATCAGCGCAATATCAGAACGCGGGTCTTTGCCGACCACTTTCGCGTCGAACTTGCGGCCATCGCTGAGCTGAACTTTGATAGTAGTCGCGTTATCCACGACGTGGTTGTTAGTCACGACATAGCCTTTAGCGGCATCAATAATCACCCCGGAACCGAGGGCCATAAATTTCTGCTGCTGGCCGCCGTCGCTACCCGGCGCGCCGCCCTGCCCGCCGCCCTGACAGAACGGAGAGCTCTGGAACGGAGAACCATCCTGACAGAACGGCGAATTGTCGCCAAAGAACTGCTGGAAGTTACGCGGCATCCGCGGCGTATTAACGGTGGTGCTCCCCTCAACGTTAATGCTCACGACCGACGGCATCACTTTTTCCAGCATCGGCGCCAGGCTTGGCATCTGCTGCGCATTAGTCGCCGAAGAAGCTGTTTCCGCCGCGCTCGCAGAGAGAGGGGACAACGCCAGACCTAAACTCAGAGCCAGGGCACTCATTGCTAACGTGGTTTTTTTCATAGGTTTCAATCTCAATTTCAGATAACGAATAGTTGCTGTGTTGGTGACTATCAGAGTCATTTTATAGCGCGAAGTTCCGGAATGAAGTTTTGGTAAAAGTAAAAATTTATTGTCCGTCTTTACAAAACTCACCCTTATTCTACGGCCATCAATCGTCGATATTCATCCCATGCATACAAGTCGGTCATTCCGCTGATATAGTCCTGAATGAGACGACAGCGATAATAATATTCCATCACTGGAAACTCCGGATTATTGCGCGAAATCTTATTTACGGCTTCTATGTAAGCTAACCGATGACGAGTTGAAAGTTTCTGAAAAAGACGTGATGCAATCGGTAAACTTCGCACCCGCTCTTTTTCCACCAGCAAACTAAACTCATCCAGCGATAATTTTAACAGCGGCTGGTATATATCTAACAGACCGCTGATCACGCGATAGCCCTGCAGCTCCAGCTGCTCGACATCAGGATGGCTAAACACATGTTTTACCGCAACATTTTTGTATAGTTCAAGCAGCTGACTGCAATCGCTATCGTCCTCAAGCAGCGCGTGATTAAAATCGCCGCTAAAAATCTTCGCCAGGTTATCAATAAACCGCCGCGCCGCGTACGGTACCAGTCTATTGAGCGTATTAACCCGTAAATACATAAAAAACTGATCTTCAGTACTCCGGCTCAGAGAATTCGCACGCGATTTCTCCCAGGCGTTTTCGACAACCTGATTAAACAAGGAGCCTTTTTCGTGAACGCCCCAGGCTTCATAGAGATGCTGATAAAGCTGCTCTACGCTGAAGATGCGTTTTTCTACCGCATCTTCAAGGTCGGCGACGCAATATGAGATATCATCCGCGGCTTCCATAATCCACGTTAATGGGAAGCGATTGTAAGGAGCCAGATCCAGTTCTTTACGCAACCTCGCAACATAGCCCTCTTCGGCTAAATAATAACCAGGTTTTTTCATTAAATAATTGTGGCTGGCCGGCGCTTCCCCGCGCCACCATGCCGGACGTGTATATTTTAGAATACAGCCCACCTGCGCCCAGGTGAGATTCATGCGCATCAGCGTATGCACTAAGCGAATACCCTGCGCATTGCCTTCAAACCAGCATAAGTCCTGGCGAACCTTACGCCGCAGCTCATTCAGCTGGCTATCGCCTTCCTGCAGGCGCAGCGCCGCGACCACGCAGCGATCGTCGGTTAACGGCTGGCTGGCCGCATCGCCGGGGAAAAGCCGCTGGCTGAACCAATCATTAATTGCCGCCTCGCCAAAATGGCCAAATGGCGGATTGCCGATATCGTGCATCAGGCAGGCCATTTCAACAATGCTCTCGAACGGCCCGGTAAGCTCATCCAGCCCGTAGCTTTCCAGCAGCTTCTGCTCTTTCAGACGACTCAGCACCTCTTTGGCGATGTAGCGGCCCACCTGCTGAACTTCCAGAGAGTGGGTCAGCCGCGTACGCACCGCGGCATTGCGCTCCAGCGGGAAAACCTGGGTTTTTTGCTGCAGCCGGCGGATCGCCGGCGAGTTGATGATGCGTCCGCGATCGCTTTCGAAAATTCGCAGGATTTCACGCTCCGTCTCAACGCCCTGCGGTGAACGGTAGCGGCGACGCCAGTTAATCTTGTTGCGAAAATCGATCTTAGCCATGATCTCCCCCGAGCGAGCAATAACGTTTCCTTCTAAGCGCATGATAGACTATGCCGCTAAAACCCACACATCGCGAGTAAATCTATGAAAATCGGTATTATTGGCGCAATGGAAGAAGAAGTTACCCTTCTGCGCGACAAAATCGACAACCGCCAGACCATCACTATCGGCGGCAGCGAAATCTACACCGGCCAGCTGCAGGGCGTTGATGTCGCTTTGTTGAAATCGGGCATTGGCAAAGTCGCCGCCGCCATGGGCGCCACTCTGCTGATGGAGCACTGCAAGCCAGATGTGATTATTAACACCGGTTCTGCGGGCGGCCTCGCGTCGACCCTGAAGGTTGGCGATATCGTCGTCTCCGACGAAACGCGCTATCACGACGCGGACGTCACCGCGTTTGGCTATGAGTATGGCCAGCTACCGGGCTGCCCTGCCGGTTTCAAAGCCGATGATAAGCTGATTGCCGCCGCAGAGACCTGCATCAGCGCGCTGAATCTTAACGCGGTTCGCGGACTCATTGTCAGCGGCGATGCATTCATCAACGGTTCCATTGGTCTCGCCAAAATCCGCCACAACTTCCCGCAGGCCGTCGCGGTAGAAATGGAAGCCACCGCCATCGCGCACGTCTGCCACAACTATGGCGTACCGTTTGTTGTCGTTCGCGCCATCTCCGATGTTGCCGATCAGCAGTCGCATCTGAGCTTCGACGAGTTTCTCGCCGTTGCCGCGAAGCAATCCACCCTGATGGTGGAAAACCTGGTGCAGCACCTGGCTCGTGGCTAAGTCGCTCAACGCGGCGCTTGCCGTCCTGATGCTGCTTGCCCCGGCGTGGCTTTTCGCCGCGCCGCGGGTGATTACGCTCTCTCCCGCCAATACTGAACTGGCGTTTGCCGCCGGTATTACGCCGGTTGGCGTCAGCAGCTATTCCGATTATCCCCCGGAAGCCGCAAAGATAGAGCAGGTCTCCAGCTGGCAGGGGATGAATCTGGAACGCATCGTCGCCCTTAAGCCCGACCTGGTGCTGGCGTGGCGCGGCGGTAACGCTGAACGCCAGGTGAATCAGCTAAGCTCGCTCGGGATAAAAGTCATCTGGGTCGAAACATCGACTATCGAAGAGATTATCGCAACGCTTCGCCAGCTGGCGCAGTGGAGCCCTCAGCCGGAAAAGGCGCGGCAGGCGGCGCAGAAAATGCAGGACGCCTACCAGGCCTTAAAAACCCGCTACGCGAGCGGGCCGAAAAAACGCGTTTTTTTACAGTTCGGCGCCAACCCTCTCTTTACCACCAGCAAAGGCTCGATTCAGGATCAGGTTCTGACGCTGTGTGGGGGAGAAAACATTTTTGCCGCCAGCCGGGTTCCCTGGCCGCAGGTGAGCCGTGAACAGGTGCTGGCAAGGCAGCCGCAGGCCATTGTCATCGCCGGCGACCCCAGTCAACTTCCCGCCGTTGAGCGCTATTGGCAGAATCAGCTAAAAATTTCTTTTATTGCGCTACATGGCGACTGGTTTGAACGCGCGAGCCCACGTATTATTCTCGCCGCAAAACAACTCTGTACTGCGCTCGAGCAGATAAAATAATCACCTGCTAATCCAGGTGCAAAAAGGCTATCCCACCAGGCGCAATTGTTGCAGCCAGTTTGGACACGGACAGCGCGGAACACCCGGAGCGTACACGCGGTACGTGAGGGCGGTGAGCACTGCCCAGGGCCAAACTGGCAAATAAAAAAGCCTAATGGGATAGACTCTAAGTGGGAACTGACGATGCTTGTCTATTGGCTGGATATCATTGGCACCGCCGTGTTTGCCATCTCCGGCGTTCTGCTGGCTGGAAAGCTGCGCATGGACCCTTTCGGCGTGCTGGTATTAGGCGTGGTGACCGCGGTAGGCGGTGGCACCATTCGCGATATGGCCCTTGCTAACGGCCCGGTATTTTGGGTTAAAGACCCTACCGATCTGGTGGTGGCGATGGTCACCAGCATGTTCACTATCCTGCTGGTACGCCAGCCGCGCCGGTTACCCAAATGGGTGCTGCCGGTGCTGGACGCCGTCGGTCTGGCGGTATTTGTCGGTATTGGCGTCAACAAAGCCTTTCTTGCCCATAGCGGACCGCTGGTGGCCGTCTGCATGGGCGTCGTCACCGGCGTCGGCGGGGGGATCATCCGCGACGTGCTGGCGCGTGAAATCCCGATGATTCTGCGTACGGAAATCTACGCGACGGCCTGCATCGTTGGCGGCATCGTGCATGCGACGGCGTACTACACCTTTCAGGTTCCGTTAGAAAACGCGGCGATGATAGGTATGGTGGTCACGCTGGTCATCAGGCTGGCGGCCATCCGCTGGCACCTGAAGCTGCCAACGTTCGCGCTTGATGAGAATGGACGGTAATAAAAGCAAAACGGTAACCTTAACGTTACCGTTTTTAGCGTTTGCGCCCTCTCGCTGTATGAGAGGGCGGGGGAGAAGAGGCTCCCGGGCGCACTATCTTTAGACGCTGAACGAGGAGCCGCAGCCGCAGGTGCTTTTCGCATTCGGGTTGGTCACGATAAAACGCGAGCCTTCCAGACCTTCGGTATAATCGACGGCGCCGCCGACCAGATACTGCAGGCTCATTGGGTCAACCACCAGGCCGACGCCCTGCTTCTCGATAGTCATATCGCCTTCGTTAACCTGATCGTCGAAGGTAAAGCCGTACTGGAAACCGCTGCAGCCACCACCGGTGATGTACACGCGCAGTTTCAGGTTCGGATTGTCTTCATCCGCAATCAGGTCTTTTACTTTAATCGCCGCGGCTTCGGTAAACTCCAGCGGCAACGCTACGTCATCACTCATTTTATGCTCCCATTGATACTTCTGACCGGTTAAAGAATAACCCGACCTTTTGAGCCATTATCCAATACCCGAGTAAATCGTTCAAGTATTCTCCCCGCCGACCGGCTGCGCCTTTGCTTCCTGTTCCGCCTTTTGTTTTGCCAGGGTGCGCTGCAGAATAGTCGAGTATAAAGGCTTACCGCCGAGGAATTGTGCCAATAGTGTTGCGCCGAGACAGGTAATAATCATTGGCAAAATGAGCTGATAGTTATCGGTCATCTCCAGCACCAGCACGATGCCGGTCAACGGCGCGCGAACCGAGGCGGCGAGCAGCGCCCCCATCCCGGCGATGGCAAAGGTGCCGGCATCCAGATGATAGGCCGGAAACAGCGGCGTCGCCGCCATGCCAAACGCCGTGCCCAGCAGCGTCCCCAGCGCCAGCATCGGCGCAAAGATACCGCCGGGCGCGCCGGAAGAGAAGCAAAGCAGCGTGGTAATCACCCGCGCGATAAAAATAAACAGCAGCAGGCCGACGGAAAAATTGCCCGCCGCGGCGATGGGAATCAGGTTAAACCCGCCGCCGGACGCCGCCGGCTGAATCAGACCCAGCACGCCGCAGCTTCCGCCGATCAGGCCGCCAATCAGCACCCATTTTTTAATGTTGCCGCCGTGGAGCCGCTGGAACATATCCTGGGTGCGCAGCACCAGCGTATTAAACAGCGGGCCAACACAGCCAAAAATCATCCCGAGGATCAAATACAGCCACAGGGTGTTGACCGGCGCATTGCTGAGCTTACCGACCTCGATAACCGCTTTATCGCCGTTGAAGATACGGAAAACGATGGTGGCCATAATGACGCCGGTAAACACGGCTTTAATGGAGATCAGGTTGTAGCGAAACTGCGGGCGCATCTCTTCAATAATAAACAGAATCCCGGCCAGCGGCGCGTTAAAGGCGGCGGAGAGCCCCGCCGCGGCGCCGGTCGCCAGCAGCGTATGGCGCGCTTCCGGACTGCGCATGCGAAAAACGTCCACCACCATGCGCCCAAGATTGCCCCCAAGCTGCACCATCGGCCCTTCGCGCCCCAGCACCATGCCCGCACCCAGCGTCCCCATGCCGCCGATAAACTTCACCGGCAGTACGCGCCACCAGCGAACGGGACGCAGCTCCTCCAGCGCGCCTTCAATTTCCGGGATCCCGGAGCCGCCTGCTTCCGGCGCAAAACGACGGACGAGAAAATAGCCCACCATCGCCAGCAAAGCGGAGAGGATAAAGGCCAGCGGCCAGACCAGAAACCAGTGGTCTGCCACCTCTACCAGCGCGCCTATGCGCAGGTTCTGCACCCAGTTGACGCTTTTTTCAAACGCGACGCCGATCAGCCCCGCCAGCGTGCCGACAACGGCCGCCATTAATAACACCGCCAGCGGCGTTTTATCACGCTGAATCAACCGACGCACGGCATCGCTGCGGCGAACGCGTACGAACTGATGTGCTGAAGAAGAGGGGTTTTCTGCTTTCATGCCATTATCAATAATAAGTAATACAAATAGAAAGAAGGTCATTCTAGCCAACCGGACAGGCTCCGTCGTCAAAAAAATGCGCCGCGACCCCATTGTTTCAATTGGGCAAAACTTTCATAACCTTCCTGGAATAACTTAGAATAGTCGACAAAACATTTTTCACGAACCAGGACCCTGGCAATGAGCAAATCTGAAAATCTGTATAACGCTGCGCGTGAACTTATTCCCGGCGGCGTGAACTCTCCGGTACGTGCGTTCACCGGCGTCGGCGGTACGCCGCTGTTTATCGAGCGCGCCGACGGCGCTTACCTTTACGACGTTGATGGTAAAGCGTATATCGATTATGTCGGCTCCTGGGGCCCAATGGTGCTGGGTCATAACCATCCGGCCATCCGCAACGCGGTCCTTGAAGCCGCCGAACGCGGCCTGAGCTTTGGCGCGCCGACGGAGATGGAAGTTAAAATGGCGGCGCTGGTCACCGAGCTGGTCCCGACCATGGATATGGTCCGCATGGTGAACTCCGGTACCGAAGCCACCATGAGCGCCATTCGCCTGGCCCGCGGCTTCACCGGCCGTGACAAAATTATCAAGTTCGAAGGCTGCTACCACGGCCACGCCGACTGCCTGCTGGTAAAAGCCGGCTCAGGCGCGCTGACGCTCGGCCAGCCGAACTCGCCGGGCGTGCCGGCGGATTTCGCCAAACACACCCTGACCTGTACCTATAACGATCTGTCCTCGGTTCGCGCCGCGTTCGAACAGTATCCGCAGGATATCGCCTGCATCATCGTTGAGCCGGTGGCCGGTAATATGAACTGCATCCCGCCGCTGCCAGAGTTTCTGCCGGGCCTGCGCGCGCTGTGCGACGAGTTCGGCGCGCTGCTGATTATCGATGAAGTCATGACCGGCTTCCGCGTGGCGCTGGCCGGCGCGCAGGATTACTACGGCGTTGTGCCGGATCTGACCTGCCTTGGCAAAATCATCGGCGGCGGTATGCCGGTTGGCGCATTCGGCGGTCGTCGTGAGGTGATGGATGCCCTGGCGCCGACCGGCCCGGTTTACCAGGCAGGCACCCTCTCCGGCAACCCCATCGCGATGGCGGCAGGTTTCGCTTGCCTGAGCGAAGTGGCGCAGCCCGGCGTGCACGAGACGCTAACCGAGCTCACTAACCAGCTGGCCCAGGGTCTGCTGGACGCCGCGCGCGATGCCGGTATTCCGCTGGTGGTGAATAACGTCGGCGGCATGTTCGGCATTTTCTTTACCGACGCGCCAACCGTGACCTGCTACCAGGACGTGGTCAAATGCGATGTCGAGCGGTTTAAACGCTTCTTCCACCTGATGCTGGAAGAGGGCGTCTACCTGGCGCCGTCGGCGTTTGAAGCGGGCTTTATGTCCATCGCCCATAGCGAAGAAGATATCGACAACACCGTCGCCGCCGCGCGTAACGCCTTCGCTAAGCTGTAACCTCAACGCCGGGGCCCCCCTGCCCCGGCAATACGCATCTTGTTTAAAAGCATCATTTTGCGTCGGCCCACGCATAACAAGATGCAAACGCGATCGCCTCGAAAGATTGTCATCATCCCGCCTCGTAGAACCCAAAATCGTCGGCAGACAATGGGCAGGCAAAAGCAGATTCTCAGCGGAAACTCAGCCGCAAGGATTGCTCAGAATGACAACACAATCGTCCCCTACACCGCATGACGCCATTTTTAAACAGCTACTGGCCCATATCGATACCGCCAGAGACTTTATTGATATCCATCTTCCGGCAGACCTGCGCTCGCTGTGCGATCTCAACACGCTTCAGCTGGAATCAGGTAGTTTTATTGAAGAAGATCTGCGGGCTTACTATTCCGACGTGCTGTACTCATTGGAAATCAATAATAAGACGGGCTATATCCATGTGCTTATTGAGCATCAAAGCTCACCGGACAAGCAGATGCCGTTTCGTCTCATGCGCTATAGCGTCGCCGCCATGCAGCGCCATCTGGAAGCGGGAAATACACATCTCCCGTTGGTTGTTCCCATTTTGTTTTATCAGGGCAAAACCTCGCCCTACCCCTTCTCAATGAACTGGTACAGTATGTTCGACTTGCCGGAGTGGGCAAAAATAATCTACAACCGCCCTTTTCCGCTGGTCGATATCACGGTGATACCTGATAACGCGATTATGCAGCATCGGCGTATTGCGATCCTGGAGCTCCTGCAAAAGCATATTCGCCAGCGGGATCTCATGTTGCTGCTCGAGCAATTGGGGATTCTGCTTAACGCGGGATACACTACCGCCGAGCAGCTAAAAGTGTTATTTAGCTATATGGGGCAGCGCGGTCACACCGAAAACCCTAAGGCTTTTTTCAATGGACTGGTAAGTCATATACCGCAGGAGGAGTCGATGGAAACGCTGGACGAATGGCTGGAAAAAAACGGCAAAGAGCTTTTTATTGAATGGGGCCAGGAAAAGGGTGAGGCAAAGGCCCGACTAAAAATTGCCAACCGGATGCTGGAAAACGGCATGGAGCGATCGCTGGTTATCCAGCTCACGGAAGTGACGGAAAACGAATTAGAGCAGTTGCAGAATTCCGCAGTTAGTCCTAACTGAATCCGGGCAAAAAAGGGGATAACATCGCGACGCCCGCCGGGCATCGCGATGGTGAAACGCTACCGGCTCTGCTTTCTCAACAGATAGATAAAGTACGGCGCGCCGATAAACGTCGACAGCAATCCTGCCGGGATTTGGTAGGGGAACATCAGCATCCGGCCGCACCAGTCGGCGAACACCAGCAGCACTCCGCCAATCAGGCCGGAGATCGCCATATGCGGCATCGTACGCCGGAATCCCATCATACGCGCAATATGCGGCGCCATTAGCCCCACGAAGCTGAGCGGGCCAATCGTTAGGGTTGCGGCCGCGGTCAGACATGCCGCCAGCAGCAGCAGCCCGATACGTGACGGCGTCAGCGCCATCCCGACCGCCCTCGCCGCCTCGCCGCCCAGCGGCAGAATCGTCAACCAGCGTCGGCAAAGCGGAGTCAGCGCCAGCAGAATAAGCATCACCGCGCCGCTGCGCATCACGAGCTCCGGCGTGGCGCTGTAGGTTGAGCCGGAAATCCACGTCAGGATCTGCGCCATTCGCGGATCGCCGCTGGCCTGCAGCATCATCAGCAGCATGGTAAACGCCGTGCTCAGCGCCATCCCCGCCAGCAGCATGCGATGCGGCGAGAACCCGCCGCGTCCGGCGGCAATCAGAATGACCAGCAGCGTCGCCGCCGCGCCGAGGCTACCGGCGGGCAGCAGCCAGCCAAAGGCATTTCCCGGCACGAAGAACAGCATCACCACCACGCCAAACGCCGCGCCCGAGCTGATCCCGAGCACTTCCGGACTGGCCATCGGATTACCGGTTAAGCGCTGGATAATGCAGCCCGCTACCGCCAGCATCACGCCAGCGAACAGCGCCGCCAGAACGCGCGGCCAGCGCCAGGGCATTAGCTCATCCAGTAGCGTACCGCTGGCCCAGTGCCAGCCCTGCGCGTCGCGGCCGAAAGCCAGCGCCGCGACGATGGCCAGCAGCAGAATCGCCAGCCCGCCCAGCGCGAACCACAGCACATGTTGCCGTTCAGCCAGCACGCTATCGCCACCGTTCATCACCGGCGCGCTAATGCTGCGCAGGCGCGGCAGCAGCCATAGCAGCAGCGGCGCGCCAATCAGCGCGGTCACCGAACCGGTGGAGATCTCCATCCACACCCGGGCCAGCCAGAGGATAACCTGATCGGAGAGCCACAGCAGCAGCGCGCCAATCAGGGCCGCCAGCAGCAGGCGCGAGAGCAGGCGACGCGCGCCCAGCATCTTCGCCAGCAGCGGCGCGAACAGGCCGATAAAGCCAATAATCCCCACCGCATTCACCAACAGGGCGCTAATGATAATCGCCAGGGTCAACGCCCCCAGCCGCGCCAGCGAGAGCGCCAGTCCGAGGTTGCGCGCCACGCCGTCGTCCAGCCCCATCAGGGTCAGCGGACGCAGCAGCAGCAGCGTTAAAATCGCTCCGCCCAGCAGCTGCGGCCACAGCCGCTGCACCACGCTCCAGTCGGTCTGCGTCAGGGTACCGGTACTCCACAGGAACATACTTTGCAGCCGATCGTGATGGAAAATAGCCATTAGTTGATTAAGCGCGCCGCAGTACAGGCTCACCACCAGCCCTGCCAGAATCAACGTCACCGGCGAGAGGCGTTTGCCCCACGACACGCCAAACACCAGCGCGCCGACAATGCACGCCCCGGCCAGCGCGGCGAACTGCGACGCCAGCACGCCAGGAATCGCCCACAGCGTGGTGACCGTCATGCCCAGCTGCGCCCCGGTCGCCACGCCGAGCGTCGTCGGCTCCGCCAGCGGGTTACGTAGCACCTGCTGGAACAGCACGCCCACCAGCCCCAGCCCGGCGCCGACCAGCAGCGATATCGCCAGCCGCGGCAGCAGGCTGTAGTGGAACAGCATCTGAGCGATATTATCGATATTCGGCTGCCACAGCGCCTGCCCCCATTCGCTTCGCGGCAGCGCCACGTTGAGGTTGAACAGCGTCAGCGCAGCAGCGACGAGAAGGAGCGTCAACAGCAGTGATGTCGCCAAAGGCGAAATTCGCGATCTCATGCCGGGCCTCCCTGAGCGTCGGCCAGCACGCGGGCAAAATGCATCGCCGATAGCGTCGCGCCATAGAACCACACCGCCGGGACGCGCTGAAAACGCCCTGCGCGAACAAACGGCATCGCTCGCCACAGCGGTGTCGCCATAAGCTGCGCCATCTCCCGCGCATTGCCGTGATCGAAGCAGATAACGTCGGCGTCTCTGTAGGCCGCCAGCCGGTCAATACCGACGGTGACGCTGCCCCAGAAGGTGGTTTCGCCCTGCCAGGCATTTTTGATGGCAAAGCGGTCGAGCACCTCCTGGAACAGGCAGTTTTGCGCAAAAACCAGCACGTGACGGCTATCAAGCAGAGTAATCATCAGCAGCGGACGATCGCCGCGGCGGGCAAAGCGCGGTCGCAGGCTCTCCATCAGCGCGTCAAATTCCGCCAGATGGCGCTTCGCTTCCCGCTGTCTGCCGATCAGATCAGCCATTTCGCCAAGCGACTGCTGAGCCATCATCAGCGGGCGCTTGCCGTCGCTGAAGGTGAATCCTCGTCCGGGCGCAATACGCGCCAGCTTTTCCGCCGACGGGCCGTACCCCGCCGACCAGACCAGAAACGACGGCTTCATCTGCGTCAGCAGCTCCAGATTGGGCTCGGTACGCAGCCCGACGTCAATCACCGAATCAGGTAGCGCCGGTTCATTGACCCACAGCCGGTAGTTAGGGATATCGGCAACGCCGTAGGGCGTAACGCCCAGCGCCAGCAGCAGCTCTACCGGCAGCCATTCGAGCGCGACAATACGCTGCGGATCCACTTCCGCCGCCCGCGCGCCGCGCATCTGCCACAGCAGCGGCGACAGCGCCATTGCGGTCAGCAGGCGCCGCCGCGTGATGAATGTGAGGTTTTCCATCAATAGACAAAACTTACCGGCGCTGCGCCAGCCGGATGCGGCAGGATCCCCATCGGGATGCCGTAAATTTGTTCCAGGGTTTCGCTGCGCATCAGCTCCGCGGGCGTTCCCTGAGCGATCATCTCACCGCCGCGCAGCGCAACCAGATAGTCGCAGTAGCGCGCCGCCATATTGATATCATGCAGTACGGCGATCACCGTCAGCCCGCGCTGCTGGCTGAGGCGATGGACCAGCGCCAGCACATCCACCTGGTGGGCGATATCCAGCGCCGAGGTAGGTTCATCGAGCAGCAGGCAGCGGCTATCCTGAGCCACCAGCATGGCAATCCACGCGCGCTGGCGTTCGCCGCCGGAGAGGCTGTCCACCAGCCGGTGGGCCAGCGGTTTTAGCCCGACCAGCGCAATCGCCTCTTCCACTTTCTCCCGATCCGCCGCGCCAAAACGCCCCAGCGCTCCGTGCCACGGGTAGCGGCCGATCGCCACCAGCTCACGCACCGTCATGCCTTCCGCCGGCGGCAGCTGCTGCGGCAGATAAGCCACTTTGCGGGCAAAGGCTTTACTGCCCCAGCTGTCGAGCGGCTGACCGTCGAGCAAAACCTCCCCGTCCGAGGGCGCCTGATGGCGGCCAAGCATTTTCAGCAGCGTCGATTTGCCGGAGCCGTTATGGCCAATCAGGCCCGTGACTTTTCCCGCCGGGAAGGTTAACGACAGAGGATGCAGCAGCGTTCGGCCGGGCACGCGGAAGGTCACGCGGTCCAGTGAAAACGTCGTATCGGAGTGCGGAGTGATTTCCTGCATAACGGAACCTGGTCAGAGGCGCGGCGAACCGCGCCCGTTAAGTGGTTAGAAACGGAAAGTCGCGGTCGCCACAACCTGGCGCTCAGCGCCCCAGTAGCATGCGTACTCGCTATAGCAGCTGGAAACGTATTCGCGATCGAACAGGTTGTTGACGTTGACCCCGATCGACGAACCCGGCAGACCAAAGCGCGCTAAATCATATTTCACGGTGGCATCCATTAACGCGTAGCCCGCGACGTTGAAGACGTCATCTTTTTTCCCCGTCGAAGTATCGTTTTTGTAATAGCTTACCGTTGAACCGACATAGCGCGCCCCGGCACCCACCGTCAGGCCGCTCAGCGCGGTTTCGTGGAAGGTGTAGTCCGCCCACAGCGACGCCATGTTGCGCGGCACTTCCGCCGGACGCTTGCCGTTAAAGGTGGTGTCATGCTGGTATTGAGCGTCGGTATAGGTATAGGAAGCCGTCACGTTGACGTTGGCGTTAACCGCCGCCTTCGCCTCCAGCTCAATCCCGCGAGAGCGGATTTCGCCCGTCTGGATGCTGAACGAGGCGTTGTTCGGATCCGCCGTCAGGTTTTTATCTTTGGTCAGCTGATATACCGCGGCGGTCAGCACGACCGGCATATCCTTCGGTACGTACTTCACCCCGGCTTCATACTGTTCGCCGTGGGAAGCATCGAAGGGTTTACCATCCCGCGACGATCCGGAAACCGGCTCAAAAGACTGGCTGTAGCTGAAGTATGGCGAGATACCATTATCAAACAGATAGTTAATACCGCCGCGCCAGGTGAACTGCTGATCGTGATTTTTGGCGAGGGTATTCGCAGGGCGCGTCAGGGTTGAAGCCATCGCATAGTCGTAGCGGCCCCCCAGCGTCATCACCCACTTATCCCACGCCATCTGATCCTGGGCATAGAGACCGGTCTGCTCCATACGGTTCAGCACTGAATAGGGGAAGTTAACGCTCACGTTTGCATTGCCGTACTGCGGGTTCTGCATGTCAAGCGCGGAAGCCGTCCCGTAATCGGCGTTCACATCATTGCGCATGCGCGAATAATCCACGCCGGTTAACAGAGTATGCCCTACCGCGCCGGTAGCGAAATCAGACTGCAGCTGAGTATCAACGGTAAACGTATTAAGGTTCTCATCAGAGCGAACATACGCACGGTTGATTTTGCCTGTCGGCGTATATCCGTTGCCGTAGACCGAACGGTAGAGGGTATGGACGTTGGCATAACGCAGGTTCTGACGTACGGCGAAAGTATCATCAAACTGATGCGAGAAGCTGTAGCCCACCATCTGCTGACGGCGGGACATCTTATTATCCGCCTCGCCTTCGTTAAAGTCCGTCGGCAGCTTATGCGCCTTACCGTTGGCGTCGTAATACGGCACCACCGTCCCTTCACGCGGCAGCCAGCCGTAATATCCGGCATACGGATCGCTCTGGAAATTACTCAGGAAAGTGAAGTCCGTTTTGTCATCCGGACGCCAGCTAAAGGAGGGGGCGACCGCGTAACGGGTAGACTTCGCCATTTGCTGCTGGGCGTCCTGGCTGCGGCCCAAACCGGTCAGACGATATGACCACACGCCGTCATCATCAATGGCGTCGCTGAAATCAAATCCCGTCTGCCACAGATTATCGGTGCCCATTTTAAACTGGATTTCTTTCAGCGGCTCAGTGGTCGGACGCTTGCTGACCATGCTGACGATACCGCCAGGGTTGCTGTTGCCGTACAGCACCGACGTTGGCCCGCGCATCACCTCAACACGTTCGAGGAAATAAGGGTCCATCGATACTTCGGAATAGTTATTACCCTGCAGCTTCATCCCATCCAGATACTGGTTGGTATTCACCGTTGTCGACGTGGTGAAACCACGAATCGTCACCACATCATAGGTGGTTGAGCTGCCGCGAGTCGAGAATACGCCCGGCGTATAGGCCAGCGCTTCTTTCACCGTCGTCGGCTGCTTCATCTCCATTTCCTGACGGGTCACCACGGAAATAGACTGCGGCGTTTTTTCGATGGGGGTATCGGTTTTTGTTGCGGTAGCCGAATGTTTCGCCGCGATGGTCGCTGCCGGTCCCCAGGCGCTCTCCTGCGGGGCCGGAGCGGCGGTGACGGTAATGGTTTCTTCTTTCGGTTCAACTGCCGCCTGTGCATAAACAGACATGCCGCTAACCGCCGTGGCTACTACAACTGCGATTTTACGCAGCGAGTGATTTGGCTGAGCAGTTTTAAGACGCGCCATGGGTATATCTCTAATAGAAGTGAATGATAACGTAAACGAGAATTATTATTATAACGAGTGACATAATAGGCGAAACGCGCGCGGCAAGGCAAGAAATATGCCCCCTGTGAGCGATCAAAGGATGAATAAATAACCAGACGGTAAGTGTGGGGTTAAACGGCTGTTAATTAAATGACAGAGATAAAAAGGCCCTCTACTACCGGAGTAGTAGAGGGCCTATATTTCCGCCTCCATTCAACCGACAAAGCGCCGGTTTACAGGATGCAACGGCGGGTTAATTGCTGCCGAACATATCCTTAATCCAGCCCGCTACGCCATCGCTCTTCTCCTGCTTCGGCGGTTGCTGCTGCTGATTTTGCTGCTGCGGCTGCTGCCCGGACTGATTGAACGGGTTATTCGCCTGCTGCTGCTCAAGCTGCTGCTGTTGGATCTGTTCGCCCTGGCGGCACAGCGCGTCCGGCGAGGTCGTCCATACCGGCAGCGAGCGCATGCCGCCGCTGCAGACAAAGTTACCGCTGCCATCGACGCCCATATCCACCACGTCTTCAGGCGGAGTCAGCACCAGCGGCGTCGGCGTCTGGTTAGCCAGGTAGCGCTGATAAATTGACATCGCGCCGCTGGCGCCGTACAGCTTGGTCGGCTGGTTATTATCGCGACCCACCCAGGTAATGGTCACCTGACCGCCGTCAATACCGGCAAACCAGGTATCAACGTTGTTGTTGGTGGTCCCGGTTTTACCCGCCAGATGCAGGCCCGGATACTTCGCGCCCAGCTGGCGACCGGTACCGCGCTGCACCACCTGCTGCATGGTCCATAGCGTCATATACGCCGCCTGCGCCGGCACCGCGCGTTCCGCCTGCGGATAGCTCTGATAGAGCACGGTACCATCTTCAGCGATAACGGAACGCAGCGCGGACAGCGGTGCGCGGTTACCCCCGCTGGCAATGGTCTGGAACGCCTGCGCCACTTCAATCGGCGTCAGGTTCAGCGCCCCCAGCAGCATAGACGGCACGGCGTTCAGCTGATTCTTCGGCGCGCCCAGCTTAGTCCAGGTATCGACCACCGCCGGCAGACCCAGCGCCATCCCAAGGTTCACCGTCGGCACGTTCATTGAACGCGTCAGCGCGTCAACCAGCATCACTTTACCGCTATCGCTGTAGCGACGATCGTCGTTCTGCGGCGACCATGTCTGGCCATTAGACAGGCGAATCGAGATAGGCGCATCGGCAATCCAGGTATTGAGACGATACTGGTTCGGCTGGCTTAGCGCGGTCAGATAGGTCGCCGGTTTTGCCAGTGAACCAATTGAACGACGCGCCTGCATCGCGCGGTTATAGCCGGCAAACTGCGGCTCCGCGCCGCCGACCATCGCCCGCACCTCGCCGGTGAAGCGGTCGACCACCACCATCGCGGTTTCCAGATCCGGCAGCTTACGCTGTTTCTTCAGCGCCGGAATACCTTCCGTCGCCGCTTTTTCCGCCGCGTCCTGCGCGACCGAGTCGAAGGTGGTAAAGATCTTCACGCCGGAGAGATCTTTCACTTTGTCGCCCAGCTTCGCCTGCAGCTCCTGGCGTACCATCTGCATAAACGCCGGCTGCGGAGAGATCACCCCGCCGCGCGGCTGTACGCCCAGCGGACGCGCGCTCAGCATGTCATACAGTTCCTGATCGATAACCTGCTGCTGCTGCAGC
Source organism: Klebsiella sp. ME-303 (assembly GCF_007910085.1). NCBI lineage: Bacteria > Pseudomonadati > Pseudomonadota > Gammaproteobacteria > Enterobacterales > Enterobacteriaceae > Klebsiella > Klebsiella sp. ME-303. The sequence goes on along the minus strand of NZ_VOJB01000102.1, from coordinate 170,237 downwards.
AGACGCAGCACGAGATTGCGTCGCTCCAGCGCCAGCTTCGGGTTACGCCACGGGTTGTAGACCGACGCGCCTTTTACCATCCCCACCAGCAGCGCCTGCTGATCGAGGCTCAGCTCTTCCACCGGACGACCAAAGTAATAGAGGCTCGCCAGCGGGAAGCCGCGGATCTCGTTATCGCCGCTCTGACCGAGGTACACTTCGTTCATATACAGCTCAAGGATACGATCCTTGCTGTAGCGGGCATCGACGATCAGCGCCATATAGGCTTCATTAATCTTACGCCAGTACGAACGTTCGCTGGAGAGGAACAGGTTCTTCACCAGCTGCTGGGTCAGCGTACTCGCGCCCTGCACCGTACGCCCGGCGGTCAGGTTCGCCAGCACCGCGCGGCCAATCGAGTAGAGGCTGATGCCGTCGTGTTCGTAGAAATGGCGGTCTTCCGTCGCCAGCAGGGTATCGACCAGCAGATCCGGGAAGCCGTTGCGCTTAACAAACAGACGCTGTTCGCCGTTGGCCGATTGCAGCATGGTGATCAGGCGCGGATCGAGACGGAAGAAACCGAACTGGCGGTTGTTATCCATATTCTCGATAGTGTCCAGACGATCGCCATTAAAGGTCAGACGCGCGCGCACCTGCCCTTCTTTACTGTCCGGGAAATCGAACGGACGGCGGATCATCTCGATACTGTTGGCCTGTACCGTGTATTCGCCCGGGCGCGTCATCGCGCTCACCTGGCGATACTGCGTGGCGTTGAGCAGGCGCACCATTTCGTTTTTGCTGATCTGCATATCCGGCTCAAGGTTGACCATCCGGCCATAAACCGCCGCGGGCAGATCCCAGACTTTACCGTCGATGCGGCTGCGGATTTTCTGATCGAGGTAGACGCCATAGGCGGCAATCAACACCGCGCAGACGACCCCAATCTTAATCAGCAGCCATAGCCAGGCGCGTTTACGACGAGGGGGTTTACCGCCTTTGCCTTTTCCTTTCCGCGGCATCGGTTTTTCATCCTCATAGTCATCATCGTAATCGTCGTCGTAGTCCTCTTCCCGGACCCGACGGCGAGTTACCTTTTGTTTTGCCGGGCGCGAGGGTCTCCCCTTACGTCCGATCGGCTCGCGGTCATCTCCCGCCATGCTTTTTCTCCGCAACTTACAGGCGTAAAGGCCTGATTCTCAATGTTTCCCCGATTGGGGGAAAGAAGAAATCTCTCAAATTGACGCCCGACCGTTTTGGCTTTCAGGCGACCATTTATGAACTGCGCGACGCGTTATCATGTCGCTCGCATGATTTTCACTTTAAAAATTCACCATACAAATCACATTGTTACCGGCTTCATCGACAGAATAGTTCGGGACACGGTACTTGTTGTCCAGGCGATACAGGATAGCACTAAACCGCGACATTCTTAACCAGCATTTTACATGCTCATCAGGTAACAAAAGGGAAATTATTATGTTTTTTAACAACATAAACATGTCCGTCCGTATCCTTCTACATGCCGCCAAAAGAAAGCGGAACGGCAACGCCGGAAAATAGTATTTCTGCCATAAAAGAAAAATCATGCAGGTGAAAGAAAAACAAATTTAAAAGACGACAATGATAAAAAAGCGAGCCGCTTAACATTGATAATTTGGCAGATTTTCTGATGACTGCGGACAAATATTTGCTAAACTGTCAGCCAATTAATTTTTCCGATTAATATATTATGCGCAACTTTATTCTATTCCCGCTTATGGCGGTCGCCCTGCTCTCAGGCTGTCAGCAAAATCGTTCGACAACCCTCAGTCCTGCCGTGAGCGGTCAGGCCCAGCTTGAGCAGCTCGCCTCCGTCGCCGCCGGGGCGCGCTATCTGAAGAATAAATGCAACCGCAGCGATCTGCCCGCCGATGAAGCGATTAATCGTGCGGCAATAAACGTGGGTAAAAAACGCGGATGGGCGAATATTGACGATAATGTGCTAAGCCAGCGCAGCGCGCAGCTATATCAACAGCTCCAGCAGGACAGTACCCCGGAAGCCACAAAATGCAGCCAGTTTAATCGCCAACTTGCGCCATTTATTGATAGCCTGCGCGGCAATAAATAGCGCTTATTTTTATTCCGCTCGCACTATTTTATTCAGCCTGCGGACTCTCCTCAATCGCCCCGCCCGGCCAGTCATCCAGCGCCGCGAGGGTAAACGTTTTACCGTTGAAGCTAAATACGGTGAGATCCTGCTGAATCTGCTCAATAACCAGGTTCGGCAGCGGCGAGTCGCCCTCCTTCCAGGACTGTCCGTTTAATACAATGCTGCGTTTCTCCGCCAGCGAGGCGTAGACGTGCGCGCTATAGCGCAGAGGCGGCAGAGTATCTTCATCGATCGCTATTTCTGGTTCAGCCTTCATTTCTGGCTCGGCTTTAACCGCCGTCACGGCAGTTTTGACCGCCGGTTGATTCAGCGGCACTAACGCCGCATGCGCTACCGGCTGCCTTATCGGCTGCGGCTCGGGCTTATTCCGCCACTGCTCGCCGCCGAACCAGCCGAGCGCAATCAGCAGCGCGGCGTACAGCGGTACGGTCACATAGGGGATCTGCACCATTTTTCCAACTACCGTCGGGGGCGCGGACTGCGGGTACGGCTCTTGCTGACGAACAAGCACGGGCTTCTCCTTAATCAAGACACGCCATCCCGGCCCGTGGTTATGACGCCGCGGGCCGGGAGGTTCAGGTCTTACTTGCTGCTGACCGGCAGCCCGGCGCCCTGGGCATCGCCCTGCGGCATTTCCAGCACCGCCACCGACCATGCCGGCAGCGTGACCGTGCCGTCAGCGGCAATCTGCACGCCGTTTGCCAGCGAATTTTCGCCCGCCGCCTGCTGGATCGCGCTCAGCTGCAGCGTTTCACCGGCAAACTCATTCAGCGTACGGCTTTCCGGCGCGGCGTTAATCACCACCACCAGGCCGTCAAGACGGCTATCCAGGCTGGCGCCCGCTTTCACTCCGTCATCCACGGTCATAATCAGCAGACCGGCCTGCTGGTCTGAACCGGTATTACGGAAATCAACGCGCTTCATCACCGCGCTGCCGTCGCCTAAGGTGAACAGCGGGGAGGATTTACGCAGCTCGGTCAGCTCCTGGTAGAACGCGGTCATCTGCTTCAGCTCCGCTTCGCCCGGAGTGGCAACCATCTCTTTGACGCGAGTAATCACGTCATAGTTGCTGCCGTCATCGCTGATGCGCGGCATCCCAACGTTGTAGTTGTTATCCTGCAGGGAATAATCCACGCGGTTGAACCAGTCGCCGGAGTCGTAGGAGTCGCGGGTAAAGGATTTCGAGCGCAGCAGTTCAGAACCTTGCTGGTCGAAAGCGATCCCCTGCCCGAGCATCACCGTCGCCAGCGAAACGGCCTGCATGCGAACGCGGGTCGCCAGGTCGGCTTCCTGGGACGCTTTATAGCTGATCATGTCCCACAGCGTCTGGTTGTCGTGCTTCGAAACATAGTTGACGACTTCCGTCGGGTCTGCGGCATAGCCGCCAGGCGCGCCGTTATAGTCAATTTCGCTGCCTTTCTTCACCGCACCGTCTTTGTCGATCATCACAAAGTCAGCGAGGTTACCGGCCATGCCCAGACGGGTCAGATCGGCCAGATGACGCACCTGGTCATCGCTCAGGCTGGCGAGTTCGTTTGGCAACACGCCCGCGCCGCTGCCGACGCCCTGGTTCTGACGCAGCGCATCGCCGGAATCGAACGGGCCGCCGCCGCGCACGGAGTCGCGCAGGCGATCGGAGAACGTGCCGATGCCGGTACCTTTCAGGTTGATCTGCGAGGCGATTTCAAAGCGGTCGCTCTGGTTCGAGTCCCAGCCTTCGCCGAAGAAGTAGATATCCGGGTTCAGGGCCTTAATGCGCTCCCACGCCGAGAGAATTTGCGCTTTCGGGTGATAGCCCATCAGATCGAAGCGGAAGCCATCGATTTTATAGTCCGTGGTCCACACCGCCAGCGAGTCGGCGATCAGCTTGGCGAACATCCGATGCTCCGGCGCAGAGTCGGAACAGCAGGTGGCGGATTCAACGCTGCCGGTAATTTCATTCAGACGCTGATAGTACCAGGGTACGATCTTATCCAGCACCGACGTGCGGTCGGTCGGGCCCGCGGCGTTGGTGTGGTTGTATACCACGTCCATAATGACGTTCATCCCCAGATCCTGCTTGATCGCCTGAATCATGGTGCGGAACTCTTTGATGCGCGTCGTGCCTTCCGGATCGGTCGCGTAGGATCCTTCCGGAACCGTGTAGTGGAACGGATCGTAGCCCCAGTTGTAGGAGTCGGTCTGCGCCACCAGCGTATTCAGCGCCTGCACCTGAGGATTATCCTGGCTATCGCTCTGCTTAAGCTGATTCAGCACCTCTTCCACGGTGGAAGCGCTGTCGCAGTATCCGGCGAACTCGCTGCTTTTCACCGCGCTGTTCACTTCGCACAGGCGGCTGAACGGCTGCTGAATATCGGCGACTTTGTCGCTGAACTCGTTCACCGTCGCCAGATCGAAGACCGGCAGCAGTTCGACGTGCGTGACGCCTGAAGCGGAGAGCTTCTTCAGATGCTGCACCATATTGCTGTCGCCGGCGGTCAGCGCAAGGTATTTACCGCGCAGTTCGGCCGGAACGGTCTGGTCCCAGGCGGAGAGATCGCGAATATGCGATTCATGAATCGTCATCTTCGCTAAATCCGCTTTTGTCTTCTGGGCATGCGGCATCGTCAGGCTATCCCAGCCGTCAGGCTTCAGGGCGCTGTCGTTGAGATCGACCACCTGGCTGTACTCCGAGTTGGTCGACAGGCTATGCGCATACGGATCGGTGACTTCGTACTGTTCAACCTTGCGCGACTGCGGATGATAAACCGTCATCGCATAGCGGTAGAACGCGCCTTTCAGATCGCTACCGCCCTGCCACGACCACGCGCCGGAAGCGCTGTCGCGGGTCATCGGATGGCTGCCAATCACTTTTTTGTCCGCGCTGTAGACCACCACATCCACTTGCTGAGCGGTCGGCGCCCAGACGCGGAAGGTGACGCCGCCGTCGGCCAGCTGCGCGCCGTAGCTCAGGGCTTCCGCCGCTTCGGCATAGGTATCATCCAGCACGCCCGCCGTCTGTACCTGGGTAGCGGAAATCAGGATCCCGTCCTCTGCGGCAGCAATGGCGACCGTTTCGCCCTGCAGCAGCTCGTCAACGTTGGCGTTGTCCGGCAGCTTAAAGGCCGCATAGCTGGAAAGATGCGGGAAGCGCATGCTGACCTGCTGGCTGACGGTAGTCGGCGTCAGTTTCAGGTAGCGGTCGGTAAATTTGCCTTCGCCGTCGGCCGCCACTTTACTGCTGTGGCTGTAGTAGAGGCGCACGAGGGGCTTATCCTGCCCGCCCGGCCACAGCAGCGTATTTTTATCGACCCAGTGGGCTTCGGCCAGCGCGACGCCAAAAGCGGCGCGGAAGGCGTCGGCGCGGGAGTCATAGACCGCGCTGTTGCCGGCGATCACCGATACCGTACGATCGGTAAAGTCGCCAAACGACACCCGCAGGTCGCTATCGATCAGCTTATCGGTGCCGTCGCGAACGATAACGTTAATACAGCCGCTCTCTTTGTTGAGCGGGATCACCCAGTACGGGCCATATTTATCGCTGCCGCTCGGCGTGGTGCTGACGTCATTCCAGTCCGCTACCGGCGCGCTCAGCGCGTCGCAAGTTTCGTTGTTCCATAAGTAGAGGTTTTTACTGCTGTAGTCCGCAGCGCTACTGCTGGTGATGCCGGCGATATCCACCAGGTGAATGACCGCCTGCTTTTCTGTCGCCGTGGCCGCTTCGCCGGGTACGGCAACGTCAGGTAAACGTACAACCACATCCTGATTACCAGGAGTATCGGGATTTCCAGAGGAAGAAGAAGAGGATCCGTTATCGCAACCGCTAAGTAAAACCAGCGATCCCAGAACCAGGGCATTACGGGTATATCTGAGCATTCGATAGTCCCTATACATGCTGATTAAATTATATGAAGTGTTATATACGCGAAACTATTCCTGGCGCACTTAAGCACCATAAAAAAATAACGAGCATATCTTTAAAGCGCCGATAATTAGATATTCTTGCTCTCTCCGGTTCAATCATCCATTCGCTCATTACGTGGGGGCGTAGGCGGCCGGAGGAGAAAAAATAAAAAGGGAATGACGACCACAATAGCCAAACTCTTTATGATTCGCAGCGACCTACGCAGATTCCCGCAATAAGCACGCTCACAATAAAAAATGCCCCACCAATATCGGTAGGGCGGTACCTTTTGCTGAGGGAAATAGAATGAGCAAAGGAATAAAAATGCATAATTCCGTGATGAGATTAACAATATCAAATAAAAAAATAATTAATTACGCGCCTCATATTGTGACGTCCATCATATTATTTTTTATCTGCCAGCAGCTCGCCCAATTAACCTGGAAAATAATTCTCCCGGTAAACTTTACGGATAACGCCTTGAGCCCTGCCGATATGACGGCGCCCGCCGCGCCCTCCCCGGAAACGGCGCTGCCGCGCTTTACGCTGTTTGGCCTTGCGGAGAAAACCTCCGCCTCCGCGCACGGCGGCAACCTCGACCAGGCGCCCGTATCGGCGCTCAAACTGCGCGTTACCGGCCTGCTCGCCAGCACCGATCCCTCTCGCGCCATTGCCATCATGATGAAAGGGAATCAACAGGTTAGCCTCGGGATTGGCGATAGCACGCCGGGCGGAGAGGCGAAAATCGTCGCCATTTTCCCCGACCGCCTGATTGTTAATTACCGCGGCAGAAATGAGGCTATCCCGCTGTTTAACGACCCGCCCGCCGCCGGCAAAAATAGCGCCGCGCCGCCAGCCCGCCAATTGGCGCAGGAACTCCGCGAGCAGCCGCAAAATATTCTTCATTACCTCAATATTTCGCCGGTCATGGTTAACGACAAGCTCAGCGGATATCGTCTGAATCCGGGCAAAGACCCGGCGCTATTTCGCCAGGCGGGTCTCAAAGAAAACGATCTGGCGATAGCCCTGAACGGCCTGGATCTCCGCGATAAAGAACAGTCCCGCCAGGCATTAGCCCAGCTACCGGAATTAACTGAAATAACTCTTACCGTTGAACGCGACGGCCAGAAACAAGATATTTATCTAGCCCTGAGGGATGAATAATTGATCATCGCCAACGTCATTCGCCCATTTTCCCTGATGCTGCTGGTATTCGCCGCGCTGTTATTCAAACCGGCCGCGGCGGAAGAGTTTTCCGCCAGCTTTAAGGGCACCGATATTCAGGAATTTATCAATACGGTGAGTAAAAACCTGAATAAAACGGTCATTATCGATCCCAGCGTACGCGGCACCATTACCGTGCGCAGCTACGATATGCTCAACGAAGAGCAATATTATCAATTCTTCCTCAGCGTCCTCGATGTCTATGGCTTCGCGGTGATTAATATGAATAACGGCGTCCTGAAAGTCGTTCGTTCGAAGGATGCGAAAACCGCCGCGGTGCCGGTGGCGAGCGATGCCGCGCCGGGCATTGGCGATGAGGTCGTCACCCGCGTAGTGCCCCTGACCAACGTCGCGGCCCGCGATCTGGCGCCGCTGCTGCGCCAGCTTAACGATAACGCCGGCGCGGGCAGCGTGGTGCACTATGAACCCTCCAACGTCCTGCTGATGACCGGCCGCGCGGCGGTCATCAAGCGCCTGCTAACCATCGTCGAACGCGTCGATAACGCCGGAGACCGCAGCGTGGTGACTGTTCCCCTCGCCTGGGCCTCCGCCGCCGATGTGGTCAAGCTGGTGACCGAACTCAACAAAGACACCAGCAAATCGGCGCTGCCCGGCTCAATGGTCGCCAACGTGGTGGCCGATGAACGCACCAACGCGGTGCTGGTCAGCGGCGAGCCGAACTCCCGCCAGCGGATCATCGCCATGATTAAGCAGCTCGACCGCCAGCAGGCGACCCAGGGCAATACCAAAGTGATCTACCTGAAATACGCCAAAGCCTCCGACCTGGTGGAAGTGCTGACCGGCATCAGCAGCACGATGCAGAGCGAAAAGCAGGCCGCGAAGCCGGTGGCGGCGCTGGATAAAAATATCATTATCAAAGCGCACGGTCAGACCAACGCCCTGATTGTCACCGCCGCCCCGGACGTAATGAACGATCTGGAACGGGTGATCGCCCAGCTGGATATCCGCCGCCCGCAGGTGCTGGTCGAAGCGATTATCGCCGAAGTGCAGGACGCTGACGGTCTGAACCTCGGCATCCAGTGGGCCAATAAAAATGCCGGGATGACCCAGTTCACCAACAGCGGTCTGCCGATATCCACGGCCATCGCCGGGGCCAACCAGTACAACAAAGACGGCACCGTCAGCAGCTCGCTGGCAAGCGCCTTAAGCTCCTTCAACGGCATTGCCGCCGGGTTCTACCAGGGCAACTGGGCGATGCTGTTAACCGCCCTCTCCAGCAGCACCAAGAACGATATTCTCGCGACGCCGAGTATCGTCACCCTCGACAACATGGAAGCCACCTTTAACGTCGGCCAGGAGGTCCCGGTGCTGACCGGCTCGCAAACCACCTCCGGCGATAACATCTTCAATACCGTCGAGCGCAAAACCGTCGGCATCAAGCTAAAAGTGAAGCCGCAGATCAATGAAGGCGATTCGGTTCTGCTGGAGATCGAACAGGAGGTCTCCAGCGTGGCGGACGCCGCCTCCAGCACCAGCTCGGATCTCGGCGCGACCTTCAATACCCGTACGGTTAATAACGCCGTGCTGGTCGGCAGCGGCGAAACGGTGGTCGTCGGCGGACTGCTGGATAAAAGCGTCTCCGACACCGCCGACAAAGTCCCTCTGCTCGGCGATATCCCGGTGATTGGCGCGCTGTTCCGCTCCACCAGCAAAAAGGTCTCCAAGCGCAACCTGATGCTGTTTATCCGCCCGACGGTGATCCGCGACCGCGACGAGTACCGTCAGGCTTCATCCGGGCAGTACACCGCGTTTAACGACGCCCAGAGCAAACAGCGCGGCAAAGAGAACAACGACGCGATGCTGAGTAACGATCTGCTGGAGATCTACCCGCGCCAGGATACCGCCGCGTTCCGCCAGGTCAGCGCCGCCATCGACGCCTTCAATCTGGGAGGCAATCTATGACCCCCGCCGCTGGACGACGCCCGCTGCTCCCCTTCGGCTACGCCCGCGCGCACAACGTGATGCTCCTGAGCAACGGCGAAAGCTGCGAGGTTTTCTGCCTCGCCGCCACCGCGCCGCAGGCGCTGCTGGAAGCCCGCAGGGTGGCCGGGATGCCGTTCAGCCTCGAGCGACTGGAAGCGGAGGCGTTCGAAAAGCTGCTGGTGCTGAGCTATCAGCGCGACTCCGCCGAGGCCCGGCGCATGATGGCGGATATCGGCAACGAGCTGGATCTGTACACCCTTGCCGAAGAACTGCCGGACACCGACGACCTGCTGGATAGCGAAGACGACGCGCCGATTATCCGCCTGATTAACGCCATGCTCACCGAGGCTATCAAAGAGAAAGCGTCGGATATTCATATCGAAACCTATGAACGCCACCTGCAAATTCGCTTTCGCGTCGACGGCGTACTGCGCGAAATCCTGCGCCCCCAGCGCCGCCTCGCCGCGCTGCTGATCTCGCGCATTAAGGTGATGGCGAGCCTTGATATCGCCGAAAAGCGCATTCCTCAGGACGGTCGCATGGCGCTGCGCATTGGCGGACGCGCCGTCGACGTGCGCGTCTCCACCCTGCCGTCGAGCTACGGCGAACGCGTGGTGCTGCGTCTGCTCGATAAAAACAGCGTCAATCTCGACCTGCTGACCCTCGGCATGTCGCCCGCGCTGCTTCAGCAGGTGGATGGACTGATCGCCCGCCCGCACGGCATCGTGCTGGTGACCGGGCCGACCGGTTCGGGAAAAAGCACCACCCTCTACGCCGCGCTGAGCCGCCTCGATGCCCGCGAGCGCAACATCATGACCATTGAAGATCCTATCGAATATGAGCTGGAGGGCATCGGTCAGACCCAGGTTAACGCGAAAGTCGATATGACCTTTGCCCGCGGGCTGCGCGCTATTTTGCGCCAGGACCCTGACGTGGTGCTGGTAGGCGAAATTCGCGACGGCGAAACGGCGCAAATCGCCGTTCAGGCTTCGCTAACCGGTCATCTGGTGCTCTCAACGCTGCACACCAACAGCGCGCTGGGCGCCATCTCGCGCCTGCAGGATATGGGCGTGGAGCCTTTTCTGCTCTCCACCTCGCTGCTGGCGGTGATGTCGCAGCGGCTGGTGCGCCGGCTCTGCCCGCACTGTCGCCAGCAGGAACCGGCCAATGCCGACACCGCCCGCCAGATGGAGATCGCTCCCGGCACGGCGCTCTGGCAGCCCCGAGGCTGCGCCGAGTGCGGCTTTACCGGCTATCGCGGACGTACCGGCATTCACGAACTGCTGCTGGTGGACGATCGCGTGCGTATGGCAATCCACCGCGGCGAAAACGAGGTGACGCTGATCCAGCAGCTGGGGGCGGACTATATCACCCTGCGCCACGCCGGACGGGACAAGGCGCTGGCGGGGATCACCAGCTGGCAAGAGGTGCTGCGGGTTAGCGAACAGCAGATCGCGGAGGCCTCCTGACATGGCGCTTTTTCGCTATCAGGCCGTTGATGAAAACGGTAAAACCCGGCGCGGCGTCCAGCAGGCGGACTCCGCCCGCCACGCTCGCCAGCTGCTGCGGGAAAAGGGCTGGCTGGCGCTGGACATCACCCCGGCAGCCGGCAGCGGCGGGCAACCGCGCTTTATCCGCCGCACCAACGCCCGCGATCTCGCCCTCCTGACCCGCCAGCTTGCGACGCTGGTCGCCGCCGCCATCCCGCTGGAAAAAGCGCTCGACGCGGTCGCCCAGCAGTGTGAAAAAAACCAGCTGAAAACCCTGATTGCCGGCGTGCGCGGCAAAGTGCTGGAAGGCCATTCGCTGGCGGAAGCGATGCGCGGCTACCCGGGCTGCTTCGACGCGCTCTACTGCGCGATGGTCGCCGCCGGAGAAGCCTCCGGCCACCTCGACGGCGTGCTGAACCGGCTGGCGGACTATACCGAACAGCGCCAGCAGCTGCGCGCCCGGCTGCTGCAGGCGATGATTTACCCCATCGTGCTGACCCTGGTGGCGGTCAGCGTGATCGTCATTCTGCTGTCGACGGTGGTGCCGAAGGTTGTCGAGCAGTTTATCCACCTTAAGCAGGCGCTGCCGTTTTCCACCCGCCTGCTGATGGCGATGAGCGATGTGCTGCGCGCCGCCGGTCCGTGGCTGCTGCTGGCCGCCATGCTCATCGCTCTGCTGCTGCGCTACCTGCTGCAGCAGCCGGCAAAGCGGCTGGCCTGGCACAGGCTGCTGCTGCGCCTGCCGCTGATTGGCCGGGTCGCGCGCAGCGTTAACAGCGCCCGCTACGCCCGCACCCTGAGCATTCTCAACGCCAGCGCCGTTCCGCTGCTGCTGGCGATGCGCATCAGCGCGGAAGTATTAAGCAACGCCTGGGCGAAGCGCCAGCTGGAAGCCGCCAGCGACGCGGTTCGCGAAGGCGTCAGCCTGCATCGCGCGCTCGAAATGACCCAGCTGTTCCCGCCGATGATGCGCTACATGGTCGCCAGCGGCGAACAGAGCGGCGAGCTCAACGGCATGCTGGAGCGCGCGGCGGATAACCAGGACCGGGATCTGAGCGCGCAAATTCAGCTGGCCCTCAGCCTGTTTGAACCTCTGCTGGTGGTGGCGATGGCCGGCATGGTGCTGTTTATCGTCCTCGCCATCCTGCAACCGATACTGCAGCTCAATACCCTGATGAGTATGTAATTGTTCTAATGGAGAAAAATATGCAACGACAGCGTGGATTCACCTTACTGGAAATCATGGTGGTGATTGTCATCCTCGGCGTGCTCGCCAGCCTCGTGGTGCCCAACCTGATGGGCAACAAGGAAAAGGCCGACCGGCAAAAAGTGGTCAGCGATCTTGTGGCGCTCGAGGGGGCGCTGGACATGTACAAACTGGATAACAGCCGCTATCCCACCACCGAGCAGGGGCTGCAGGCACTGGTCAGCGCGCCATCGGCCGAGCCGCACGCGCGCAACTATCCTGAAGGCGGCTATATTCGCCGTCTGCCGCAGGATCCGTGGGGCAGCGATTACCAGCTGCTGAGCCCCGGCCAGCACGGACAGGTGGATATTTTCAGCCTCGGGCCGGACGGCGTACCGGAGAGCAATGACGATATCGGCAACTGGACGATCGGGAAGAAATAGTGCGACAGCGCGGCTTTACGTTGCTGGAGATGATGCTCATTTTGCTGCTGATCGGCGTCAGCGCGGGCATGGTGATGCTGGCCTTCCCCGCCTCGCGCGACGATAGCTCGGCGCAGGCGCTGGCACGCTTTGAGGCGCAGCTGCGCTTTGTCCAGCAGCGAGGGCTGCAAACCGGCCAGTTTTTTGGCGCCTCGGTGCATCCCGATCGCTGGCAGTTTCTGGTCTTACAGCCCCGCGAAAGCAACGAACCGCCCCCGGCCGGCGACGACTGGAACGGCTATCGCTGGCTCCCCCTGCGCACCGGACGCGTCGCCACCTCGGGCAGCGTCGCCGGGAACACGCTGCATCTCACTTTTCCGCAGGGCGAGGCCTGGACGCCGGGCGACAATCCCGATGTGCTGATCTTTCCCGGCGGTGAGATGACGCCGTTCCGGCTGACCGTCGGCGAGGGACCGGGTATCGCGTTTAATGCGCGCGGCGAAAGCCTGCCCGAACCGCAGGAGACGCCATGAAAAAGCAGGCCGGTATGACGCTGATTGAAGTGATGGTCGCCCTGGCGGTCTTCGCCCTCGCCGGGCTGGCGGTGATGCAGGCCACGCTCCAGCAAACCCGCCAGCTGGGTCGTATGGAAGAGAAAACCCTGGCCGGTTGGCTGGCGGATAATCAGCTGGTGCAGCTACGGCTGGAAAATCGCTGGCCCGCGCTGAGCTGGTCGGAAACCACGGTGCAGGCGGCGGGCGTCAGCTGGCACATTCGCTGGCAGGGGGTGGAGACCGACCTGCCGCAGCTGCGGGCGCTGGACGTTGAAGTCCGCTGCGCCAAAAGCGATAAAATGCCCGTCTCTTCGCTGCGCACCTACGTGACGCCGCCATGATCCAGCGCGCTCGCGGATTTACCCTCGTCGAAATGCTGCTGGCGCTGGCAATCCTCGCCGCGCTCAGCGTCGCTGCGGTCACGGTGCTGCAAAACGTGATGCGCGCCGATACGCTCACCCGCGATAAGGGCGGGCGCATGCAGGCGTTACAGCTCACGTTCAGCCAGATGGCGGCGGACTTTAGCCAAATCATTCCCCGCCGCAGCCGCGACAGCGCGAGCCTCTTTTTTGCCGGACGTTTTCAGCTCGGCAGCGACGACTGGGCGATCGCCTTTAGCCGCAACGGCTGGCCCAATCCTTTGGGGATCCTGCCGCGCTCGGAAATTCAGAACGTCGGCTACCGCCTGCGCGGGGATCGGCTGGAGCGTCTGAGCTACGACCAGCAGGACCCGCTGCCCGGTAGTCTGCCCACGGTGACCGTTATGCAGCGCGGCGTCCAGGCGTTTCGCCTGCGCTTTTACGCCAGCGGCCGCTGGCAGGATGAATGGCAGCAGACGCAGACGCTGCCGCAGGGGCTGGAAGTCACCCTGACGCTGGAGCAGTCCGGCGAGATCCGCCGGCTGTTTCTGCTTACGTCGGGAGGCAGCCAATGAATACCCGCCAGCGCGGCGTCGCCCTGCTTATGGTGCTGCTGATCCTCGCTCTGATGATGGTGCTGGCGAGCGCCATGACCGAACGCAGCGCGCGGATGTATCAGCAAACCGCCACTACCCTCGATAACCTGCAGGCTAAATGGTACGCGCTGGGGGCGGAAACCCTGGCGGCGGCGCTGCTGCAACGCGACGCGCTCGACTCGCCGAACCAGACCCATCTGGCGCAGAACTGGGCCCAGCAGGGGCGCCGCTTTGCGGTCAATGATGGCGAGATCTACGCCACGATTACCGACGCTCAGGCCTGCTTCAACCTCAACGCCATTAACCAGCTCAGCGGCGACGAAAGCGTTGAAATCCCTTATCCCGCGCAGGTTTTTACCCGACTGCTGGAGAACCTCGGCAGCGAGCCGCTGCGCGCCTTACAGCTGACCGCCGCCCTGCGCGACTGGGTGGATAGCGATCGCCAGGCGCTGCTGAACGGCGCGGAAGACGAAGTCTATATGGCGCAATCCCCCGGCTATCTGACCGGCAATCAGCCGCTGCAGGACGTCAGCGAACTGCGTCTGCTGGCCGGGATGGACGCCGCGCTCTATCAGCGTCTGCTGCCCTACGTCTGCGCCCTGGCGGACGAGACGCTGCAGGTAAACGTCAATACCCTGCAGCCCGCTCAGGCCGCGCTGCTGGCGGCGCTCTTCCCCGCTGAACTCACCCTCGTCGAAGCCCGGCAGCTGCTGCAGGCCCGCGCGACCACCGGCTGGAGCAGCGTCGCCGCCTTCCTGTCGCAGCCGCTATTACAAAAAACCGATACCGCCGCCGCGCGTCCGTGGCTGGCGGTGCACAGCGAGCGCTTTATCGCCACCTTCAGCGTGGTGATGGGCAGCGCCCGCTATCAGCAACGCAGTCTCCTGCAAAAGCAGGGGCGAACCTTCAGCGTCGTCCAGCGGCGCTACGGAATCTATTGGGTAGCCGATGAATAACCACCATACTTTTTCCGCCGCCGTGCTGATTATTCGCCTCAATCCCGATGCCGCGACGGCGATATGGCGGCTGGCCGCGCCGGGCGACGCGGCGCAGACTGGCGAGTGGCATCCTGACGCTGGCGACCCGACGCTCAGCCTGCTGGCGCAGCGTCATCCGGCCTGGGTGCTGGTGCCCGCCAGCGACTGCGCGTTTCATCGCGTTACCCTGCCCGCCGGCGCGCGCCGAAATGCGCAGCAGGCGCTGGCGTTTTTACTCGAAGAACAGCTGGCAACGGAGATCGAAGAGAGCCATTTTGCCCTGATCCACCGGGATAAAAGCGACTGTGCCGTGGCGGTGGTCGGGCGAGAGAAGATGCGCGCATGGCAGGCCTGGTGCGAGGGGCTCGGACTCAACGTGCTGGCCCTGACGCCGGATGCCCTTGCCCTGCCGCAGAACCCGACCGGCTGGAGCGCCGTACGCTGCGGCGAACAGTGGCTGTTTCGCTGCGAGACGTGCAGCGGTATGGCGGTGGAAACCCCATGGCTCGGCGAACTGCTGGTTCACTGGCCTGACCTCGCGCCCATCGCCTGCTACTCGCCGCCGCCGGATATCGCCGCGCCGTGGCAGCCTCGCCCGGTGCAGGATTTGCTGGCGCTGGCGGCAAGCAACCCGCAGGCGCGCAAAATCTGCTTACGCCAGGGCAATTTTGCCGCGAAACGCCGGCCGCCGACGCCCCGACGCTGGCGGCCGACGATTGTCGCAACCCTGGCGCTACTGCTGCTGTGGAGCGGAAATCGCCTCCACGACCATCTCGCCCTGGCGCGTCAGGCCGACGCCGCCGTGCAGGCCAGCCGTGATTTTTACCGCCAGTGGTTCAAAGCGGAAAAAAATCTCGTCAATCCACGCCTGCAAATGCAGCAGCATCTGCGCCGTCTGGAAAGCGTGAGCGCCCGGCCGGCGCTCATCTCACGGCTCGGCGCCCTGCAGCAAATCATCGCCGAAACGCCGGGCATTCGTCTGCGCGCCCTGAGCTTTGACGCCGCGCGCAACGCGCTGCAGCTGGAGATATCCGCCGTTTCATCGCAGGCCCTGGCGCAGTTCAGCCAGCGGGCGCGGGCGGGGTTTCGCGTGCAGACCGGCGAGATGAAGCCGCGCGCCGACGGTATTGAAGGGCGTCTGACGTTGGAGGGCAACGATGGATAACCTGCTCGCCTTATGGCAACAGCGTACGCGCCGCGAACGGCATCTGCTGCTGGGGATGGGCGTCATGCTGCTTATTGGCCTGATTTATTACGCCCTCTGGCAGCCCTGGCAAAATCGCGAGGCGCAGTGGCGGCAAACGCTGGCCAGGGAGCAGTCCAGCCTGCGGTGGATGCGCCAGCAGACCCCGCTTCTCCAGCAGCTTAACCAGCGGAAACCTTCTGCCGCTCCGGAAGAACCCTCAACGGTGATTATGCGCGAAGCCGGCCGCCACGGTATCACTATCGTTCGCCTGCAGCCGCAGGGCTCCCGCCTGAGCCTTACCGTGCAGCCCGCCGATTTCCAGACGCTGATGGCATGGCTGGGCGCGCTGGGGCAGGCGGGGATGACTACCGCCACCCTGGCGGTGACCGCCGTGGCGCAGCAGCCCGGTTGGGTGACGATTAATACGCTGGTGCTGGAGCGCAGCGATGAAAAATAAACTCACTATCGCCCTGCTGCTGGCGGCGGTCTATCTCTTCTGGCTGCTGTTTAGCGCGCCGGCGCGGCTGCTCACTCTGGCTCTACCGGACGGCGCGCGGCTCGGCGAAACCACGGGCACCCTGTGGCAAGGAGAAGCCCGTCAGGCCAGCTGGCGCGGTTTTGACATCGCCCATTTACGCTGGGAGTTTGGCTTTTCGTCGTGGCTTCCCGGCTGGCATATCGCGTTTAACGACCCCTCCGGCCTGCGCGGCCGGGCCTGGCTGCACGGTCTGAACGACGTTGTGGTGCGCGAGGGGCGACTCGCGGCGCCGGCCCGGACGCTCGGCCAGCGGTTAGCATCCGGCATACCGCTGGAGGCTCGCGGTCAGGTTGTGCTGACGCTGCCCGAGGCCCGCTTTAACGCCGGCGGTTGCCGACAGATGACCGCCAGCACCGTGCAGTGGCGGAATGCGGCGCTCAGCTCCCCCGCCGGGTCGCTCGAACTGGCCCAGGTCAACGGCAAATTAAGCTGTACCCCGGCGGGCACGCTGACTGTCGCCCTGACCCAGGACTCCCGTCAGCTTAGCCTCGCAGGACAGGGCGTTCTGACGCCCAACGGGCGCTATACGTTTAACGGTACGCTGCAGACCCGCCAGACGACTCCGGCGCTGCTGACGCTGCTGCTCGCGCAAAACGGCCGCAAAGATGAGCAGGGGCGCACGCCGTGGCAGTGGCAGGGGCAGTGGCGCTCCGGGGAGAAAAAATAGAGATGGAAAATATCGCGCTGTTACCGGAGTTCGCCGCGCAATACCCGTCAATCTGGGGCGGCTTTTTATTCCTGTCCGGACTGGCGTTCGGCAGCTTTTTTAACGTCGTTATCCATCGTTTACCGCTGATGATGGAACGCGCAGAGGGGGTGAATCTCTGCCTCCCCGCGTCGTTCTGCCCGCAGTGCCGTCAGCCTATCGCCTGGCGGGACAATATCCCGCTGCTGAGCTTTTTATGGCTCAGGGGGCGCGCGCGCTGCTGCGGGCAGCCGATCTCGCGTCGCTATCCCCTGATGGAGCTGACGACCGGCGCGCTGTTTGTACTCGCGGGGTACCTGATGGCTCCGGGCATGCCGCTGCTGGGCGGGCTAATTTTCGTGTCCGTACTGCTGATCCTCGCCGCCATCGACGCGCAAACGCAGCTGCTGCCTGACAGGCTGACGCTGCCGCTGCTGTGGGCCGGGCTGCTGTTCAATCTTTCCGATACCTTCGCGCCGCTGGCGGAGGCGGTCATTGGCGCGATGGTCGGGTATTTGTCGCTGTGGTCGGTGTACTGGGTGTTCCGTCTGCTGACCGGTAAAGAGGCGCTGGGCTACGGCGATTTCAAGCTGCTGGCAGCGCTCGGCGCGTGGCTCGGCTGGCAGCCGCTGCCGCAGACGCTGCTGCTGGCTTCCGCCAGCGGTCTGGTCTGGACGCTGCTGCAGCGTCTGGTAACCCGTCGTTCGCTCGAACAACCTCTGGCCTTCGGCCCCTGGCTGGCGCTGGCGGGCGGCGGCATCTTTTTGTGGAGCCAGGTATAAAACATCCCCTGCTCGCGCTGCGCTTAGCAGGGCTACTGGCGGTACTGGTCCGGTAGCCCCGATAAGGCGTTTACGCCGCAACCCGGGAACTCTCCGGCTACGAATACTTTTTGGTGCGCCGGGTCGGGGCGGTATTGGCCGGATCGTCGGGCCAGACGTGCTTGGGATAGCGCCCTTTCATCTCTTTTTGCACCTCGCGGTAGCTCCCCTGCCAGAAGGCGCCTAAATCGCGGGTGATCTGCAGCGGGCGCTGCGCCGGCGAAAGCAGCTCCAGCACCAGCGGCACGCGCCCCTGGGCGATAGTCGGAGTGGTCGCTTCGCCAAACATCTCCTGCATCCGCACCGCCAGCGCCGGCGGGTTTTCATCGTGATAACGAATCGCGATGCGGCTACCGGTCGGCACCGTATAGTGCGTGGGCAGCTCGCTGTCCAGCTTCTGGCGCAGCGGCCACGGCAGCCAGTTTTGCAGCGCCTGACGCACGTCCAGCGCCTTCAGGGCGCGCAGCGAATGGACGCCCGCCATCTGCGGCAGCAGCCACTGTTCAAGCGAGGCCAGCAGCGACGCCTCGTCAACGGCCGGCCACGCCTCCTCCGGCAGCCACCGCGCCGCGCAGTGTAGCCGCAGACGCAGCTGCTCCGCCTCCGGCGTCCAGGTTAGCACGCTCAGTCCCTTCTCGCGGATCCCGTTGAGCATCGCCTGGTGCAGCTCCTCTTCCGACGGCTTCGCCAGCGGCTGGGTCTTAATCACCAGGCGTCCGATACAGGTGCGCCGCCAGGCCTTCAGCGTTCCTAACGCCTCATCCCACTCGACGATATCGGAACGCCGGGCCAGGGCCGGACACTGCTCAATCAACGCGTGAATATCGACCGGCAGCGCCAGCAGGATCCGCGCGTCCGGCGATGCGCTTCCCTGCAGCAGCAGCGGCGCAATCAGCCATTCGTGGCGGCCCAGCGCATCGTCGGCGTCGAGCATCGCCCCCATCCCGTTAGCCAGCTGGTAGCGCCCCTCCTGGCCGCGACGATGGGCGATACGGTCGGCAAAAGCGGAGGCCAGCAGCGCCGCGATGCTGTCGGCATCGGGCTGACCGCCGCGAACCGCCAGCCTTTTCATCAGCTGCTGCGCCCGCTGCTGCCAGTTACCCTGCTGACGGGCAAACGCCGCGCTAAGATCGCTATTGCCGCCGCGCGGCGGCTCTTCAAGGATCGCCGCCAGTTTAGCCGCCGTGGCGGCGCCATCGGCATCCTCCGCCGCGGTCAGCATCGCCGCCAGGCGCGGATCGTTGCCCAACGCCGCCATTTTGCGCCCGTGCGCCGACAGCCGCTCGCCTTCCAGCGCAGAAAGGTCGGTGAGCAGACGCCGGGCCGCCGCCAGGTTGGTCGCAGGCGGCAGATCCAGCCAGCTGAGCTGGGCCGGGTCCTGGCATCCCCACTGCAGCAGCTCCAGCAGCAGCGACGACAGATCGCTTTGCAGAATTTCCGGGTCGCCCTGCGCCGCCGCGCGCTCGGCCTGCTCTTTAGCCAGCAGATGCAGGCAGATCCCCGGTTCCAGACGCCCGGCGCGTCCGGCGCGCTGGGTCATTGAGGCCTGGCTGATGCGCTGCGTCACCAGGCGAGTGAGCCCGGTGCGGGCGTCAAAGCGGGCGACGCGCTCCTGGGCGCTATCCACCACCAGCCGAATCCCCTCGATGGTCAGACTGGTCTCGGCGATATTGGTCGCCAGCACCACTTTGCGCATCCCGGCGGGCGCGGGCAGTATCGCCTTACGCTGCTCGCTCAGCGGCAGCGCGCCGTACAGGGGGCAAAGGATCACATCGCTCGCCACCCGCTCCGCCAGCCGCTCCTGAACGCGCTGAATCTCTCCCACCCCGGGCAGAAAAAGCAGCATTGAGCCATTTTCGCTGCGCAGCAGCTCCGCGGCGGCCACCGCCACCGCCTCGTCAAAGCGCTGATGGGCCGGCAGCGGCAGAAAACGCCGCTCAACCGGAAACGCGCGCCCTTCAGAGACGATAACCGGCGCCTCCGGCAGCAGCCGCTGCAGGCGTTCATTGTCCAGCGTCGCCGACATAATCAGCAGTTTGAGATCGTCGCGCAGCCCCTGCTGAACGTCGAGCAGCAGCGCCAGCGCCAGATCCGCCTGCAGGCTGCGTTCGTGGAATTCATCGAGGATCGCCAGCCCCACGCCGCTCAGCTCCGGATCGCGCTGGATCATCCGCGTTAAAATGCCCTCCGTCACCACTTCGAGGCGCGTGTTCGGCCCGACGCAGGTCTCCGCGCGCATGCGATAGCCCACGGTCTCGCCGGGCTTCTCTCCCAGCAGTTCCGCCAGCCGCTGCGCCACGTTACGCGCGGCCAGCCGCCGCGGCTCCAGCAGGATTATGCGTCCGTTGATGTTACCTTCGGCGAGGATTTGCAGCGGCAGCCAGGTGGATTTCCCGGCGCCGGTTGGCGCATTAAGCAGAACCTGCGGCGCATGCCGCAGGGCAGAAAGAAGTTCAGGGAGGACGGCGGCAACCGGCAATGAGGACACGAAACGCTCCGGAGGTTAACATTTGCGGGCAAGCATTGTAGCATCCCGGTAATTCATTACCGAGTCTCTATCATGTCCAAGCCGAAAAGGCTGTTTTTCGCCATTGAACTACCCGGGGACGTTCAGCAGCAGATCGTGCACTGGCGCGCCGCCAGCTTTCCCGGCGATGCGGGGCGACCGGTGGCGGCGGCTAACCTCCATCTGACGCTGGCGTTTCTTGGCGAGGTGAGCGCGGACAAGCAGCGGGCGCTGTCAGCGATGGCCGGACGGATCCGCCAGCCGGGCTTTACCCTGACGCTTGACGATGCCGGGCAGTGGCTGCGTTCGCGGGTGGTGTGGCTGGGCACCCGTCAGCCGCCGCGCGGGGTGCTGCAATTAGCGAATATGCTGCGCGCCCAGGCCGCCCGCAGCGGCTGCTATCAGAGCCCGCAGCCGTTTCATCCGCATATAACCCTGCTGCGCGACGCGCGCCACGCGGTGCCGATTCCGCCGCCCGGATTTAGCTGGGCGTTTGCGGTCAACGAATTTGTGCTCTACGAATCCAGCTTTAGCCGCGGGCGCACCCGCTATCAGGCGCTGGAACGTTATCCCTTCGACAAGGAAAGCTGATGCTGTTCACTCCTCCCCTGCAGTCCGCCACCCTGGTTAAACGTTACAAACGGTTTCTCGCCGACGTGGTCACCCCCGACGGTCGCGAGCTGACCCTGCACTGCCCCAACACCGGCGCCATGACCGGCTGCGCCGCGCCGGGCGATACCGTCTGGTATTCCACCTCAGATAATCCTAAGCGCAAATATGCCCACACGTGGGAATTAACTGAAACCGTAGAGGGCGCGACAATTTGTGTTAATACTCTACGTGCTAACACGTTGGCAAAAGAGGCGATTCTGGCAGGAAATATTCCCGAGCTTTTGGGCTATAACGCGCTGAAAAGCGAAGTGAAGTATGGTGATGAAAGCAGCCGCATTGATATTCTGTTACAAGCAGATGACCAACAAAACTGCTATATTGAAGTGAAATCGGTTACGTTGGCGGAAAAGGAATACGGTTACTTCCCCGATGCGGTTACCGCACGCGGTCAGAAGCACCTGCGGGAGCTGATGAGCGTGGCGGCAGCGGGCGATCGGGCGGTGATTTTGTTCGCCGTGCTGCACTCGGCGATAGACCGTTTCTCACCCGCGCATCATATTGATGCCAGATACGCACAGCTATTGATTGAGGCGCAAAACAAGGGGGTGGAAATTCTCGCCTACAAGGCGGAACTTTCTACCGAGATGATGACTCTGAATAAGCCGATTACCGTGGTGTTAACCCCCGGTAAATAAACGGCTAAATAGTATTCGGGTCGCGAGCGCAAATACGCTTTTCCTCACAGGGTTGTCAAGTGTAACGTTTAGATAATTGCTATCCGGAAAAGCATCTGCTATTTATAGCGGCCTGATTTTTCCCCCAACACGGGGATCGATAGTGCGTGTTAAGGAGAAGCAACATGCAAGAAGGGCAAAACCGTAAAACATCGTCCCTGAGTATTCTCTCCATCGCTGGGGTGGAGCCGTACCAAGTGAAGCCGGGCGAAGAGTATATGAACGAAGCCCAGCTGGCGCACTTCAAGCGCATTCTTGAAGCGTGGCGTAATCAACTTAGGGATGAAGTGGATCGCACCGTAACGCATATGCAGGATGAAGCTGCTAACTTCCCGGATCCGGTAGACCGTGCCGCTCAGGAAGAAGAGTTCAGCCTGGAGCTGCGTAACCGCGACCGCGAACGTAAACTGATCAAAAAGATCGAGAAAACGCTGAAAAAAGTCGAAGACGAAGATTTCGGCTTCTGTGAATCCTGTGGCGTTGAGATTGGTATCCGTCGTCTGGAAGCGCGTCCGACCGCCGACCTGTGCATTGATTGCAAAACGCTGGCGGAAATTCGCGAAAAACAGATGGCAGGCTAATCACTTCGCTGACGCATCTCTGGCGGGAGCTTTCTCCCGCTCTGATGCTTTAGTCATACGATGACAGATTCCCACTACATCGGGCGCTTTGCCCCCTCACCTTCCGGCGAACTCCACTTCGGCTCATTGATTGCCGCGCTTGGCAGCTATCTCCAGGCTCGGGCGCAGAACGGTATCTGGCGCGTGCGCATTGAAGATATCGATCCGCCGCGTGAAGTCCCCGGCGCCGCCGAGACTATTCTTCGTCAGTTAGAGCACTTCGGCCTGCACTGGGACGGAGAGGTACTCTGGCAGTCAAAACGCCACGAAGCCTATCGTGAGCGCCTGGCCTGGCTACGCGAGCAGGGCCTCTGCTACTACTGCACCTGCACCCGCGCGCGTATCCACGCTATCGGCGGCCTTTACGACGGCCACTGCCGGGATTTACGCCTCGGCGCGGAAAACGCCGCTCTGCGCCTGCGGCAAACGCGTCCGGTCCTTGAATTTTATGACCAGCTACGCGGTACGATCGTCGCCGACGAACCTCTGGCGCGTGAAGATTTTATTATCCACCGTCGCGATGGGCTGTTCGCCTATAATCTGGCGGTGGTGGTGGACGATCATTTTCAGGGCGTCAGCGAAATCGTCCGCGGCGCCGATCTTATCGAGCCGACGGTGCGGCAAATTTCGCTCTATCAGCATTTTGGCTGGCAGGCGCCGGACTATATCCATTTGCCGCTGGTCCTCAACGCGCAGGGCAATAAACTGTCGAAGCAAAACCACGCTCCGGCGTTATCTACAGGCGATCCGCGCCCGGAAATTGTGCGGGCGCTAACGTTTCTTAATCAGGATGTCATTCAGGAATGGCAGACGCTGAGCATTGAGGATTTACTCAAGTACGCGGTAGCGAACTGGCGGCCGGAGCAAATCCAGCATTCTCAAATGCGTTCTGCTGAGCTATGATTAGCCGCTATTTTTTTGTCCTGAAGTCCGTCTGACACTACGAGGTGTACCATTTTTACCCGAGTCGCTAATTTTTGCCGTAAGGTGCTAAGCCGTGAAGAGCGCGAGGCAGAAGCCGCCGTCGAACAACTACATATGACGGTTATCCCGCGCGAGCAGCATGCAATTTCCCGCAAAGATATCAGTGAAAATGCCCTCAAGGTCATGTACAGACTCAATAAGGCGGGCTACGAATCGTGGCTGGTCGGCGGCGGCGTACGCGATCTGCTGCTGGGCAAAAAACCCAAAGATTTTGACGTCACCACCAACGCCACGCCGGAGCAGGTGCGTAAGCTGTTCCGCAACTGCCGCCTGGTCGGCCGTCGCTTCCGCCTGGCGCACGTGATGTTCGGGCCGGAAATTATCGAAGTCGCGACCTTCCGCGGCCATCACGAAGGCCACACCACCGATCGCGTCACCTCCCAGCGCGGCCAGAACGGCATGCTGCTGCGCGACAATATCTTCGGTTCGATTGAAGAAGACGCCCAGCGTCGCGACTTTACCATCAACAGCCTCTATTACAGCGTGGCGGATTTCACCGTCCGCGACTACGTCGGCGGCATGAAAGATCTGCAGGATGGCGTCATCCGCCTGATCGGCGATCCGGAAACCCGCTATCGCGAAGATCCGGTGCGCATGCTGCGCGCGGTGCGTTTTGCGGCGAAGCTCAGTATGAGCATCAGCGAAGAGACCGCCGAACCGATCCCGCGCCTGGCGACGCTGCTGCACGATGTGCCCCCGGCACGCCTGTTTGAAGAAGTGTTAAAGCTGCTGCAAGCCGGCGACGGCTATCAAACCTATCTCCTGCTGCGCGAATATAATCTGTTCCAGCCGCTGTTCCCGACCATTACCCGCTACTTCACCGAGCGCGGCGATAGTCCGATGGAGCGCATCATCAGCCAGGTGCTGAAGAATACCGATAACCGCATTCGCAACGACATGCGCGTTAATCCGGCGTTCCTGTTCGCGGTAATGTTCTGGTACCCGCTGCTGGAAACCGCGCAGAAAATCGCCCAGGAAAGCGGGCTGGCCTACTACGACGCCTTCGCGCTGGCGATGAACGACGTGCTGGACGAGGCCTGCCGTACGCTGGCGATCCCGAAACGCATCACCACCCTGGTGCGCGATATCTGGCAGCTTCAGCTACGGATGTCCCGCCGTCAGGGCAAACGCGCGTGGAAGCTGATGGAGCATCCCAAATTCCGCGCCGCCTACGATCTGCTGGAGCTGCGCGCCGGCGCAGAGAACAATAGCGAACTACAGCGCCTGACCAAATGGTGGGGCGAGTTCCAGGTCGCCGCGCCGCCGGCTCAGAAAGATATGCTGGATGATTTAGGCGACGATCCGGCTCCACGTCGCCGCCACCGCCGTCCGCGCAAACGCGCGCCGCGTCGCGAAGGTAGCGCATGACGCTCGCTTATATCGCTATCGGCAGCAATCTGGCCTCGCCGCTGGAGCAGGTTAACGCTGCCGTCAACGCGCTGTCGGAGATTCCTGGCAGCCGGGTGATAAGCGTTTCCTCTTTCTACCGTACGCCGCCGCTGGGGCCACAGGATCAGCCTGACTATCTCAACGCCGCCGTGGCGCTGGAAACGACCCTGGACGCAGACGCGCTGCTCAATCACACCCAGCGCATCGAACTGCAGCAGGGCCGCACGCGTAAAGCTGAACGCTGGGGACCGCGCACGCTGGACCTCGACATCATGCTGTTTGGCAATGAGGTGATTAACACCCCGCGCCTGACCGTACCGCACTACGATATGCAAAACCGCGGTTTTATGCTGTGGCCGCTGTTTGAAATCGCCCCTGAGCTGCGTTTCCCCGACGGCCCGGCGCTGCGCGACGTGCTGGCCAATCTCGGCGCGGAAAAACCCGCCGCCTGGTAATACCCCTTCATTTTTTAGCAATTACGGCGATCGTGGTAATCGGTTGCCTAAAACCATTGCCCCCCTGAATGCGGCTGCTAGAATGCCGGTTAAAATGACTTTCATCATCAGGAAACGTTATGAAACCGACCACTATCGCCCTGCTGCAGAAATGCAAACAGGAGAAGAAACGCTTCGCCACTATCACCGCCTACGACTACAGCTTTGCAAAGCTGTTTGCCGATGAGGGTATCAACGTGATGCTGGTCGGCGATTCGCTGGGCATGACGGTGCAGGGCCACGACTCCACCCTGCCGGTGACCGTAGAAGACATTGCCTATCACACGCGCGCGGTGCGCCGCGGAGCGCCCAACTGTCTGCTGCTCGCCGATCTGCCGTTTATGGCTTACGCCACGCCGGAACAGACCTTCGAGAACGCCGCCATCGTGATGCGCGCGGGAGCCAATATGGTCAAAATCGAGGGCGGCGCATGGCTGGCGGACACCGTGAAAATGCTTGCCGAGCGCGCGGTGCCGGTGTGCGGGCACCTCGGTCTGACGCCCCAGTCGGTGAACGTCTTCGGCGGCTATAAAATTCAGGGCCGCGGCGATGCCGGGCAAGTTCTGCTGGATGACGCGCTGGCGCTGGAAGCGGCGGGCGCACAGCTGCTGGTGCTGGAGTGCGTACCGGTCGAGCTGGCGAAACGCGTCACCGAGGCGTTAACCATCCCGGTGATCGGCATCGGCGCGGGCAACGTCACCGACGGGCAAATCCTCGTCATGCATGACGCATTCGGCATTACCGGCGGCCATATTCCCAAATTTGCCAAAAATTTCCTGAGCACAGCGGGCGACATGCGCGCCGCGGTACGGCAATATGTTGCCGAAGTGGAGTCCGGCGCCTATCCGGGCGAAGAACACAGTTTCCATTAAGGAGTGTTGTTGTGCTGATTATTGAAACCCTGCCGCTGCTGCGCCAGCATATCCGTCGTTTACGCCAGGAAGGCAAGCGCATTGCGCTGGTTCCCACCATGGGCAACCTGCACGATGGTCATATGAAGCTGGTTGATACCGCCAAAGCCAGCGCGGATGTGGTGGTGGCCAGTATCTTCGTCAACCCTATGCAGTTCGACCGCGCCGAGGATCTGGCGCGCTATCCGCGTACCCTGCAGGACGATTGCGAAAAGCTGAACAAGCGTAAGGTCGATTTTGTCTTTGCCCCTGCCGCGGCGGAAATCTATCCGCACGGCCTCGAAAATCAGACTTACGTGGATGTTCCGGGGCTGTCGACGATGCTCGAGGGCGCCAGTCGTCCGGGCCACTTCCGCGGCGTTTCCACTATCGTCAGCAAGCTGTTCAACCTGATCCAGCCGGACGTCGCCTGCTTCGGCGAAAAAGACTTCCAGCAGCTGGCGCTGATCCGCAAAATGGTGGCCGATATGGGCTACGACATCGAGATTATCGGCGTACCGATTATGCGCGCGAAAGATGGGCTGGCGCTCAGTTCACGCAACGGCTATCTCAGCGCAGATCAGCGCAAAGTTGCGCCGGGGCTGTATAAGGTGATGAATGGCGCGGCGGAGAAGCTGGCGGCCGGCGAGCGCAATCTTGACGAGATTATCGCGATTGCCGCGCAGGAGCTGAACGAAAAAGGCTTCCGCGCCGATGATATCCAGATCCGCGATGCCGACACGCTGCTCGACCTGACGGAAAACAGCCAGCGCGCGGTGATCCTGATGGCGGCATGGCTCGGCGAAGCGCGTTTGATCGACAACCAGATAGTGGCGCTCGTTCGGTAGACACGGGTTAAAAATCGGGCAATACTGCCTGGAATTTCCTCAAGGCGGGCGTCACGTCCGCTTTGTTATCGTTAAGCTTTAAAGGTAGACGTTATGATTCGTAATATGCTGCAGGGCAAACTCCACCGCGTAAAAGTCACGCAGGCCGACCTGCACTATGAAGGCTCCTGCGCTATTGATCAGGATTTCCTGGATGCGTCCGGCATCCTTGAAAACGAGGCAATTCATATCTGGAACGTGACCAACGGTAATCGTTTCTCCACCTACGCCATCGCCGCGGAGCGCGGTTCGCGAATTATCTCCGTGAACGGCGCGGCGGCACACTGTGCGAGCGTCGGCGATATTCTGATTATCGCCAGCTTCGTCACCATGCCTGACGAAGAAGCCCGCACCTGGCAGCCGAAAGTGGCCTATTTCGAAGGCGAAAACGAAATGAAGCGCCAGGCCAAAGCGATTCCGGTGCAGGTTGCCTGATATTATCAATAGCTCCGAAACTCTATCCGGAGCTATTATTTTTTTGATTTATATTATTCTTCGATATAATATGATCATTGTGATCAATATTACCCCCCCACTACCTTTCTCAATCACATCATTAGATTATTTAAAAATAGACTTACCCCCTTATCACACATAGAAAGCAAAAATCAATCCGTCATTACTTACATTATTTTGTAAAAATATTAAGTATTAGCCCTCATCTAAAAGAATAGAATCATTGGCACCTAAATATTATTTAGGCTGCTCCCACGCGTTATGGGAAAGTTTAATTTTATATGGATGTTTATCTATGAATAAGTTAACCATTGCTGCCGCATCAATTATTCTGGCTTTGGGCTCCGCTTCCGCATTTGCTGAAGATACGGTAACTACAATCGGTAACGACGTTGGTCTTATCACATTTGATGGCGCAGTTTCTGATACCACTTGCACCATCACCACTAATAACGGCATTAATGCAAACAACGTCACCATTAGCATGCCGGTGGTAAAAAAATCAGAAGTTGAAGGTACCAGCGTTGATGCAGGCGTTGGCTCAAAAGAGTTCGAACTGCACCTGAGCAGCTGCCCGGACACGCTGACCAAAGCATCCGCGACCTTTACCTCTCAGCAGTTTGCCGAACTCTCTAACGGCACGCTGAAAACCGATCCGAGCGTCACCGGTCATGCCGATAACGTGAGCCTGGCGCTGTTTAACAACAGCACCACCGACACCAGTCGCATTCAGGTTGGCCTGCCGAATAACAACACGCAGGTCGCCACCCTGAAAGGCGGCGAAGGCGTACTGGCTTATCGCGTTGCCTACGTTCCAGGCGCCGATTGGGTGAAAGGCACCAACGATATCACCGCGGGTAAAGTGACGAGCAACGCGACGTTTACTATGTCTTACGAGTAATCGTAACGTAATGGATTGTGCGTCTGCGGCTGAAAGCAGGCGCATTGCAGGGAGCTGATGGTTATGGATCGTTTTACCCAACTTACGCTGACATCGCTGGTATGCGCCAGCGCGGCGTTCAGTACGCTTAATGCCCGTGCGGATATCGTTATTTCCGGCACCCGTATTATCTATCCCCAGTCGTCCAAAGACGTCACCGTTAAAATGGAAAATCGCGGTAATAACCCGCTGCTGGTACAGTCGTGGCTTGATGACGGTCGCGATACCGTTAATCCTCAGGAGCTGAAGCTGCCGTTTGTCGTCAC
This sequence comes from Klebsiella sp. ME-303, assembly GCF_007910085.1. Taxonomy (NCBI): domain Bacteria; kingdom Pseudomonadati; phylum Pseudomonadota; class Gammaproteobacteria; order Enterobacterales; family Enterobacteriaceae; genus Klebsiella; species Klebsiella sp. ME-303. The sequence continues at coordinate 141,466 of NZ_VOJB01000102.1, read as the reverse complement.
GCCGCCGGTCTCGCGCATCGACCCGTCGAAGGGGCAAACCGTACGTATTACGTGGACCCAACAACCTCTGGCCCAGGATCGGGAATCGCTGTTCTGGTTTAACGTCCTTGAGGTGCCGCCAAAAGCAAAAGATGCCGATAGCCAAAACGCATTGCAGCTGGCGTTTCGCACCCGCATTAAGATGTTTTTTCGCCCGGATGGTTTGCAGGGCGATCCGGCGGTTGCCGCCGGTAATCTGCAATGGACGCAGCAAGGAACCGCGTTAATCGCCAATAATAGCAGCCCTTATTATATATCAATGGCTAAAGCGACCATTACCGTGAAGGGAAAAAAAATAGAGGTCGATTCTCACACTATTCCTCCGCTCTCTCATGAAACGATTCCCGTTAAAAATGCGCCAGCATTACAGGGAGGGGGAATTGAATATATCGCTATTAACGATTTTGGTGGTACCGAAAAACATCAAGCCACCATCAATTAATTGTTACTGCTGAAGGACCTCAGCCTTTACAAGAACAGGGACAACATGTTTTTTCGTCGATCGTTATTGTGTACAACGCTATATATTGCACTGCCGTCCTCAGTAATGGCGGAACAAGCGCTTTCAGCGGCTTCAGATGAAGTTGAATTTAACGATCAGTTTTTATTCAGTACCGGTAGCAATATTGACGTCAGCCGTTTTTCTAAAGGGAATCCGGTGCCGCCGGGCACCTATAAGACGCAAGTTTTACTGAATAATCAGCCGAAGATGCTGGTGGATTTTACCTTTAATGATAACGGTACGCCTCGCGCAACGCCCTGCTTCACCGCAAAGCTGCTGGCGCAAATTGGCGTAAAAACGGTGGGAATGGATCTCGAATCCGCGGCCTGTATCGATATTGCGCAACAGTATCCGCAATCGACGTGGAATTATGATATCGGCACCCAGGAGCTCTCGCTCTCAATGCCGCAAATTTACACCCTTAAACACCCTAACGGTTACGTCGATCCTTCACTCTGGCAGAACGGGATTAACGCCGCGATGGTTTCTTACGATCTCAACGCCTGGCATAACGAAAGCGACAGCAGCAGCTCCGATTCGGTTTATGCCGGATTGAAGTACGGCGTGAATGTCGGCGCCTGGCATCTACGGGCCAGGGGCAACGCCAACTGGGATGAAGACTCCGGTAGCGATTACACCAGCCAGGATATTTATCTCCAGCGCGATGTCGCCGCATTACGCTCGCAGTTTCTGATCGGCGACTCTTATACCCGCGGTGATGGCTTCGATTCGTTCAGCCTGCGCGGCGTACGTTTTTACAATGACGATCGCATGCTGCCCGGCGGCGCCTCAACCTACGCCCCGGAGATCCGCGGCGTGGCGAAAAGTAATGCGAAGATCGTGATTAAGCAGAACGGTAATAAGATTTATGAAACCACCGTCCCACCGGGGCCCTTTGCTATCACCGATCTCAGCACTACCGGCTATGGTAGCGACCTGGATGTCTCCATTGAAGAAGCGGACGGCAGCATCCGTACTTTCTCGGTACCCTACTCATCGGTCACTCAAATGCTCAGGCCCGGATATGGACGCTGGGATATCGGCGCCGGGGAACTGCATGATGACGGTTTACATGACAGGCCCAGGTTAGGTTACGCCACGGGATATTACGGCTTAAACAACACCTTCACCGGCTATGCTGGCTTTCAGTATATGGATATCGGCTACTACGCCGGGTTAGCAGGTATCGCGACGAATACGCCCATCGGCGCGTTCGCTTTTGACATCACGCATTCAACAACCGCTATGGATAATCTGGAGACCCTGACGGGCCAGAGCTATCGCGTGACGTGGAGCAAACTACTCAGGGAATCAAATACCTCATTCAACATTGCCGCCTGGCGTTTCTCCACCGAAAACTATATGTCGTTACGCGACGCGGCCACCTTAAATAGCAACGTCAAACGTCATGATAATGCGTCGCAGCAGGAGTACTCCCGTTTTCAGCGGATGAAAAATCAGTTCCAGGTCAATGTGAGTCAGCCGATATCCCTTTGGGAATCCAGCAGCGGCAACCTGTATGTAAGCGGTAGCTGGGAGGATTACTGGAACAAAACCTCCTCTACCTCCCAGTACTCTATCGGTTATAACGACGCATTTTCATGGGCCAGCTATAGCGTTTCACTCCAGCGTTCCTATAACGAATATGGCGATAAGGACGACAGCGTTTACCTCAATCTGAGTATTCCGCTGGAAAACCTGCTGGGACACAACAAACGGCCGCTCGGTTTTTCAACCATCAATACCAGCGTCAACAGCGACCTGAAGTCGAACAATAACATCTCCACCAGCGCCAACGGCAATACCGACGACTATCGCTTCAGCTACAGCCTTAACACCAGCGCCAGCCGGTCAGATGGCTCGTCAATCAACCAGGTTGGCGGTTACGGCAGCTACAGCAGCCCGTGGGGGCCCTTAAGCCTGTCGGCTTCTGCTTCCGATGATGACAGCCGCCAGTACTCCATGAGCTACAGCGGCGGCATGCTGCTGCATTCCGGCGGCTTGACTCTGGCCCCGGGCAGTATTGGCGATACCGATACCCTGGCGCTGGTGCACGCCTCCGGGGCGGAAGGCGCTCGTTTAACGAATGGCGACGGGCGTATTAATCGCTTTGGCTATGCCATTCAACCTTACTTATCCGCCTATCGGGAAAATAGCGTCGGTCTCAACATCGACACAATGGAAGAAGATGTTGAAGTGAAGAATACCAGTACGGTCGTGGTCCCCCGCAGTGGCTCCGTTGTGCGGGTTGATTTCGAAACCAACGAAGGGCGCTCACTCCTGCTGGAGCTTCAGCGCTCCGACAAGGGGTTTATCCCGCTCGGCGCGGATGTGCAAAACGAACGGGGCGAATCTATCGGCACGGTCGGACAGGCCGGTATGGCCTATGTTCGCGGCGTCACGGAAAGCGGAACACTACAGGTTATCTGGGGAAGCGGCCGCGAAGGACGCTGCACCGTTCATTATCAGCTCGCTGATAGCGGTGCCGATAGAAAAGTGGGGCTTACCCGTCTACTGAGTCATCAACGCTGCCAGATGTAACGGCACTTTTTTACAGGGAACAGAATGAAGATAATCAGTTTTAGAAAACGCTGCCTGCTGGGCTGTAGCGGCATTTTACTCGCTACCGCGTTACCGGGTCAGGCAACATCGCTGGATGTCACCTTTACCGCTAACCTGCGCGAAACGACCTGCGATATGGCCATTGAAGGCGGCAGCGGCGATGGCAAAAACAACACCATTCCTGTCGGCGCGAATGGCATAGTGAGCCTGGATAAAATTATCAGCGGCGACAGCGCGGCGCAGGCAACCTTTAAGCTGAAAATCACGGAATGCCCGAGCAGCCTGCAGTCGCTTAAAACCACCATCAGCGGGACGAAATCGGCGGAAAAAGAGACGGTGATTCTGAATGGTAACGCAACGGCAGATGCTGCGGGAGCCCTTGGGATCACTATCGCCAGAGCTTCCGCCACCGATGCCCCTTTCGTGATTAATGCGGGCTCGGACACGGGTCGACTGGTATGGACCAGCCAGGAAATTAACAACAAAGAAGTTCCTCTGGTCGCGACGCTGGTTGAAACGCAGACGGGACAAGGCACGACGGGTGCCTTTAGCGCTTTGGCCACTTTCAACTTCACCTACGAATAATCATCAGAAAAGGAACCTCTTGATGAAAAAAATCTCTTTTCTGGGCGGTGTTGTCGGCACGTTGCTTTTTTCTGCGCCCTCTATTGCCGAGATAACCGGAACCAGCAGCATTTCCGCCACTTTTACCTCGACAATTCAAGCCGGTACCTGCACGGCGCAGATTCAGAACGCCAGCGGTCAGCCCATGAGTACGCTGAATTTCGGCGATGTATTTAAATCCGATCTGGTTAAGCAAAGCCGCAGCGAACCGTTCAAGGTAGCCTTTAGCGACTGTTCTGGGGTGAAATCCGCCAAATATCAAGTCATTCCCGGCAGCGGTGGCGGCTGCTCGGGCCCAAGTTCGAACGGCGACTCTTTTGCCGCAGGCAACTCAACGGCTTTTGAAGTGTGGCAAGGGGAGTCCGGAACGGGAACGTTGCTTAGCTGTAATAACAAGCCCTCACAAACGCTCAGCATCAGCGGTCGTTCGCTCAGCGTCAGTTTTGCTTCGCGCATTGTTATCGCTAAAGATAGAAAAATAGCCAACGTCACAGCGGGTAGCGTCAGCTCTCCCGTCACGTTTGTTATCACCTATCAGTAAGTTAAAAGGAGCAGCACCGCTATGTCATTCTGTATCCGTCTAATCGGCCCAGTTGGGAAGGCGTTGCTGGTTGTGGGAGCGGCAGGCGGGCTGTGCATGGCTCCTTATTTTGCGGATGCCGCGAATGAAAATAAAGAAGGGCTGGACGTCACCCTGACAGCCAATATTGTGGAAAATACCTGCCAGATTTCCATCTCTGGCAATGGAACCGTTCATCTACCTACGGTTTCCCGCCGTTGGTTTTATAACGATGACGGCACTTCGCGTTTGCAGCCCGGCGACCCTGCCAGCGGGACGCTATTTAGCGTGAACGTTGAAAGCTGCTCAGGCGATGCCACGACGGTCAATACTCTCACCTTTGGCTTTAAGCCACAAAATGGGATCTGGCCCGTGGAAAGCCAGCAGGTATTTATCAATGAAGCGCCAGCCGCCGCAGGCGGGGCGGAGAACGTCGGGATTGTCATTTTTTCTACCCACGATAACCGTAACGTTGTGAATAGCGACGGTAGCTCCGCCGTGGTTATTGATGTTTCAAAAGCGGATAACTATCTGGCCAGCTACGATTTTTATGCCCGCTATCAAAATACGGGCACCGTTACCCCAGGGAAAGTTAACAGTCATGTCCTGGTAGACGCTATTTACCAGTGATCAGGGAGGATGAGATGATCAAATTGATGGTATACCCATTCGCGCTGCTGGCTCTGAGCTTTGGCGCCAGCGCCAAGGAGTGCCATCTTGACGATGGCAGAAGCGGCTCGTTAACGCTGAACAACGGTGTAACCACCTATCCAATAACATTCAAGACAGCATTAGGTGACCAGGGAAGCAAGAAACCCGAGCTGCTTACCTTCGACATTCAGTCCAGTTACGCTCTCCGGACCGAATGCGATGCGGGAAACGATGGATTTGATTTTTATGCAAAAACCAACCCAAGCGCCACGCCGACCACCGTAGACGGCAGAGCACTTTTCCCTACAAATATAGAGGGTATTTATTATGCGGTAAGAATATACACCCAGGCCGGCGGCGGCGGATATTTGCCAGAGGTTAACAGCAGCAAGGACTGGGTTTGGGTCAGCGGCGGCAATCAGTCGTACTGGAATAACCAGCAATTAAAGTACTCTGTGACCTTGTATCAGGACGTCCCTTTTCAAGGAAACCTCAACCACGACATGAGAATTTACCCTAAAGATTCAAGAACATTGGGTCAAATCCGCGTCGGTTCGGCAGATTCAGATGACAATAACCCGTGGACGATTAACGTCAATCCCAGCAGCTTTAGCATACTGGTCATGGCCGCAACGTGTTCTTCCGCCATGGTCAATAACGGCACCAATAACGTGAACTTCGGCGACGTCATGTTCTCATCTTTCCGGGAAGGCTACTGGCCGAGAACACCGTTTACGTTAAGGTTAAGCGGATGCAATAACACCGTCTGGGTACGTATGAAGCTTGCCACACCTAAATCAGAATTGAGCGTGACCGGCGGCGTGACGCTAATGACCAATACGCTCACCGGCAGCGATGCGGCAACTGGCGTAGGAGTAGGGTTAGCGTCGAACTTCACTACCGCCGATGGTTTCAACCTGCAGCCCGGTTTAGAAATATGGTCGCCGTCAACAAGCGTCAGCAATTCGTCATCATATGACTATAGCTTTGATGCCTGGCTTTCCCGCACATCCGGTGAGCTAAAGCCGGGAAAATTTAAAGCGATAGGCACGTTTACCATCGATTATTTCTGATCTACCCCTGCGGCTGGTTGCTTATCAGCCGCGACATCGTCTCCAGCGAATCCGTTCTTAATATATACAGCCTTTTCAACAAGAACGGATTATCGCCCGGCTTTACCTTCCCCCTCACCGTGGTCACCGCCAGATGAAAACCGGCGTCGTTGGCGGCCTGGATCGCCTTAGCGTTATAGCCGCCAAACGGGTAAGAGAGATACAGTACGTGGGGATTAAACTGCGCCAGCGCCCGCCGCGAATGCGCAAAATCAAACAGAATATTGTGATAGCTGCGGCTGAGGAGGATCGGATGACGTTCAGCATCAACCCGATGCAGGAAGTGGGTATGCGACTGCACGTCAAAGACGTCCTGGATCTGTTTTAGCTCGGAAATACTCATAAACTGCAGCGATTTCGGCGCCCATTTCTGCGGATGGCGCTTGATGCGCGACGAGATAATAAACGCCGTGGCGTGAAAGCCATACTGCTTGAGGATCGGGTAGGCATAGCGGTTGACCGACTTCAGCCCATCGTCAAAGGTGATCGCCACCGCACGCGCCGGAAGATTCACTTTATTACGCAGATAGCCTTCCAGTTGATACATGCTGAGCGTGGTATAGCCCTGGTCGCGTAGCCAGGTCATCTGATTGCTGAAGGCGCGCACGGAGGTCGTCGTTGAGGTATGGCGAAAGCGGGTATTTTCTTCATCACGCAGGATATGGTGATAAGTCAGTACAGGGATGCCGTTATCTTCTTGCGCATCCAGACTGCTCACCCACGCCAGGCGGTTGCCGATACGAATCTGAAACCAGGTTTGATTAAGCCGATCTTTGAGTTTGCTGATAATCGGATAACGCAGATTATTCGCCAGGGTGCCAAATGGCGCGCTGCCCACGGCGGGGGCATCATAGATTGGCGTATCTTTCCAGGTAATGAGGTTTTGGTTGCTCAGAGGCTTATGCAGATCGCCCAGGCTATCCTCCACCCGCTGCTTACCCTGTACCGGCCCCAGGTGGCCTTTATCGATAAAGCCGGTCGCAAAGCCAAAATTAAACTCATAGTAATCCGCCGCCGTCGGTACTACCGCCAGAATTTGCCCTGCCCGCACGTTACCGACGCTCACCACCTGATTGCCAACCTGCGCCCAGATATCCGCATCTTCGGTCGTTTGCATATAACGTGCCGGCACACCCTGCTGGCTTAACAGGCTGGCGGAGGCGCTTAGCGCCGTGAACAGGAGGAGTAAAGCAAGAATTCGGGCAAACATGCGCATCGAGCCGGTAGACAAGAACTGCCGTCATTGTAACAAAAGCCTCATCAATACCAATGCTTAATTCCCGTACGGCTCATGCAGTAGTCGAAAAGGCGGATTTTTTTGCTGCTGATGCCAGAGGCTGCTCACCGCCGGGCCTCCGGCGCTGACAATGGCGTGTCGGAAGGCTTCGCTGCTCAGACTCTGACGCAGCAAATACATACATTCCAGTAATGAATAGTCGATCCCGGAAATCACTTCACAGTGGGTGTGCTTATGGCTCAGCAGCGCCGCCACGCGATAAGGCGCCGCGCCGGTTTTATCGGTCAGAAAAATGACCCCGTCTCCGCCGTCCGTCTCGTGCAGCGCATCGCACATCATGCGGCTCAGCATATTGCTGCTGAGATTACGCCAGTAGTTGACCGCCCGACACTGCGTCAGCGGCCCAAACTTTTTCTCCAGACGATCCAGCATCTCCTGCGCCAGTTCGTCATGACAGGTAATCACCCAACCTAACATCGCCCACCTCCTTAGCAGGCAAACAATGTAGCAAGGGAAGAGATGAATATCGGTGATGACAATCAAAATTGTTTGCCGGCGCTTCGCTGAACGGGGCAGCGAAGCGCCGTGGTTGGCTAAATTAGCTGCGAAGCCCGCGTCCGCGCTGGATCAGATACCAGCACAAGAGATAAAACGCGACGATAAACACCACCAGCACGCCGAAGGTGGTGGCGAGCGGAACATCGTTAATGCCGAGGAAACCGTAGCGGAAACCGCTGATCATGTAGACGATCGGGTTCAGATGCGACAGCCCTTGCCAGAACGGCGGCAGCAGGGTCAGCGAATAAAAAACCCCGCCGAGATAGGTCAGCGGCGTCAGCACGAAGGTCGGAATAAGGCTGATATCGTCAAAGGTTTTGGCAAACACCGCATTCAGCAGACCGGCCAGCGAAAATAGCACGGCGGTCAGCACCAGGGTCAGGGCGACGAATATCCATGAGTGAACCTGGAACGGTACGAAAAACAGCGAAATCGCCGTCACCAGAATCCCGACGCACAGACCGCGGGCAACGCCGCCGCCCACATAGCCGGCGATAACCACGTGGGTGGGAACCGGCGCGACCAGCAGTTCTTCAATATTGCGCTGAAATTTCGCGCTGAAGAACGAGGACGCCACGTTGGCGTAGGCGTTGGTGATCACCGCCATCATAATCAGGCCCGGCACGATAAACTGCATATAGGTGAAACCGTGCATTTCACCGATGCGCGAGCCGATCAGATTGCCGAAAATAACAAAGTAGAGGGTCATAGTTATGACCGGCGGCACCAGCGTCTGGATCCAGATACGCATAAAGCGGTGGATCTCTTTGGTCCAGATGCTTTTCAGCGCGACCCAATAAAGCTGCATCATGCTGATTCTCCTTTCCGGTCATGGACCAGCGTGACAAACAGCTCTTCCAGACGGTTAGCTTTGTTACGCATACTTAATACCTGTACGCCCTGCGCGCTTAACTGAGTAAATACGCTGTTAATCCCCTGCTCACGCAGCACCTCAACCTCCAGCGTCGACGTATCAACCAGACGATACTGATAGCCTTCCAGTACCGGTAATGGGCTCTTAGGCGCCAGATCGAGAATAAAGGTTTCCGATTTCAGTTTGGAAAGCAGCGCCTTCATCGAGGTGTTTTCCACCAGCTCACCGTTCTGAATAATGCCAATATTGCGACACAGCATCTCGGCCTCTTCCAGATAGTGGGTAGTGAGGATAATCGTCGTGCCTTTATCGTTGAGATCTTTCAGGAAGCCCCACATCGAACGACGCAGCTCGATATCCACTCCCGCCGTGGGTTCATCAAGAATCAGCAGCTTCGGCTCGTGCATCAACGCGCGGGCAATCATCAGGCGGCGCTTCATGCCGCCGGAGAGCATCCGCGCGCGTTCGTTGCGTTTTTCCCAAAGATCGAGCTGTTTAAGGTACTTTTCGCTACGGGCGATCGCTTCTTTGCGCTCGACGCCGTAGTAGCCCGCCTGGTGAATCACAATCTGCTGCACGGTTTCAAACGGGTTAAAGTTGAACTCCTGCGGCACCAGGCCGAGCTGGCGCTTGGCGTTCACCACATCCTTTTGCAGGTCATAGCCAAACACGTTGACCTCGCCGGAGGTTTTATTCACCAGCGAACTGATAATGCCGATAGTGGTGGATTTTCCCGCGCCGTTTGGCCCCAGGAGCGCGTAAAAATCGCCCGCCTCAACCTGCAGATCGATTCCGCGCAGCGCCTGAACCCCGCCGGGGTAGGTTTTTTTAAGCTGTTTTAATTCCAGAGCAATGGTCATTAAATGTCTCTTCTCGTGTCGTGACACGCGATGGGTTGTTTTAAAAAATGTGAGGTTAACCTATATTAGCGCAACGCACTTACTTGGTTACAGGCCCGTAAACATCCATGAACGATATAGATACACTCATCAGCAACAATGCACTATGGTCAAAAATGCTGGTGGAGGAAGACTCCGGTTTCTTTGAGAAACTGGCACAGGCGCAGAAGCCGCGCTTTCTGTGGATTGGATGTTCCGATAGCCGCGTCCCCGCTGAACGTTTGACCGGCCTGGAACCTGGCGAGCTGTTTGTACACCGTAACGTCGCCAACCTGGTGATTCATACCGATCTGAACTGTCTTTCCGTCGTGCAGTACGCGGTCGACGTACTGGAGGTTGAACACATCATCATCTGCGGCCACTACGGCTGCGGCGGCGTGCAGGCGGCGATTGAAAATACCGAGCTTGGCCTTATCGACAACTGGCTGCTGCATATTCGCGATATCTGGTTTAAGCACAGCTCGCTGCTGGGGGAAATGCCCGAAGAGCGCCGCCTTGATACGCTGTGTGAATTGAATGTGATGGAGCAGGTTTACAACCTTGGCCATTCAACGATTATGCAGTCGGCGTGGAAGCGTGGACAGAAGGTGACGATTCACGGCTGGGCCTACGGCATTCACGATGGCATGTTACGCGATCTGGACGTGACCGCCGTCAGCCGCGAAACGCTGGAGCAGCGCTATCGCCAGGGCATTTCCAACCTTAAAAGCAAGCACGTCAATCACAGGTAATTCACGCGCCCCTCTTAACTATCCCGGATAAGCCGGGATAGACACTCCGCGTTACTCGTCCAGCAGCGTCACTTTGCCGATATACGGCAGGTGGCGATAGCGCTGAGCATAGTCGATACCGTACCCCACCACGAACTCGTCCGGGATCGCAAAACCGACAAACTCAACCGGCACCTTCACTTCGCGGCGGCTTGGCTTATCGAGCAGCGTACAAATCGCCAGCGATTTTGGTTCACGCAGGCTGAGGATTTCACGCACTTTTGACAGCGTATTGCCAGAGTCGATGATGTCTTCCACGATCAGCACATCTTTACCGCGGATATCTTCATCCAGGTCTTTGAGGATTTTGACGTCACGGGTGGTGGACATGCCGCTGCCGTAGCTCGAGGCGGTCATGAAATCTACTTCATGGGGTACCTGAACCTCACGGCACAGGTCGGCCATAAACATAAATGAACCGCGTAATAGCCCCACCAGCACCATTTCGCTGCCGCTATCTTTGTAATGTTCATTAATTTGACGACCGAGCTCAGCGATACGGGCTTTGATCTCAGTTTCCGGGATCATCACTTCTACAGTATGTTTCATAAAACTAACCATTTGATTCTTAATGTAAATCATCAAAGCCGCTGCGATTGCACCGACGTTGACCGGCAAGCCACGCAGTATACCAGTAAAAAGAAATATGCGATGCAGTGATTAATAAAGCCCATTTTGTGATTCCGATCACACTTGTTAAATCCTATACTTAATTGCAGTTAAAAAATTAACAAACAAACGAGTGTCCTTCTATGGCAGAAACAAAATCTCAACAATCACGGCTACTCGTGACGCTGACGGCTCTTTTTGCAGCGTTCTGTGGCCTGTATCTTTTAGCGGGCGGGGCCTGGCTGGTCGCTCTTGGCGGCTCATGGTACTACCCTGTCGCAGGCCTGGTCATGCTGGGCGTCACCGTCATGCTGTTCCGCGGCAAGCGTTCTGCGCTTTGGCTGTACGCCGCGCTGCTGCTTGCCACTATGATCTGGGGAGTATGGGAAGTTGGCTTCGACTTCTGGGCGCTGACCCCGCGTAGCGACATTCTGGTCTTCTTCGGCATCTGGCTTATTCTGCCGTTTGTCTGGCGCCGCCTGCCAATTCCCTCCTCTGGCGCCGTTGCCGGGCTGGTTGTCGCCCTGCTGATTAGCGGCGGTATCCTGACCTGGGCCGGCTTCAACGACCCGCAGGAAGTCAACGGTACGCTGAGCGCAGATGCAACGCCAGCGGCCCCCATTTCCGACGTAGCCGATGGCGACTGGTCGGCGTATGGCCGCAATCAGGAAGGCCAGCGCTACTCGCCGCTGAAGCAGATCAACGCCGATAACGTGAAGAACCTGAAAGAAGCCTGGGTCTTCCGTACGGGCGATCTCAAGCAGCCTAACGATCCGGGTGAAATCACCAATGAAGTCACGCCGATTAAAGTGGGCGACACGCTTTATCTGTGTACCGCTCACCAGCGCCTGTTCGCGCTTGACGCGGCCACCGGTAAAGAAAAGTGGCATTTCGATCCGCAGCTCAACGCTGACCCCTCTTTCCAGCACGTGACCTGTCGCGGCGTTTCATATCATGAAGCCAAAGCGGATAACGCGCCGGCGGATGTGGTTGCCGACTGCCCGCGTCGTATCATTCTTCCGGTCAACGATGGTCGCCTGTTCGCCATCAATGCCGAAACCGGTAAGCTGTGTGAGTCCTTTGCTAATAAAGGCATTCTCAATCTGCAAACCAACATGCCTGTCACTACGCCGGGTATGTATGAACCAACATCACCGCCGATTATTACCGACAAAACTATCGTCATTGCCGGCGCCGTGACCGATAACTTCTCCACCCGCGAGCCGTCGGGCGTTATCCGCGGCTTTGATGTGAATACCGGTAAACTGCTGTGGGCCTTTGACCCGGGCGCGAAAGATCCCAACGCGATTCCTGATGATGAACATCATTTCACGCTGAATTCACCAAACTCCTGGGCGCCAGCGGCCTATGACGCGAAGCTGGATCTGGTCTACCTGCCTATGGGCGTAACCACCCCGGATATCTGGGGCGGCAACCGTACGCCTGAACAAGAGCGCTATGCCAGCTCCATCGTGGCGCTGAACGCCACGACCGGTAAACTGGCGTGGAGCTACCAGACCGTTCACCACGATCTGTGGGATATGGATATGCCGTCGCAGCCGACGCTGGCGGATATCGACGTCAACGGTAAAACCGTGCCGGTGATTTACGCTCCGGCAAAAACCGGTAATATTTTTGTCCTCGATCGCCGCAACGGTGAACTGGTTGTCCCGGCACCGGAAAAACCGGTTCCGCAAGGGGCGGCGAAAGGTGACTACGTCGCGAAAACTCAGCCTTTCTCCGACCTGAGCTTCCGTCCGAAGAAAGACCTGACCGGCGCGGACATGTGGGGCGCCACCATGTTCGACCAGCTGGTGTGCCGCGTTATCTTCCATCAGCTGCGCTACGAAGGGATTTTCACCCCGCCTTCAGAACAAGGCACGCTGGTATTCCCGGGTAACCTGGGGATGTTCGAATGGGGCGGCATCTCCGTCGATCCGAACCGCCAGGTGGCGATTGCTAACCCGATGGCGCTGCCGTTTGTCTCAAAACTGATCCCTCGCGGCCCAGGTAACCCGATGGAGCAGCCTAAAGACGCCAAGGGTTCCGGTACCGAAGCCGGTATTCAGCCACAGTACGGTGTCCCTTACGGCGTTACGCTTAATCCGTTCCTGTCACCGTTTGGTCTGCCCTGCAAACAGCCAGCCTGGGGCTATATCTCCGCGCTGGATCTGAAAACCAACGAAGTGGTGTGGAAAAAACGTATCGGTACGCCGCAGGATAGCCTGCCGTTCCCGATGCCGATTAAGCTCCCGTTCACAATGGGTATGCCGATGCTGGGCGGTCCAATCTCGACGGCCGGCAATGTGCTGTTTATCGGCGCGACCGCGGATAATTACCTGCGCGCGTACAATATGAGCAACGGTGAAAAATTATGGCAGGCACGTCTGCCGGCGGGCGGCCAGGCGACGCCGATGACCTATGAAGTGAATGGCAAGCAGTACGTTGTCATCTCTGCGGGCGGTCACGGTTCGTTTGGCACGAAGATGGGCGACTATATCGTCGCTTATGCTTTACCGGACGACGCGAAGTAAAAAACAGAAGGCCCGGTTTCCGGGCCTTCTCCCTATGGTACGTCTCTCTCTTTTCTATCGAAACAAGCCACACGCCTCGCCCTTAGACGGGAAGCGAATTCTACACCGTAAAACCCAGCATCATTCCCGTATCTTCATGCTCCAGCAGATGGCAGTGCGCCATATAGGCATGTTCTTTCGGCGCATCGTGATCAAATTTCACCAGTACTTCACTGACATCGCCTTCAACCCTGACGGTATCTTTCCAGCCGCTCCTGTGGGGTGCCGGCGCTTTGCCGTTTTCGGACAAAATACGGAACTGAGTGCCGTGAATATGGAACGGATGCAGCATCATGTCGCCTTTGCCAGAAATCACCCACCGCTCATACTGCCCTTTCGCCGCCGCAAACAGGGGAACATTCATATCAAAGGCTTTACCATTGATCCGATTAGCATTATGGAAATCAAACTCCTTATTACCGTGCTTCATCTGCGCCGTGCCGCCATGATTCATGCTTCCCATGTCACCGTGGTTCATATTGTTCATATTCCCCATCTCTCCGTGATTCATCATCATGCCATGGTCCATGCCGGACATGGCCTGGTCGCCATATTTTTGCATCAGCGCCTGCATGCCCATCATATCGAGCATCGGATCCATCGAGAGCTGCAAAGTACGCTGAGTCAGGCCCTGAAGCGAGGGCAGCGCTGGCATAGCGGCCAGCACATCCGGCAGCTTACCGGAAGCCTGGATAGTCAGCGGCTGCACGCGTAACACTGGCTGCGGCCGATCAAACGGAGCGATCGCCATCCCCATCTGGTTGACCGGGAGCGTAATTAAATCGAAGGGCTTCCCGTCAGTGGTATCCACCAGCACTTCGAAACGCTCGCCCATCAGCACCGGCAGCGCGTTAACTTTCACCGGCTCAGCCAGAAGACCACCATCGCTTGCCACGACGTACATGGGCCGCTTATCGCTGGTGGCGAAATTCAAAGAACGCGCATTACAGCCGTTCAGCAGACGTAAACGTAGCCAGCCGCGAGGCGCAGCGTGCTCCGGGTACAGCGCGCCGTTAGTGAGTAGCGTATCGCCAAACCAGCCCACGGCTGCGCTCATAATATCGAGCTGATAATCAATCTCTCCCGCTGAGGTGAATTTTTTATCCTGCACAATCACCGGGACATCATCAATTCCCCACTGCTTTGGCAGGAGCAGCTTTTCGCTTTCTGCATCAGAAATCAGCACCAGCCCTGCCAGCCCCATCGCGACCTGTCTGCCGGTTTTGCCATGCTGATGGGGATGGAACCAGCAGGTCGCCGCCCGCTGCGTTGGGGTAAAGGTCACCGTGCGGGAGCCTCCGGCGGCAATCACGCCCTGGGGACCGCCGTCCACGGCGCCGGGAACCTCCAGACCGTGCCAGTGCACGGTGGTCTCTTCCGCCAGACGGTTATGAATATCGATGGTCGCCTCCTCACCCTGCTTAAGCTGTAGGGCCGGGCCCAGCAGATTGCCGTTATAGCCCCAGGTGGTCGCCAGATGCGGGCCGAACTGCGTTTTTCCAGCCTGAATGATTAACGAGATGCGATTGCGCGCGTCGGCGGTAAGCAGTTCGGGTACAGGCAAAGATGGGCGGCTGGCGGCAAAAACCGAGCGGCTCCATAGCGGCAATGCGCTGGCCACGCTGACCGCAGCGGTTAGTTTAAGAAACTCACGACGTTGCATTTTCACATCCTTTTTATTCTGCTGGTGAATAATTGAGCTTAAACCCTCCCCCAACAGGAAGGTCAAGCAGAAGAGTAAGAATAAAGCTCGGCGCACTGTAACGAAGTGTGCTAACTTTGTTTGTCCGTGATTCAATGGTAGAAAAAATGAAGACGCTTTTCAGAACAATAGTGCTTGGCAGCCTGCTGACTCTCTCCGCCAATAGCTATGCATTAAGCGAGTCCGAAGCGGAAGATATGGCTGATTTAACGGCAGTATTCGTCTTTCTGAAGAACGACTGCGGTTATCAAAATCTGCCTAACACGCAGATTCGCCGTGCCCTGGTCTTTTTTGCTCAGCAGAATCAATGGGATTTAAGCAATTACGACAGCTTCAATATGAAAGCGCTCGGCGAAGATAGCTACCGGGACCTTAGCGGAATCCAGATTCCCACCACTAAAAAATGCAAAGCGCTGGCCCGCGATTCGCTTAGCCTGCTCGCTTACGTGAAATAGCCCCCCCTTCATTTCATAATACGGTAGCCGTGCGAATACGGCTATGGCGCCGCGTAATAATAGCAATTCAATTAACAACAGCACTTAATTTATATCTCAATTCATAGAATTCAATGATAATTCATTAAGCATTCAACATATTAATATATACCCTAAATAATTAGAGTTACTTGAAGGCGGCAAGGGGTGAGCGAGCGTAGCCAACGCATAAGCAGCGTGAAATATGACGGGTATAACTAATATTAAAAGTACGCCATCAAAAATCATAAACTCTATTATTGCAATCTTCTTTTTCGCACACTATTATCGCCCGATAACACCTCTTTTTATCAATGGAATGAAACCTTGAACAGATCCTTATTTACAAGCATAGCGCCTCTGGCCCTCATTTTATTAGCGGGTTGTAATTCAATACAATCCAGGCAATCCGCCGGATTAGTGAAACCCTTATCTGAGTCGACATTAAGCCAACAGCAAACCGAACAGCAGAGAATCGCCGATGAGCAAGCGCGTTTAGACACTTGCCGTAAAGCGCTGGAGTCGCTGAAAGAAGTGAACCCCAAACAGGCGGACAAACTCGGCAATGAGTTCACTGCCCTGCTTAGCGCGGCATCACAATATAATTCTGTGCGCAGTAAAGTGGCAGAACCGACAAAACAGGGGATCGATTCGATGTACCAGTTCAAATCAATCAAGCTGTGCGCTGATATTGAAAAGGAGCTGATCGATAGCCTTGTTAAACGTGGTGAAAATGTTCAGCCATGAACGGGAAAATAGCCAAAAACTTCAATCCGGTATCGCTGGCAGCAGTTTTTGTGCTGGCGCTATCGCCGGATGTCTATGCGGAAAAAGATGCCCTTATTAGCGTCACGGCAAGCTCAAATAGCGATGCTTCAGGCCCGGCATTTTTAAATTATGCTAAAGAGCATCAGGCGCAAAAAATCAGCGAGCCGGTAAAGCCCGTTGAGGAGAAAAGCAATAATACAAAAACAACGAATAAAAAAACCGTCCTGAATACCCATGAAGTTTCCCGTCAGGCTGCAATAATTGCTCAAAAAGATAAACTCATCCGCCAACTTCGGCAGCAGCTTGATGCGAAGCCGGCCATGATGAACGCCGAAGCAGACAACCAAAAAGCGCTGAAGGATAAAATTCAGCTGCTTGAGAAAAAGTTAGCGACTGCCGTAGCCGAAAAACAACAATTAATAGATAACGCGCTATCCGCCGCGGCTGAAATAAAACAGATTGAAGGTCAGCGTAATGCCACAGAAAATAAAACGCTGCAGCAGGAAAAAAGAGTGGCATTAATAGAATCCGCGAAACAAAAAGTTGAGCGTCAGCTGGCTGAGGCAACCGCCGAAAAGCAATCCCTGCAGCAGAAGCTCGCAGCGCTGGAAACAGAAAAGCAGGATACGCTCTCAAAGCTGGCGGCGGCCGCAGCGGAGAAACAAGCGCTCACCGGTAAGTTCACGACAGAGGCGAAAGAGAGGCAAGCCCTCGCAACAAGGCTCGCTGCTGCAGAGGCAGATCAGCAGGAAATGCTGACAAAACTCGCCGCGGCTGACGCCGCACAGCGGGCGCTGCAAACGAAACTCGATGCGTCTCAAGCCGAGCAGAAAGCAGCGATAGCGAAGCTCGCCGCCAGTGAAGCGGAAAAAACAGATTTAACGACAAAGCTGGCGGCCGCGGCAGTAGAAAAACAGGCGCTCACGGCTAAACTAGACGCCGTTATCATCAGTAAGCCCCAGCCGTCCCTTCAGGCGGATGCTGTCCGTCAGCAGGCCGATCAAGACCACGCCCTACAGCAGGCCAGCGCCGATGAAATTACCCGGCTAAAGGCCAGGCTTGCTGACGCCGAGGCGAAAAAGCCGCTGGCTATCGACTTTGCAAAAGAGCCTCTGCGGCAGGCTTACGCTATCGGCGTATCGATGGGCGAGGAGGTGCTGCAGCTCTTATCTACCCGGGCATCTCAGGGCGTAAAAACCAGTAAAGATACCGTTTTACAGGGGATTATGGATTCTTTTTCAGGGGATATCGCCCTTGATGAGAAAGCGCGCAATAAAGCCTTATTCGATGTGTCTAAAAAAGTCTTTCAGAACCTAAAGAAGCTCGAACAGCAAACCCTTAGCGAAGGAAAGAAATATCAACAAAACTTCGCGAAGCAAAAAGGGGTGGTATTGAAAGACGGCATTTACAGTCGCATAGATTATGCCGGCAAGGGCAAGATTCTCGACAGCGATATCGTTACCGTCACCATCAAGGAAACGCTTACCGACGGAACCGTCATTAACGATATGGAAGCGGAGGGGAAAGTCTGGTCCCAGCCTCTGAAATCTTATCCTCCCATCTTCCTTGGGCCACTCAAGCGGCTGGGAAACCACGGAGCGATAACGGTCGTGATCCCTCCCAATCTCGCCTACGGCAGCGAAGGCAAGCCGCCTAAAATCCCGCCGGGAGCGACCATGGTATATACCGTCAGAATCGTTGACGCCACTGCGGCAGAACCACTGGCTAAAAAACCCTGATCCTGGCGCCTCCCATCGGGGAGGCGCTTTCCCCTCTTTGTGAACGGGTAATGCTCCACGCTTCATTTGCTGAAATATCCACCGTGCATCATCTTCTATAGTTGGCTATGATGTTGCGCTCATTTTTAATGGGTGTAACAGGTGTTAACAAAGGAGGATCTGCCCGTGGCCGATAGCAATCTGTGGCATGAAACGCTGCACGACCATTTTGGTCAGTATTTCAGCGTTGATAACGTTCTGTATCATGAGAAAACCGATCATCAGGATTTAATCATTTTCGAAAACGCAGCCTTTGGCCGCGTGATGGCGCTGGACGGCGTGGTACAAACCACCGAACGTGATGAGTTTATCTACCATGAAATGATGACCCATGTTCCTCTGATGGCCCACGGCCAGGCGAAACATGTGTTAATTATCGGCGGCGGCGATGGCGCCATGCTGCGCGAAGTCTCCCGTCACCGCAGCGTCGAAACCATCACCATGGTAGAAATTGACGCTGGCGTGGTTTCATTCTGTCGCCAGTACCTCCCCAACCATAATGCGGGTGCGTACGACGACCCGCGCTTTACCCTGGTGATTGACGATGGCGTCAATTTTGTTAACCAGACGGCGCAAATGTTTGACGTCATTATTTCCGACTGCACCGATCCTATCGGTCCCGGCGAGAGCCTGTTTACTTCCGCCTTCTATGAAGGCTGCAAGCGCTGCCTCAACCCAGGCGGGATCTTTGTCGCTCAGAACGGCGTCAGCTTCCTGCAACAGGATGAGGCCGTCGATAGCCATCGCAAGCTCAGCCATTACTTTAGCGACGTAAGCTTCTATCAGGCGGCGATTCCCACCTACTACGGCGGCATCATGACCTTCGCATGGGCCACGGACAACGAAGCGCTGCGCCATCTTTCCAGTGAAATCATCCAGGCCCGTTTTCACAAGTCGAACCTGAAGTGCCGTTATTACAATCCGGCCATTCACGCGGCGGCATTTGCTTTACCGCAGTATTTACTGGATGCGCTATCCACCGTTAAGTAAGGAGGTGATCTAAATTGAAAAAATTGAAGCTGCACGGCTTTAACAATCTGACCAAAAGCCTGAGTTTTTGCATTTACGATATCTGCTACGCAAAAACGGCAGAGGAGCGCGATGGCTACATCGCCTATATTGACGAACTCTACAACGCCAACCGCCTGACGGAAATTTTGTCAGAGACCTGTTCGATTATCGGCGCCAATATTCTTAACATTGCCCGCCAGGATTATGAACCGCAGGGCGCCAGCGTGACGATCCTGGTCAGCGAAGAGCCAGTCGATCCGCAGCTTATCGATCAGACAGAACACCCGGGTCCGCTACCGGAAACCGTGGTGGCGCATCTCGATAAAAGCCATATCTGCGTTCACACCTATCCGGAAAGCCATCCTGAGGGCGGACTGTGCACCTTCCGCGCCGATATTGAAGTCTCAACCTGCGGGGTCATTTCACCGCTGAAGGCCCTGAACTATCTGATTCACCAGCTAGAATCCGATATCGTCACGATTGATTATCGCGTTCGCGGTTTTACCCGCGATGTGAACGGCATGAAGCACTTCATCGATCATGAAATTAACTCCATTCAGAACTTCATGTCCGAAGATATTAAGTCTTTGTATGACATGGTGGACGTGAACGTTTATCAGGAAAATATTTTCCATACCAAGATGTTGCTTAAGGAGTTCGACCTTAAGCACTATATGTTCCACACGAAGCCGGAAGATTTGAGCGAAGAGGAGCGTAAGGTGATTACCGACCTGCTCTGGAAAGAGATGCGCGAAATCTACTACGGACGTAATATACCGAGCGTGTAACACCGTATCGGCTGGCGGTATCCTTAACGTTCAGGCTGTACCAGCGTAAGGGCAACGGACTGCGCTTTCAGCTCAGCCTGAACGGGAAGAGGCAGACTCACATCGGTAATAATGTCAGTGAAGCGGCCCAGCGGAGCGACGTTGAACAGCGAGTGGGCGCCATATTTGCTGCTGTCGGCCAGTAAGATCTTACGCTGGGCGTTGGCAATGATCTCCTGCTTCAGCCCCGCCTTTTCTTCCGTCGGCGTCGTCACGCCCTTTTCCACGCTCCAGCTGTTACAGCTCATAAAAGCGATATCGGGATAGACGCTACGTAACATCTTACGACCAAACTCGCCGATACAGGACTGACTGCTGTCATCAATGCGGCCACCGACGATGGTCACTTCTATCTGCCGGAACTCGGATAAAAACAGAGCGATATGCAGATCGACTGTGATCACCCTGAGCGGAAGATGGGTCAGGCATTTTGCCAGCTCCAGCATGGTGGTGCCGGCGTCGAGTACCACCGCGTCGCCCGCCTGCACCATCGAGGCGGCAAAACGCGCAATCGCCCGCTTTTCCGCAGGCGATCGTAGCTGCTTTTCATTGGTGGTAGGCTGAGAAGGCTCAAAGCGCCGCAGGGCAACACCGCCGTGGCTGCGGCTGATCACGCCCTGCTCATCCAGTTTGATCAGATCGCGTCGTATCGTTGCAGGCGATGCTTCTACCGCATCCACCAGCTGTTCCACGGTCACCAGCGTATGATTTTTCAAATACGCTACAATCTTATCCAGACGGTGTTGTCCTTTCATAACAGGAAATTACGCCAGTTGCATTGCCAGTTTAATCGATACGGCCATGCTCTCAGATTTTGCTTTTCCCGTCCAGGCTATATCAAACGCGGTGCCGTGATCGGCAGAGGTGCGGATGAACGGCAGACCCGCGGTGATATTCACCCCATCGTAGAAGCCAAGCAGTTTGAGCGGAATATGTCCCTGATCGTGGTACATCGCCACCACCATGTCATATTGCCCCTCGTATGCCTGTAGAAACACGGTGTCCGGCGGGCAGGGCCCGTAAACATCGATTCCCTTCGCTTTCATGTTTTCAATGGCCGGCGACACAATGCGTATTTCTTCATCGCCAAACAGACCGTTTTCGCCCGCATGAGGATTGACCCCGGCAACGGCAATGCGCGGCTGGGTGAAGCCGACGCGTTTCAGGAAGCGATCCGCGATGCCGATGACCGTCTCCACGCGCTGGCCATTAAGCGTATCGAGGAACTTACGCAACGCAATGTGGGTCGAGACATGAATGACCTTCAGCTTGTCGGTGTAGAGCACCATGGCGTAATCGCGGCTTTCAGTCAGCGTCGCCAGCAGCTCGGTATGACCAGGATAATTGTGCCCGGCCAGATGAAGCGCTTCTTTATTCAGCGGTGCGGTCGCGATGGCGTGTACGTCGCCTTTCATCGCCAGCGCCGTCGCCCGCTTCACGCAGCGGTAGGCCAGATCGCCCGCCTGGGCCTGCACTTTACCCGGCTCCAGCGCGTCCGGCTGGGCCAGCGGCTCGTCAATGACATGAATCACGCCAGGAGCAAATCGCGCCTCCGCGACCTCGGCGATCGCGCGAAAGGTGACGCCTTCGGCCAGCCCTTTGTCCTGCAGACGTTTCAGGGTTTTCAGACACCCGACCACCACCAGCGGCGCGCCGTTGAGCTCGTCTTCACAAAGCGCTTTGACAATAATTTCCGGACCGATGCCCGCCGGGTCGCCCATCGTAATCGCAATTGTTTTAGTTACCACTGTACATCTCCTCAATAAAATAAAGCGCATCACAAAGGGTGCTGTCTGAACCGAATCCGCCGGCTTTAGTGATAACCGGCAGATCGTCGATTTCACTGTTAACGAACGTCCCACAGGGAATACAGGGCGCCACCTCACTCTGAATGCGATAGCCTTCCGCCCCGAGCGCGGCGGCGACCGCGGTGGCGATATCTCCTCCGGTCAGGAAGAGCCCGCCAATACGAGCCTGTTCGATAATGCGCAGCGTAATCATCCCGAGGCGTTCGCTAAGCATCTCACCGAGCTGCTGGCGGCTTACGCCAGCCTGAGCGCACAGGCCGTCGATCATCTGCCGATCGTCCGCACTCCGGCTGGTACGTAAAATGGTGTGCTGCTGGCGACCGAGCAGCGCACAGGCCTGTTCAACCGCCGCGGCCATTTCCTGCTCGTACTGGGCCGAGGCCAGCCGCGAGGCATCAATATCCACGACCCTGGCGCGCGCCTGGCAGAGCGCTTTTTCAACCTGCCGCCGCGTGGCCTCGCTCATCGATCCGGCCACCACCAGTACCGGTAGCTCCTGCTTTTCCTGCATGAAGGTGCTGACCGGTAGCGCGTTCGCCAGCCCGGCAGCGCCCACCAACAGCGGCATCTCTTTTT
The DNA here is from genome assembly GCF_007910085.1 of Klebsiella sp. ME-303. Lineage (NCBI taxonomy): Bacteria > Pseudomonadati > Pseudomonadota > Gammaproteobacteria > Enterobacterales > Enterobacteriaceae > Klebsiella > Klebsiella sp. ME-303. The sequence goes on along the minus strand of NZ_VOJB01000102.1, from coordinate 118,954 downwards.
GTTCACAAATAGCCTGGGCAATCAGCAACAGATCGCGATCTTCCACGGCATCCACCACCACCATGCACTCACCCTCGGCTGAAAAAGCCGTCAACAGGGCGCTCAATTGCCCCCGACGAACGTCTTCGAGCGACACTTCATGAACCGGGATATCGCTTTGCAGGGCGATCAACGTCGCAATGCGTGAGGAGATAATGGGCGTTTTCGGATCGCTGGCGAATTCGGTTTCCAGCAGTGGCGTACCGTTGACCAGGCATAATCCGTCGCGGGTGGTACGCCCGGCTGCGGGGATAGCCGCCGCAATTACGGCCAGCTTCCGGTTTGCAGCACGCATTGCCGCCGTCACTTCAGCCCCCACGTTACCGCGGAAAGTGGAGTCGATTTTCTTGTAAACCAGCGGACGCGCATCACCATCGCACCACGGCGCTAACGCCTGCGCTACCGCTTTCCCGGCCTCAGCTGCAGGCATCGCGCGGCTTTCGGTGTTGATCACCAGCACATCAGCGCGACGCGAAGGTTTTTGATCTGGCGTTAGCATCACTTCCGTGCGCGCCCCCTTCTTTGCCAGCTGCACGCCGGTATCGTTAGAACCCGTAAAGTCGTCGGCGATAACGATCATTTTCATGCTTTTTTCTCCTCTGCAACCTGACGCGCTTGCTTCTTAGCCACCCATGAGGTGAGGACCGGCGTCAGAATCGCGGTGGTGATCACCGATGCGGCAATCAGCGGCGCGGCCGCGGCGGCAACCTCTGCCAGAGAGGGATCGGCCTGGGCAATCGCCAGCGGCGTCGCCACGGCGTTTCCGGCGGTACTGGACGCCGCCGCGCCGGCAATCCCGGTTCCGCCCACCAGACGGTCGGCACGAATGTTAAAGAAACCGCCGATGAAGGTCGTCAGCACGCCGAGCAGAATGCCCGCCAGACCGCCCTGTAGCAGCATTTCAAGGTTGATCCCTGCGCCCAGCGCAAAAGCGAAGAATGGGATCAACAGCGGGCCGCCTTTGGTCAGGAAGTCGCGCATGTTGGGATCGAGGTTACCCAGGATCATTCCCACCACCAGCGGCACCAGCACGGCGACCAGCGCCATAATGGGAATGTTGGCCATCCCCGCCGCGCCCAGTGCGATCATCGTAAAGAATGGCCCGTCATTCAGTGACAGGATGGAGATCGCTCCCACATCACGCTCGTTACCAAACTCGCCAACCAGCGCGGCGTAAAGCCCGCCATTCGAGTTACTCATCGCAGCGATGATCGCCACGCCGCTTAAGCCGAAGATCCCTTCAGCACCAAAGAGTTGTTCCACGCCGAGGCCAATCGCAATGGCGACCAGGAGTTTGGTCAGCGTAATCGTACCGCCCTGCAACAGCGCCTGTGGCGCTGCCTTGACGCTAATTCCCGCCCCCATACAGAGCAGGAAGGCGCCAATCAGCGGCGCTGCGCCGTTTTTAAACAGCGCGGTGGTGAACCCGCCGATCTCAAGCGCTTGCGGGGCAAAGGTATTGATAATGGCGCCGATCACCAGTGGCACAACCATCATGCCGCCAGGTACACGTTCTATAGCCTTTTTGATGTTCATGGTCTTCCCGCCTGTTGTTATGCTGTGATTAAATAAAATCATAAAGATTATATTCAATCAAATAAACTTCACAAACGCGCCAGATCACAGTTTTAAAATGATTAATAAAAATCAAACCAGGCCGTTAAGGCTAAAAAAAAGCCGGACATAACTGTCCGGCCGTGGAAATGATTAACGTTGCTCAGGATTGACCTACAAATTTTCGATAGGCGTTGACGACCTGAAGAAAGTCTTCCACGCCGCATAGCGAGAGGCTTTCTTCGTCATAGTAGCTCATCCCCTCTTCTATCTCATCGCCGGAAAAATCCAGTTGGTTAGCGCGGATCATCACTTCTTCGCCGTCCAGCCATAGCGTGTATTCATGGCCGACGCGTTGCCAGGACCGTTCACTGCCTTTAACGGTGCGCGCGGCCTGCTCGACTTCGTCCAGCAGGGCAAGGTTATCTTTAACCTCTTCGTTGAACCAGTGGCCGATCGCCTCATGATCCATCGACATTCGCACCTTTACCACTCCGGTAATATCGCGCAGAAATTCGTAATCCATAGTCTTTTCCTCTGCAAGGGCAGTGCGTCACCGCTGCACTGTACCCATACAGTCATTATCGCAGCAGTGGAAGAGAAAAAAAGCGTGGTGGACGGAGGGACGGGAAATAAAAATGCCCGGTGACGCAAAGTTCACCGGGCATTGGCGGGATTATGTACAGCGCTGAGTTAGCGCATTACACCGCGGTCTGGAAAATAACCCCATCGGCCTTCTCGGTGTACTGACCGAGCTGGTCGAAGTTCAGATAACGATAGGTATCCGCTGCGGTTTTATCCACCTGAGCAACATAGGTCTGATACTCTTCCGGCGTCGGCAGTTTACCGATAAGCGCGGCCACGGCCGCCAGCTCCGCAGAGGCCAGGAAGACGTTAGCGCCGGTACCTAAACGGTTCGGGAAGTTACGGGTTGAGGTAGAGACCACCGTCGCACCGTCGGCAACCCGCGCCTGGTTACCCATGCACAGGGAACAGCCAGGGATTTCAATACGCGCACCGCTCTTACCAAACACGCTGTAGTAGCCCTCTTCAGTCAGCTGCGCGGCGTCCATACGGGTTGGCGGCGCCACCCACAGACGAGTCGGCAGCTGGCCTTTGTGGTTGTCCAGCAGCTTACCGGCCGCGCGGAAGTGGCCGATGTTGGTCATGCAGGAACCGATAAACACTTCATCGATCTTCTCGCCCTGCACGTCGGACAGCAAACGCGCATCGTCCGGATCGTTCGGCGCGCAGAGGATGGGCTCTTTGATATCGGCCAGATCGATATCGATCACCGCCGCATATTCCGCATCCGCGTCGCCTTCCAGCAGCTGCGGATCCGCCAGCCATTTTTCCATGCCCTGAACGCGACGCTCCAGCGTACGGCGATCGCCGTAACCTTCGGCGATCATCCACTTCAGCAGGACGATGTTGGAGGTCAGATACTCAACGATCGGCTCTTTGTTCAGCTTAATGGTACAGCCCGCAGCGGAACGCTCGGCGGAGGCATCGGTCAGCTCAAACGCCTGCTCAACTTTCAGATCCGGCAGACCTTCAATTTCCAGAATGCGGCCGGAGAAGATGTTTTTCTTACCTTTCTTCTCCACGGTCAGCAGACCCTGTTTGATCGCATACAGCGGGATGGCGTGTACCAGATCGCGCAGGGTGATGCCCGGCTGCATTTTGCCTTTAAAACGTACCAGTACCGATTCCGGCATATCCAGCGGCATGACGCCAGTTGCGGCGGCAAACGCCACCAGGCCTGAGCCTGCCGGGAAGGAGATACCGATCGGGAAACGGGTATGAGAATCACCACCGGTACCCACGGTATCAGGCAGCAGCATACGGTTCAGCCAGGAGTGGATAACGCCATCGCCCGGACGCAGCGATACGCCGCCGCGGTTCATGATGAAGTCCGGCAGCGTGTGGTGCGTGGTGACGTCCACCGGCTTCGGATAGGCGGCGGTATGGCAGAAGGACTGCATCACGAGGTCGGAAGAGAAGCCCAGGCACGCCAGGTCTTTCAGCTCATCACGGGTCATCGGGCCGGTGGTGTCCTGAGAGCCTACGGAGGTCATCTTCGGTTCGCAGTAAGCGCCCGGACGAACCCCGGCCACGCCGCAGGCGCGCCCCACCATCTTCTGCGCCAGAGAGTATCCGCGGCTGCTTTCCGCCACGTCTTTCGCCTGACGGAACACATCGCTGTGCGGCAGACCCAGCGCTTCACGCGCTTTGGTGGTCAGGCCACGGCCGATGATTAGCGGGATACGGCCGCCGGCGCGCACTTCGTCGATCAGCACGTCGGTTTTCAGCTCGAAGGTCGCCAGCAGTTCGCCGGTTTCGTGGTTACGGACTTCACCTTTGAACGGATAAACGTCGATCACGTCGCCCATGTTCAGGTTGTTTACGTCCACTTCAATCGGCAGCGCGCCGGCATCTTCCATGGTATTAAAGAAGATAGGCGCAATTTTGCCGCCGAGAACCAGACCGCCGCCGCGCTTGTTCGGCACGTGCGGAATATCGTCGCCCATAAACCACAGCACCGAGTTGGTGGCGGATTTACGCGATGAGCCGGTACCCACGACATCGCCGACGTACGCCAGCGGGAAACCTTTTTGCTGCAGTGCTTCAATTTGTTTAATCGGGCCAACGGCGCCGGGCTGATCCGGGTCGATGCCTTCGCGGGCGTTTTTCAGCATTGCCAGCGCGTGCAGCGGAATGTCCGGGCGGGACCAGGCGTCAGGGGCCGGAGACAGGTCATCGGTGTTGGTTTCGCCGGTGACTTTAAAAACGGTCACGGTGATTTTGTCAGCCAGTTGAGGACGGCTCAGGAACCACTCAGCGTCGGCCCAGGATTGCATAACCTGTTTGGCGTAGGCATTGCCCGCCTTGGCTTTCTCTTCTACATCGTAGAAGTTGTCGAACATCAGCAGGGTGTGGGACAGCGCTTTCGCGGCGATCGGCGCCAGTTTTGCGTCGTCCAGCGCGTCAATCAGGGGATGGATGTTGTAACCGCCCTGCATGGTGCCCAGCAGTTCGACAGCTTTTTCACGGGTAACCAGTGGAGAAGTCGCTTCGCCTTTGGCGATCGCGGCAAGGAATCCGGCTTTAACATAGGCGGCTTCGTCGACGCCCGGCGGTACGCGGTTAATTAACAGGTCTAACAAGAATTCTTCTTCACCCGCTGGCGGGTTTTTCAGCAGTTCTACCAGCGCGGCCATTTGGGTTGCATCTAAGGGTTTCGGTACAATCCCCTCGGCGGCACGCTCAGCTACGTGCTTACGGTATTCTTCTAGCACGACGGTTCTCCTCGCTCTCATTGTAAAATGCGGTAGGCGATTCTCTTCACGCTCCTGTGAGACAGCAGTTTGTAGGGTAAATGCCCGATACCGCGTCGGCAGCATAGCAGGATTTTGGCGGGGTGTTAATCTGTTTACAAAAAAGCAACATTAAAAATTAGCTGAATCGTTAAGGGCAGAATAATGCAGGTTTTCTGTCAATTTAGCGGTATATAAAATTAATTCTGTTACACATAATTGAGCGAAATCCCAACTAAAATCAAAAACGCAAATACGCGCTCTCTATACTCAGGCAATCCCCCGCTTTTCGACAATACTCTGTCAAAACGGGCCAATTATTGTGCCGGGAGTTCTCATGACACTGCCTTTCAAACCCCATCTGCTCGCGCTGCTCTGTAGCGCCGGGCTATTAGCCGCCGCGGGTACGCTCTACGTCAAAAGCCGGGAGCCGCAAACGGTTCCCGAGCCCCCCGCCGTTGCGCAGACGGCGCAGGCAACCGCCGCCGCCCAGCCGGTGACCACGACCTATACACCCGCGCAGATAGACCAGTGGGTCGCGCCAATCGCGCTCTATCCGGACAATCTGCTGTCGCAGGTGCTGATGGCTTCGACCTACCCGAGTAACGTTGTCCAGGCGGTAGAGTGGTCGCAGGATAACCCCACAATGAAGGGCGACGCGGCGGTGCAAGCGGTGGCAAATCAGCCCTGGGATCCCAGCGTAAAATCGCTGGTCGCCTTCCCTTCCCTTCTCGCGTTAATGGGAGAAAATGCGCCGTGGGTGGAAAACCTGGGTAACGCCTTTCTCGCCCAGCCGCAGGCCGTCATGGATTCGGTGCAGCGCTTACGCGCCATCGCCCAGCAGACCGGAACGTTAAAATCCACGCCGCAGCAGAAAGTCATCACCGCCACCCGCTCCGCGGCACCGGCTTCGGCAACGTCCACGGCCACCGCTTCCCGCAGCAGCAGCAGCGCCGTGACATCCTCCGCCCCGGCGCAGGTGATTAAAATCGAATCCACCAATCCAAATGTGGTGTACGTGCCGGCCTATAACCCTTCAGTTGTTTACGGCGCCTGGCCTGACACCGCCTATCCGCCGGTCTACCTGCCGCCGCCTCCGGGGGAGCAGTTTACCGACAGCTTCGTCAAGGGGTTTGGCTATAGCCTCGGCGTCGCCACAACCTACGCTCTGTTCAGCAGCATCGACTGGGATGATGACGATCATCACCACCATGACGATGACGATCACCATCACGATGATGATCATCACGGCGGCTACGCGCACAACGGCGATAACATCAACATCAACGTCAATAATTTCAACCATATTACCGGGCAGAACCTGCCGGGAAACCACGCCAGCTGGCAGCATAATCCGGCCTACCGCGGCAATATTCCCTATCCGAACAATACGATTGCGCAGCATTACCATCAGACCAATGTTCCCGGCGGCCTTAGCGCGACCCAACATCAGCCCGCCGATCGCAACGCGCAGCGTCAGGCGGCCATGACGCAACTACAGCAGCGTACCGGGCCTGCGGATAACGCGCTTAATCACGCGCCTTCCCGCGATGCCCAGCGCCAGGCCGCGTCGCAGCAGCTCCATCAGGTGACCCAGCGCAATAACTATCGCGGCTATGACGCCACGCCGGCGGTAAAAAATAGCGCCGTACAACAGCAGCATCGGGAAGCGGTCAAAACGCAAATTCAGCATCCGACGGCGCAGCAGCAACAGCGCCGTGAACAGTTCCGGGCCGCAACGCCCGAACAACGTCAGCAGAAGCTGAATAATCTGCACGCCAATGCCCTGAGCGGTAACGATATCCGCTCTCCCTCCTGGCAGTCTCAGCAGGAGCGCGGCCTGCAGAGCCGCCATATCTCGGGTTTAAGCAGCGAGCAGCGCAGCGCGGCCAGAGAACATCTTTCCGAACACCGTGAACTGCGCCGCCGCTGAGGATAATCAGATGAAAAAATTATTAAAAATGACGCTGCTGGCGCTGGCCCTGACGCCCGCCATGGCGCTGGCTCAGCAGCAGTTTTCCTCTCCGGAACAGGCCGCAAGCGCGCTGGCTGAGGCAATCGGCAGGCATGATGAATCTGCCCTCAACGGGCTGCTCGGCGATAGCTGGCAGCAATTTTTACCGCCGGAGGGCATCGACCCTGATGCCGTCGCTCGCTTTCAGCGCGACTGGAAAGTCAGCCATCGTATCGTTCAGCAGCAGAATAGCGCCTGGCTGGAGGTGGGACAGGAAGCATGGCGGCTACCGATCCCCATCATTAAGGATAAGAGCGGCTGGCGTTTTGATATGGCCGCTGCTGAAGATGAGATCCTGACTCGCGCGATTGGCCGCAATGAGCTGTCAGCCATTCAGGCGATGCACGCTTACGTTGATGCCCAGCAGGATTTTTATCGGCTAAACCACACCTGGGCGCAGAGGATTATCAGCAGCGATGGCAAGAAAGACGGCCTCTACTGGCCTGCCGCTCCCGGCGAAGCGCCCAGCCCGCTTGGGCCCGCGTTTAGCCCCGCCGAACCCGGAGAAGGCTATCACGGCTACCGTTTTCGCATCATTCAAGATGGCGAGGGTCAGGGCTTCGCCCTGCTGGCGTGGCCTGTGGAATGGGGAAAAACCGGCATCATGAGCTTTATGGTCAACCAGAATGATGAGGTTTATCAGGCTAATTTAGGGGATGAGACGCAGAGCAAAGCGCGCGCAATTTCGCAGTTTTCGCCGGATTCAGCCTGGCAGGCCATCAATCAATAGAAAAAAGCCCGGCGTGCGATAACGCCGCCGGGCCATATCTGTGTGCTGATTTAGCCCTGATGGGGCATCAGAGACGGGTCACCCGCAAAAGCCGGTTTAGTGCTGGTCAACGCCGCTTCATCAGAGCTGATGCTGCCGGAATTCGCCGCCCATACCCCTTCGCTGGTCTTTGTTATCTGCTGATGCTGCATATTCAAATCCTGGCCCATCGCCGCAATATGGGTGCTTTCGGTCCCGCCGCTGTTATCAGCCCAGGGAATCGCGGCATCGGCCGCGCAGGCCATACCCGAGACCAGCGTTGCTGCCAGCAGCG
>NZ_VOJB01000102.1:75499-110966 GCF_007910085.1 Klebsiella sp. ME-303 | reverse complement strand
GTCGTTAAAACTTTTTTCATCACACACCTCACATATAGTTAACTACCTATAAGTTTACTGAGTAACTATTTTTAAAGTATTAATAAGATATGCAATTTTATTAACGGCGACACAGTTCTAAACATCACCGATAAAAAAAGCGGCTCACTGAGCCGCTTTTTGGATTTTGCCTGAAAGAAAAATTTACTTTTTCTTCGCTTTCGCGTTTGGCAGGTCGGTGATGCTGCCTTCGAAGACTTCTGCTGCCAGGCCAACGGACTCGTGCAGAGTCGGGTGAGCGTGGATGGTCAGCGCGATGTCTTCAGCGTCACAGCCCATTTCGATCGCCAGACCGATTTCACCCAGCAGCTCGCCGCCGTTGGTGCCGACAATCGCCCCGCCGATAACGCGGTGAGATTCTTTGTCGAAAATCAGTTTGGTCATACCGTCAGCGCAGTCGGAAGCGATGGCGCGGCCAGAAGCAGCCCACGGGAAGGTGGCGGTTTCGTAGCTGATGCCTTTCTCTTTCGCTTCTTTCTCAGTCAGACCAACCCACGCAACTTCCGGCTCGGTATAGGCGATGGACGGGATAACTTTCGGGTCGAAGTAGTGCTTCATGCCGGCGATAACTTCGGCAGCAACGTGGCCTTCGTGAACGCCTTTGTGCGCCAGCATCGGCTGACCGACGATATCGCCGATAGCGAAGATGTGCGGCACGTTGGTACGCAGCTGTTTATCAACGCGGATAAAGCCACGCTCGTCAACTTCAACGCCTGCTTTACCGGCATCGAGGTTTTTACCATTCGGCACGCGGCCGATAGCTACCAGCACGGCGTCGTAGCGCTGCGCTTCAGCCGGGGCTTTTTTGCCTTCCATGGAAACGTAGATACCGTCTTCTTTCGCTTCAACGGCGGTCACTTTGGTTTCCAGCATCAGGTTGAATTTCTTACTGATGCGCTTGGTAAAGACTTTCACCACGTCTTTATCGGCAGCCGGGATAACCTGGTCGAACATTTCAACCACGTCAATCTCTGAACCCAGCGCATGGTATACGGTACCCATTTCCAGACCGATGATACCGCCGCCCATAACCAGCAGGCGTTTTGGTACGGTTTTCAGCTCCAGCGCATCGGTGGAGTCCCATACGCGCGGATCTTCATGCGGAATGAACGGCAGTTCGATCGGACGGGAACCCGCCGCGATGATAGCGTTGTCGAAGTTGATGACGGTTTTACCGTTTTCGCCTTCCACTTCCAGGGTGTTAGCGCCGGTAAATTTACCCAGACCGTTAACCACCTTCACTTTACGCCCTTTGGCCATGCCAGCCAGACCGCCGGTCAGCTGAGTGATGACTTTTTCTTTCCAGGTGCGAATCTTGTCAATGTCAGTTTTCGGTTCACCGAAAACGATGCCGTGTTCGGCCAGCGCTTTCGCTTCTTCGATAACTTTAGCAACGTGCAGCAGTGCTTTAGAAGGGATACAGCCGACGTTCAGGCAAACACCGCCGAGGGTGCTGTAACGTTCTACGATGACGGTTTCCAGACCTAAATCAGCGCAACGGAAGGCAGCAGAATAACCTGCGGGGCCTGCCCCAAGTACCACGACCTGAGTTTTGATTTCAGTACTCATCATGACCTCTGTTATTTGTATCCGGCGGGTCTGACGCTATTGTTTTTACGCCCATGTCCACCGGGACGTTCTATCCGCAAGCATTTTACAAAATTGTTAACAATTTTGAAACAACAAACGGCAAACGATTTTGTCCTTTATTGCTGGTAACTTCAAAACGCAGAAGAGATTACCAGAAAAAAGCCGGCCGTCAGGCCGGCTTTTTGCTTACATCACCAGGCGGCGAATGTCGCTCAGCATATTGTTGATGATGGTGATAAAGCGCGCACCATCAGCACCGTCGATCACGCGGTGGTCGAAGGACAGAGAGATCGGCATCATCAGACGCGGCACGAACTCTTTGCCATTCCATACCGGCTCCATCGCGGACTTGGAGACGCCGAGGATAGCCACTTCCGGCGCGTTCACAATCGGTGCGAAGTGGGTGGTACCCAGGCCGCCGATGCTGGAGATAGTGAAGCAACCACCCTGCATTTCGCCAGCGGTCAGCTTACCATCACGCGCTTTCTTGGAAATCACGGTCAGTTCACGAGACAGCTCGGTAATGCTCTTCTTGTTCACGTCTTTGAAGACCGGAACAACCAGACCATTCGGGGTATCAACCGCCACACCGATATTGATGTATTTCTTCAGCGTCAGACGCTGTGCATCTTCAGACAGGGAGCTGTTGAAGCGCGGCATCTGCTCAAGCGCCGCGGCAACGGCTTTCATGATGAAGACCACCGGAGTGAATTTCACGTCCAGCTTACGCTTCTCAGCTTCGGCATTCTGCTGTTTACGGAACGCTTCCAGATCGGTGATATCGGTTTTGTCGAAGTGCGTAACGTGCGGGATCATCACCCAGTTACGGCTCAGGTTAGCACCAGAGATCTTCTGGATGCGGCCCAGTTCAACTTCTTCCACTTCACCAAACTTGCTGAAGTCCACTTTCGGCCACGGCAGCATGCCCGGGATACCACCACCGGTAGCAGCAGGCGCGGCTTCAGCGCGTTTAACCGCTTCTTTCACGTAGGCCTGAACGTCTTCGCGCAGGATACGGCCTTTACGACCAGTTCCTTTCACTTTCGCCAGGTTTACGCCGAACTCGCGCGCCAGGCGACGAATCAGCGGGGTAGCGTGAACGTAAGCGTCGTTTTCAGCGAACTCAGATTTGCCTTCTGCTTTTGCAGCAGGTGCAGCTGGTTTAGCAGCCTGAGCCGGTGCAGCAGCTGGTGCTGGGGCAGCCGCGGCAGCCGGAGCTGCGGCAGGCGCGGCGCCTTCCACTTCGAAGACCATAATCAGGGAGCCGGTGGAGACTTTGTCGCCGGTGCTGATTTTGATCTCTTTCACGGTACCCGCGAACGGCGCAGGCACTTCCATGGAAGCTTTGTCGCCTTCAACGGTGATCAGTGACTGTTCAGCGGCAATTTTATCGCCCACTTTCACCATCACTTCAGTCACTTCAACTTCATCGCCGCCGATATCCGGCACGTGAACTTCTTTAGAACCTGAAGCTGCCGGTGCAGCAGCAGCCGGAGCGGCTTCCGCTTTCGCCGGCGCCGCGGCAGGCGCTGCGCCCGCCACTTCGAAGATCATGATCAGGGAACCCGTGGACACTTTGTCGCCGGTGTTAATCTTGATCTCTTTCACGGTACCGGCGAACGGCGCCGGCACTTCCATAGAGGCTTTATCGCCTTCTACGGTGATCAGGGATTGTTCAGCGGCGATGGTGTCGCCCACTTTTACCATGATTTCCGTGACTTCAACTTCATCACCGCCGATATCCGGTACATGAACTTCTTTCGCGCTGGCGGCTGCCGGTGCTGCGGCGGCCGGAGCGGCTTCTTTCTTCTCTTCCTGCGCAGGTGCAGCGGCTGCTGCACCATCGGCGGAATCGAAAATCATGATCAGTTTACCGGTCTCGGTTTTGTCGCCGACGGAGACTTTGATCTCTTTAACGACGCCAGCCTGCGGAGACGGGACTTCCATAGAGGCTTTGTCGCCTTCTACGGTGATCAGCGACTGTTCAGCTTCAACTTTGTCGCCCACTTTGACCAGAATCTCGGTGATTTCAACTTCATCAGCCCCGATGTCCGGTACTTTGATTTCGATAGCCATTATTCTTTTACCTCTTACGCCAGACGCGGGTTAACTTTATCTGCATCGATGTTGAATTTAGTGATGGCTTCCGCAACCACTTTCTTATCGATTTCGCCACGTTTAGCCAGTTCGCCCAGCGCTGCTACCACCACGTAGGAAGCGTCAACTTCGAAGTGATGACGCAGGTTTTCACGGCTGTCAGAGCGACCGAAGCCGTCGGTACCCAGTACGCGGTAATCATCGGCCGGTACGTAAGTACGAACCTGCTCAGCGAACAGTTTCATATAGTCAGTAGATGCGACTGCCGGAGCGTCGTTCATCACCTGAGCGATGTACGGAACGCGCGGCGTTTCCAGCGGATGCAGCATGTTCCAGCGTTCACAATCCTGGCCATCACGCGCCAGTTCGGTGAAGGAGGTGACGCTATAAACGTCAGAGCCTACGCCGTAGTCTTTGGCCAGGATCTGCGCTGCTTCACGGACGTGACGCAGGATAGAACCGGAGCCCAGCAGCTGAACTTTACCTTTGCTACCTTCAACGGTTTCGAGTTTGTAGATACCTTTACGGATACCTTCCTCGGCGCCTGCTGGCATTGCCGGCATGTGGTAGTTTTCGTTCAGCGTGGTGATGTAGTAGTAAACGTTCTCTTGTTTCTCACCGTACATACGCTCCAGACCATCGTGCATGATGACCGCAACTTCGTACGCGTAAGACGGATCGTAAGAGATACAGTTCGGGATGGTCAGAGACTGAATGTGGCTGTGGCCATCTTCGTGCTGCAGACCTTCGCCGTTCAGCGTGGTACGACCGGAAGTCCCGCCGATCAGGAAGCCGCGAGCCTGCTGGTCGCCTGCCTGCCAGCACAGGTCACCGATACGCTGGAACCCGAACATGGAGTAGTAGATGTAGAACGGGATCATCGGCAGGTTGTTGGTGCTGTAGGAGGTCGCAGCAGCCAGCCAGGATGCACCGGCACCCAGTTCGTTGATACCTTCCTGCAGAATCTGGCCTTTCTCGTCTTCTTTGTAGTAAGCAACCTGCTCACGGTCCTGCGGAGTGTACTGCTGACCGTTCGGGCTGTAGATACCAATCTGACGGAACAGGCCTTCCATACCAAAGGTACGCGCTTCATCGGCGATGATCGGCACGAGGCGGTCTTTGATGGATTTGTTCTTCAGCATCACGTTCAGGGCACGAACGAACGCGATAGTGGTAGAGATCTCTTTATTCTGCTCTTCCAGCAGCGGACCGAAATCTTCCAGGGTCGGCAGCTCCAGCTTCTCATCGAAGTTTGGCTGACGGCTCGGCAGATAGCCGTGCAGTTTCTGACGCTGGGCGTGCAGATAGGTGTGCTCTTCAGAACCTTCCGGGAAGGTCACGTACGGCAGTTTTTCGATATCAGCATCGGCAACCGGCACGTTGAAACGATCGCGGACGTAGCGAACGCCGTCCATGTTCATTTTCTTAACCTGGTGAGCGATGTTTTTACCTTCAGCGGTGTCACCCATGCCGTAACCTTTAATGGTATGGGCGAGGATTACGGTGGCTTTGCCTTTGGTTTCCTGTGCTTTTTTCAGCGCAGCGTAGACTTTCTTCGGATCGTGACCGCCGCGGTTCAGGGCCCAGATCTGCTCGTCAGTCCAGTCGGCAACCAGCGCTGCGGTTTCCGGATATTTACCGAAGAAGTGCTCACGCACGTAAGCGCCGTCTTTGGATTTGAAGGTCTGGTAGTCACCGTCAACGGTCTCTTCCATCAGCTGGATCAGTTTACCGCTGGTATCTTTACGCAGCAGCTCATCCCAGCGTCCGCCCCAGATAACCTTGATAACGTTCCAGCCAGCACCGCCAAAGATGCCTTCCAGTTCGTTAATGATCTTGCCATTACCGGTAACCGGGCCGTCAAGGCGCTGCAGGTTACAGTTGATAACGAAGACCAGGTTGTCCAGCTTCTCACGGGTCGCGATGGTGATCGCGCCTTTGGATTCCGGCTCGTCCATCTCGCCGTCGCCGAGGAAAGCGTAAACGGTTTGTTTGGAAGTGTCTTTCAGGCCGCGGTGTTCCAGATACTTCAGGAACTTAGCCTGATAAATCGCACCGATTGGGCCCAGACCCATAGAGACGGTCGGGAACTGCCAGAATTCCGGCATCAGTTTCGGGTGCGGATAAGAGGACAGACCTTTACCGTGAACTTCCTGACGGAAGTTGTTCATCTGCTCTTCAGTCAGACGACCTTCCAGGAAAGCACGCGCGTAGACGCCCGGAGAGATGTGGCCCTGGAAGTAAACCAGGTCGCCGCCGTCCTGCTCGTTGCGTGCGCGGAAGAAGTGGTTAAAGCACACTTCATAGAAGGTTGCGGAAGACTGGAAGGAAGCCATGTGGCCGCCCAGTTCGAGATCTTTTTTCGATGCGCGCAGAACGGTCATAATCGCGTTCCAGCGGATCGCAGAACGGATACGACGTTCCAGATCCAGATTACCCGGGTATTCCGGCTCATCTTCAACGGCAATAGTGTTCACGTAACCGCCGGTCGATGCGCCAGCAGCCACTTTCACCCCGCCTTTGCGGGCTTCAGAAAGGAGTTGGTCAATAAGATACTGAGCGCGCTCAACACCTTCTTCACGGATGACCGATTCGATCGCCTGTAGCCAGTCGCGAGTTTCGATCGGATCCACGTCATTTGGTAAACGTTCTGACATGGGGGGTATTCCTTATCTATCTAATCGTTGATTAATCTGGAACCTGTCCCATTGCGCTCTTTGTTCTTCATACTTCTGGCTGTCTCTTTGTTGGCTTCGCTTCCTCACCCCAGTCACATAGTTCACTATGCTCCCGGGGATTCGCGCGCTTGCCGCCGCGATACACCCAAAATTATTTTGAACAACTAAAAGTGCAATAAGACAGGTTCTGCGTTTAGTTGCCGCGCTCTAAAAATGGCGCTTAAGAACCGGAGTTCTCATCTTTTCGTTGCTGTAAACGACGCAGTGAGCGTTCACGACGGCTCTGCTCACGGCTACGATCCAGCAAAATTTCCTCAATGAACGCCAGGTGACGATGCGACGCTTCACGCGCCTGCTCCGGTTCCCCGGCGATTATCGCCTCAAAAATGCGAGTACGATGATTGCTGACCTGCGGGAGCATCTCCCGACGGGCGTACAACAATTCAAAATTCTGGCGAACGTTCTGGGCCAGCATCGGCTCCATACAGCGTAGTAGATGGAGCAGCACCACATTGTGCGCCGCTTCGGTGACGGCGATTTGATACTGGACGACGGCATCGGATTCGGCGTCGAGATCGCCGGACTGCTGAGCCCGCTCAATGGCCTGATGCAGCTCGCGAATGCGTTCGCGGTCTTCATCATTGCTGCGCAGCGCCGCGTAATAAGCCGCGATGCCTTCAAGCGCGTGACGGGTTTCCAGCAGATCAAATTGGGATTCAGGGTGGTCGGACAGTAGCTCTACCAGCGGGTCGCTGAAGCTCTGCCACAGGCGGCTTTGTACAAACGTTCCGCCCCCCTGGCGACGAAGCAACAAGCCCTTAGCTTCGAGGCGTTGAATAGCCTCACGGAGCGAGGGACGGGAAACGTCGAACTGTTTTGCCAGTTCACGTTCTGGCGGGAGTTTTTCACCGGGGCGCAACGTCCCCTCAAGGATTAAAAACTCCAGCTGCTGCTCTATCACATCGGATAGTTTTGGTTGGCGGATCTTGCTGTAGGCCATATTCCCTGTCTCTGCCATTAGCCCGGAGTCAATTGGTCTTACCAATTCATAGTTCGTATCGCTAAAGTAACAAAGTATTCACCTTCTGTCCATACAGGTTTTGATTGAAATCATTAAACCCGGCACGTTTTAACAACCTTACAGAAATAACATTTCAAAAATGTAACCTTGCACAAATGTTGTGTTTACTCACAAAGAGGTAGCGTTAACGTAATAGAAACGAAAAATTACGCTATCTGAACCGATTCAACTCCTCATGAAGTGAATATAAATTCAATAAATTTGCATGGATGACAAATAGTGGGTAGGCACTGGCGCATGGGGTGGGATTTACAAATGGCGTCTTTTTGCTCGCTTCGTCATCATCCCTTCATAAAGCAGGTGCATTCAGCGGCGCTTATCACTATTCTCCATGATACGAAAGGCCTTTTCATGAATTTCCTCTCCGCCTTGCGTAAAGAAATAAGTACATCTACGGAATTTGATAATTACACAAACACAACAATATGTGCGCTACATCACTCGGGGCAAAACGGGGCGCAGGCTCCGTAGAAATTCGCTGACTATGCTATCAGGCAGGGATGGACAGCGAAGAAGTCACCTGATGGATGACGCGGACAAACATAATAGCCATAACCACACACGAGGATTCATGATGGAAGGTCAACAGCATGGCGATCGGCTAAAGCGCGGCCTTAAAAACCGCCATATTCAGCTTATTGCGCTGGGAGGCGCTATCGGTACCGGTTTGTTTCTGGGTAGCGCATCCGTCATCCAAAACGCGGGTCCCGGTATTATTCTGGGCTACGCAATTGCCGGTTTTATTGCTTTCCTGATTATGCGTCAGCTGGGCGAAATGGTCGTCGAAGAGCCGGTAGCCGGTTCATTTAGTCATTTTGCCTACAAATACTGGGGCGGCTTTGCAGGCTTCGCTTCCGGCTGGAACTACTGGGTGCTTTACGTGCTGGTCGCAATGGCCGAGCTGACCGCGGTCGGGAAATACGTCCAGTTCTGGTGGCCGGAAATTCCTACCTGGGTTTCTGCGGCCGTTTTCTTTATCGCTATCAACGCCATCAACCTGACGAACGTCAAGGTGTTTGGCGAGATGGAGTTCTGGTTCGCGATCATCAAAGTCGTCGCCGTCGTGGCGATGATCCTGTTCGGCGGCTGGCTGCTGTTCAGCGGCAACGGCGGCCCGCAGGCCACCGTACGCAACCTGTGGGAGCAAGGCGGATTCCTGCCGCACGGCTTCACCGGGCTGGTAATGATGATGGCGATTATTATGTTCTCTTTCGGCGGGCTGGAGCTGGTCGGTATCACCGCAGCCGAAGCGGATAACCCGGAGCAGAGCATTCCGAAGGCCACCAACCAGGTCATCTACCGCATCCTGATTTTCTATGTGGGCTCGCTGGCCGTTCTGCTTTCGCTGCTGCCGTGGAGCCGCGTAACCGCCGATACCAGCCCGTTCGTCCTGATTTTCCACGAGCTGGGCGATACCTTCGTCGCGAATGCGCTGAATATCGTGGTATTAACCGCGGCGCTCTCCGTTTACAACAGCTGCGTATACTGCAACAGCCGGATGCTGTTCGGTCTGGCCCAGCAGGGGAACGCGCCAAAAGCGCTGATGAGCGTCGATAAACGCGGCGTGCCGGTCAACACCATCCTCGTCTCCGCGGTGGTCACCGCGCTGTGCGTACTGATTAACTACTTCGCGCCGGAATCCGCGTTTGGTCTGCTGATGGCGCTGGTGGTTTCAGCCCTGGTGATCAACTGGGCGATGATTAGCCTGGCGCACATGAAGTTCCGTCGCGCTAAGCAGCAGCAGGGCGTGGTCACCCGCTTCCCGGCGCTGCTTTATCCGCTGGGCAACTGGATCTGCCTGCTGTTTATGGCGGGAGTGCTGGTGATCATGCTGATGACCCCTGGCATGGCGATTTCCGTCTACCTTATCCCGGTATGGATTGCCGTTCTCGGCGTCGGCTACCTGTTTAAGCAGAAAACCGCCAGCGCCATTAAAGCATAATCCTGCATCTCCACAACCTGTGTCCGCCCGCCGCTGGCGGACACAGCGCATTGTTATCTGCTTCACACTTTCCCCCTGATAACCGATTTATCCATATCGTTAACCCTATCCTGCAACGCATTAGTCCATTACCCGGCTAATAATTCTCTCCATACCGCCACGGGGAGATCGCTGCGATGAATGGCAATAAGCTTTCAGTTAAAGAAAAAATAGGCTACGGGATGGGTGACGCCGGATGCAATATCATATTCGGCGCCATCATGTTGTTTGTTAACTATTTTTATACGGATATTTTTGGTCTCGCGCCGGCGCTGGTGGGCGTTTTGCTGCTTTCCGTACGCGTTATTGATGCCGTCACCGATCCGATTATGGGGGCGATGGCCGACCGTACCCGCAGTAAATACGGGCGCTTTCGCCCATGGCTGCTGTGGATTGCCTTCCCGTACGCGCTGTTCAGCGTGCTGATGTTTACCACCCCGGAGTGGTCGTACAATAGCAAGGTTATCTATGCTTTCGTCACCTACTTCCTGCTCTCGCTGACCTACACCGCGATCAACATCCCCTACTGCTCCTTGGGTAGCGTGATTACGAATGACCCGAAGGAACGCGTGGCCTGCCAGTCCTATCGCTTCGTGATGGTCGGTATCGCCACGCTCCTGCTCTCCCTGACGCTGCTGCCGATGGCGGACTGGTTCGGCGGTGAGGATAAAGCCAAAGGCTATCAGATGGCGATGACCGTGCTGGCGATTATCGGTATGTGCATGTTCCTGTTCTGCTTTGCCACCGTTCGTGAACGCGTAAAACCCGCCGTCCAGACCAACGACGAGCTGAAAAAAGATCTGAAAGACGTCTGGAAAAACGACCAGTGGGTTCGCATCCTGCTGCTAACGCTGTGCAACGTTTGTCCGGGCTTTATTCGCATGGCCGCCACCATGTACTACGTCACCTGGGTGATGCAGCAAAGCACCCACTTCGCCACGCTATTTATCAGCCTCGGGGTAGTCGGAATGATGATCGGCAGTATGCTGGCTAAAGTCCTGACCGACCGCTGGTGCAAACTGCAGGTGTTTTTCTGGACCAACATCGTGCTGGCGATTTTCTCCTGCGCCTTCTACTTCTTCGACCCGCACGCCACCATGATGATTATGGTGCTCTACTTCCTGCTGAACATTCTGCATCAGATCCCCTCGCCGCTGCACTGGTCGCTGATGGCCGACGTGGATGACTACGGCGAATGGAAGACCGGCAAACGCATCACCGGCATCAGCTTCTCCGGCAACCTGTTCTTCCTGAAGGTCGGTCTGGCCATCGCCGGCGCGATGGTTGGCTTCCTGCTCTCCTGGTACGGTTACGATGCCGGTGCGAAGCAGCAAAGCGCCTCCGCGATTAACGGTATCGTATTGTTATTCAGCGTTATCCCCGGCATCGGCTATCTGATTACCGCGGGGGTGGTGCGTATGCTGAAGGTAAACCGCGAATTTATGCGGCTAATTCAGTCCGACCTCGAGAAACGCCGGGTCAACTACAGCGAACTCAACGACTATCAGGAACTGAAAACCGGCGAACAGGTAAGGAAAGCGTAATGAAAAACTGGCCGAATCCATTTATTGAACAACGCGCGGACCCGTATATTCTGCGCCATCAGGAGAGCTACTACTTTATTGCCTCGGTGCCGGAGTATGACCGTCTGGAAATCCGCCGCTCAGCAACCCTTGAAGGTTTACGCGACGCGCAGCCGGTGGTCGTCTGGCGTAAACCGGACAGCGGCCCGATGAGCCAGCTCATATGGGCCCCGGAGCTGCATGAGATTGACGGCAAATGGTATATCTACTTTGCCGCCAGCCACACCCACGATCTGGATGCGCTGGGCATGTTCCAGCACCGCATGTTCGCGCTCGAATGCGCGGAGAGCGACCCGTTAACCGGGAAATGGCAGGAAAAAGGCCAGATTAAAACGCCGCTTGATACCTTTGCGCTGGATGCCACCACCTTCCACCATCAGGGTAAACGGTGGTACCTGTGGGCGCAAAAAGATCCGGAAATTAAGGGTAATACCAACCTCTATCTGGCTGAACTGGCAAATCCGTGGACGCTAAAAGGTCAGCCGGTCATGCTGAGTCAACCCGAGTTTGACTGGGAGTGCCGGGGTTTTCTGGTGAACGAAGGCCCGGCGGTCCTGTTCCACGGCGACAAGCTGTTCGTCAGCTACTCCGCCAGCGCCACCGACGAAAACTACTGTATGGGCTTATTGTGGATAGACATTAACGCCGACCCGCTGCGGCCGGAAAACTGGCATAAAGCGCCGCAGCCGGTGTTCCGTACCAGCTATGAGAATCGTCAGTATGGGCCCGGACACAATAGCTTTACGCAAACGCCGGAGGGAGAAGATGTGCTGGTGTACCACGCGCGCAACTACACCGAAATCGAAGGCGACCCGCTGTACGATCCGAATCGCCATACCCGCCTGAAGCTTGTCCGCTGGGACGAAAACGGGATGCCTGATTTTGGCATCCCGGCAGCAGATACGGATTAAAAGCGGAACCTGCCCCCAGCGGGCAGGTGCTTAAATCAGCGTACCGTAAATCGTCAGCAGCGCCATAATCACCACCACCACCAGCGATGTTTTTTTCGCCATGGAGACCGCCGCCTTCGGCGTCGCCACTTTATCCACATGCGGCTCGCGCGCCAGCGAATACTGCGCCAGGCGCGTCAGCACCTGATACTGCGAAGAGTGGAGGTCGCCCAGCGAGGCAAACCACGCAGGCAAAGCCTTTTCCCCGTGCCCAACCAGCGCGTACACCACGCCGACCAGACGTACCGGAACCCAGTCGACCACGTGCAGAATGCCGTCAATACCCGACTGTAAGCGATGACGCGGCGTCTGATAACGCGCCAGCCAGGTCTGCCAGGCCCGCAGCGTACAGTAGGCAATCAGGGTTAACGGTCCCCACGGCCCGCCGACAACGAACCAGAACAGCGGAGCGAGATAGTAGCGGTAGTTAATCCACAGCAGCGCGTTTTGCAGCTCGCTCAGATATTCACGCTGGTCGCAGCCGGGCGGCACGCCGTGGATCAGGGTGAGCTCGCTGGCCATGGCGTCGCAGGCGCGGCTATCATCGCGCGCCGCCGCCTTCAGGTAGGCGTGATAGTGCAGACGGACTTTGCCCGCGCCGATGCACAGCAGGCCCAGCAGGATCCAGAACACCAGCAGAGGAATGTTAAACAGCTGCCCCTGCAGCAGGCGCTGAATAATAAACACGACCGCCGCCGCCGCGACCGTCATCAGTAGGGTGGTGAGCAGGGAATAATGCTTTACCCGGCGAAACAGCACTTCCAGCCGGTGATCGAGCTGCCAGTGCTCGCCCAGCTTAAACAAACGCTCGGCAATGAGGACTAACAGCGTAGTGAACAACGTCATGGCATCTCCTTATTCTGACGACGGGGTTAACAGACCGCGAAATTTGACCCAGTCAAAAGCCGGGCCGGGATCCGTTTTACGCACTGGCGCAATATCGCTATGGCCGGTGATATTGTCAGCTATCGCCGGATAGCGCGAGATAAGCTGACGGGTAACGGCAACCAGCTGCTGATACTGCGCGTCGGTATAAGCCAGCTCGTCGGTCCCTTCCAGCTCAATGCCTATCGAAAAATCATTACAGCGCTCGCGCCCGTGATAGCTGGAAACCCCCGCGTGCCAGGCGCGCTGGTCGAAAGGCACATACTGCACGATTTCACCGTCGCGGCGAATCAGACAGTGTGCCGAAACGCGAAGATGCGCGATTTCAGCAAAAAAAGGGTGCGCATTCGGATCGAGCGTACCGGTGAACAGGGCATCAATCCATGGCCCGCCAAATTCGCCGGGCGGCAGGCTTATATTATGCACCACCAGCAAAGAGGGGGTTTCATTATCCGGGCGGCTATCGTGGTGCGGCGAAGGAACCCGACGCGCCTCTTCCAGCCATCCCCCGTTCAACTGCATGTTGAGTCTCCTTTTACTAGCTTATGCATTCGCGGCACCGTGACCAAACAATCCCCGGCATCATACCCACGCTTGCTCGGTTGGCTAACGCTATAACTTCACGCTGGCGCCGCCGGCGAAAGGACGCGGATGTGGTACAGAAACGTTGTTCAGGTTAGCATGTTTCCCACTTCTGAATCTTATCTATCTGGAGCTTTATCATGACGCCTCGTCGCTACAATCCCGACCGCCGCCGTGACGCGTTGCTGGAGCGTATTAATCTTGATATTACCGATGCCGTCGCTCAATCCCTGCGGGAAGATTTAGGCGGTGAAGTGGATGCCAACAACGATATTAGCGCGCAATTATTGCCGCAGGATGCGCGCTCGCATGCCGTCGTCATCACCCGTGAAGATGGCGTGTTTTGCGGTAAACGCTGGGTAGAAGAAGTCTTTATTCAGCTTGCGGGCGACGACGTTAACTTCACCTGGCACGTTGCCGATGGCGACGCGGTAAAAGCCAATCAGCCGCTATTCGAGCTGGAAGGCCCTTCGCGGATCCTGCTCACCGGCGAACGTACCGCACTCAATTTCGTGCAGACGCTCTCCGGGGTGGCCAGCGAAGTCCGCCGCTATGTCGACCTGCTGGCAGGCACCAAAACTCAGCTGCTCGATACGCGCAAAACGCTGCCGGGCCTGCGCACGGCGCTGAAATATGCGGTCCTGTGCGGCGGCGGGGCCAATCATCGCCTGGGCCTCTCCGATGCCTTTCTGATTAAAGAGAACCATATTATCGCTTCCGGCTCGGTACGGCAGGCGGTTGAAAAAGCGTTCTGGCTGCACCCGGATGTGCCGGTTGAGGTGGAAGTCGAAACCCTTGAAGAGCTGGATGAAGCGCTGAAAGCCGGCGCTGACATCATTATGCTCGACAACTTCACTACCGACCTGATGCGCGAAGCGGTCAAACACACCAACGGCCAGGCGGCGCTGGAAGTCTCCGGCAACGTCACATTCGAGACTATTCGAGAATTTGCTGAAACCGGCGTCGATTACATCTCCGTTGGCGCGTTGACCAAGCACGTCCGCGCTCTCGATCTCTCTATGCGCTTCCGCTAATCCCCTGCCCCGGTTCGTCGTTGATGCCGGGGCGCACTTTTGCGAGCCGGCTCGCACGCTAATAATCCCTCAATGCAACCCGCAAAAAAAGCCTGGAAGCGTGCTTCTCCAGGCGCGATCTGCCGCTCGTATCGCTAAACAAACCCCGGCAAAGTGCTCCCGAAGATAACAAGGAGCAACTTATGGACAAACAACGCGGCTTTACCCTCATCGAACTTATGGTGGTCATTGGGATCATCGCCATTCTCAGCGCAATCGGCATTCCGGCTTATCAGAACTATCTGCGAAAAGCGGCGCTTACCGATATGCTGCAAACCTTCGTCCCGTTCCGCACCGCCATTGAGCTGTGCGCGCTGGAGCACGGCGGATTAACCACCTGCGATGGCGGCAGCAACGGTATTCCCTCGCCCGCCACAACCCGCTACGTTTCGGCTATGACCGTCGCCACAGGCGTTGTCACGCTCACCGGGCAGGAAAGCCTTAATGGCTTAAGCGTCACGCTGACGCCGACCTGGGATAACGCTAACGGCATCACCGGCTGGCAGCGAGTGTGCAACATTACCGGCGATAGCGCACTCAAGCAGGCCTGTGAAGACGTGTTCCGTTTTAACTGAGGGCGCGGCAATGAAAACTGAACAATTGATACCTCTTTGCCAGCGCTATCAGGCCTTACTGCTCGATAGCAATGAACACACCATCGCTATCGCCGTGGTTGACGCCCCCGCCCCGGAGCTGCTGGAAGCGTTACGTTTCGCGACGCAGAAAAGGATTGATATCGAGTGCTGGAGCCAGGACCAGATGGACAAGCGGCTGCAGACGCCGGGAATATCAACCCTCACCCCGCCTGTTGAAGCCTCGGCCAGCATCGTTGAACAGGTAAATAGCCTTCTGGAACAGGCCCTGCGCCAGCGCGCATCGGATATTCATATTGAACCCGGTGACGATCGCCTGAGAATTCGCCTGAGGGTAGATGGCGTACTCCATTCTCTTGCGCCGCTTGCGCCGGAACTCGCCGCCCCCATCACCGCCCGACTTAAAGTGCTCAGCAATCTGGATATCGCTGAACACCGGGTACCGCAGGACGGTCAGTTTACCCTCACGCTCGCAGACCGCCCGATCTCGTTTCGGATCGCCACGCTTCCCTGCCGCGGCGGGGAAAAAATCGTCCTTCGCTTATTACACCAGGTCGAACAAGCGCTGGACCTCGAAGCGCTGGGGCTATCGTCTCAGCAGCTTGCCGCCTTTCGCTCGGCGCTTAACCAACCTCAGGGGCTGATGCTGGTCACCGGCCCGACGGGAAGTGGGAAAACCGTCACTTTGTATAGTGCGCTGCAGGCGCGGAATCGCGACGAGGTCAATATATGCAGCGTTGAAGATCCGCTGGAGATCCCCATCGTGGGGATGAATCAGACGCAGATTAATCCGCGGGCGGGCTTAACCTTTCACAGCGTACTGCGCGCCCTGCTACGCCAGGATCCCGATATCGTGATGGTCGGGGAGATACGCGATGCAGAAACCGCTGAAATTGCGATAAAAGCAGCGCAAACCGGGCACCTGGTTCTCTCAACGCTGCACACCAATTCAACCAGTGAAACGCTGGTTCGCCTGCAGCAGATGGGCGTTGCGCGCTGGATGATCTCATCCGCGCTTTCTCTGGTGGTTGCTCAACGCCTGGTACGGAAACTGTGCCCGCACTGCCGCCGGGAAACCGGCAGTTCGGCCGATGTTCCACACAGCCTGTGGCCGCGGGCGCTTCCTCGCTGGCAGGCTCCGGGCTGCCAGCACTGCTATCACGGCTACTACGGTCGCCTGGCGCTATTTGAGCTGCTCCCCGTCACCACCGCGTTACGGCAGGCGATTACTCAGGGTCTTAGCGCCGGAGAGATCGAGTCCCTGGCGCGCGAATCCGGCATGATGACGCTGTTTGAGAGCGGCTGTCTGGCCGTCGAACGTGGGATGACAAGTCTGGAAGAGGTCGTTCGCGTGTTGGGGATACCGCATGGCGACTAAACGACTGTGGCGCTGGCGCGGTCTCTCTCTCCAGGGCATTCCCTGCCAGGGAACGCTCTGGCAGGATAATCGCACTGAGGCATTGCAGGCTCTGCAGCGGCAGCGAATTATCCCGCTGACGCTGCGCCGCTGTAGCGTGCAAAGCGCCCTCTGGCATCCGCGCTACAGTGGCGAAATCATCCGCCAGCTGGCCGCGCTTCTTCAGGCCGGTCTCCCCCTGGCCGAGGGGCTGGAACTGCTGGCGCAGCAGCAGCCCAATGCGCAATGGCAGGCGCTGCTGCAAACCCTGGCGGAGGATCTGGCGCAGGGCATTTCGCTTTCAGGCTCCCTGGAAAAATGGCCTGAGGCGTTCCCTCCGCTCTATCTGGCCATGATTCGCACCGGTGAACT
The DNA here is from genome assembly GCF_007910085.1 of Klebsiella sp. ME-303. Classification (NCBI taxonomy): domain Bacteria; kingdom Pseudomonadati; phylum Pseudomonadota; class Gammaproteobacteria; order Enterobacterales; family Enterobacteriaceae; genus Klebsiella; species Klebsiella sp. ME-303. The sequence continues at coordinate 94,066 of NZ_VOJB01000102.1, read as the reverse complement.
TACCGGTAAACTGGAACTTTGCTGCGCTCAGTTGGCCAGGCAGCAGCGAGAGCAGCTGCTCCTCACCGAAAAAGTGAAAAAAGCGCTGCGCTACCCGTTGATTATCTTATCCCTGGCGCTGCTGGTGGTGATGGGAATGCTGTGCTTTGTCTTACCGGAGTTCGCCGCTATATATCAAACCTTCAACACCCCGCTGCCGTGGCTGACCCGCGCGGTAATAAGCATTGGCGAAGGGTTAACTCGCTGTTGGCCACTGCTCGCTGCCCTGGGTATTTTACCTGCAATACTCAACCGGCTGATTTGCCAGCGGCCAGGCTGGCTGCTGTACCGTCAGAAGCTGCTCCATACGCTGCCGGTGTTTGGCAAACTGCTATGCGGCCAGCGGCTTAGCCAGATTTTTACCGTACTCGCATTGACGCAAAGCGCCGGAATCAGCTTTCTGCAAGGCCTGCAAAGCGTGGAGGAAACCCTGAGCTGCCCGCTATGGCGGCAGAGGCTCCAGCAGGTTTGCCGGCAAATTACCCACGGCGATCCCATCTGGCAGGCGCTCGCCAACGGCGGAGGCTTCACGCCGCTTTGCCTACAACTGATCCGTACCGGTGAAGCCTCGGGTTCGCTGGATACCATGCTGGAAAATCTGGCTCGTCACCATAGTGAGCAGACGCATCAGCAGGCAGATAATCTGGCGACCTTGCTGGAACCGATGATGTTGGTAGTGACCGGAACGATTGTCGGCGTGCTGGTGGTGGCGATGTATTTACCCATTTTTCATCTGGGCGACGCCATTAGCGGAATGGGGGGATAACGCTGGCGCAAACGCGCCAGCGAACGGCATTACAGGCTGTTGAACACGCGGTTCTCTTGTTCCTGTACGCGAATAAAAGTCGTGCGTTTAGTCAGTTCTTTCAGCCGTGAAGCACCTACGTAGGTGCATGCGGAACGCAGGCCGCCAAGAATATCGCGCGCGGTGTTTTCAACCGGGCCGCGCAGAGGCAGCTTAACGGTTTTGCCTTCAGCCGCACGGTACTGGGCTACGCCGCCAACGTGACGGGTCATCGCCGACTCCGAGCTCATGCCGTAGAACAGCATGAATTTTTCGCCGTTTTCTTCAACCACGGTACCGCCGCTCTCTTCGTGACCGGCCAGCATACCGCCAAGCATCACGAAATCCGCGCCGCCGCCGAAGGCTTTAGCCACATCGCCCGGCATAGTACATCCGCCGTCGCTGATAATCTGCCCGCCCAGGCCGTGCGCCGCATCGGCACACTCAATCACTGCGGAAAGCTGCGGATAGCCGACGCCGGTTTTCACGCGAGTTGTACATACGGAGCCCGGACCGATACCCACCTTAACGATATCAGCCCCCGAAAGAATCAGCTCTTCGCACATTTCGCCGGTCACAACGTTGCCCGCAATAATGGTTTTCTGCGGCCAGGCTTCGCGGGCTTTCGCGACAAACTGCACGAAGTGCTCTGAATAGCCATTCGCCACGTCAATGCACACAAAGCTAAGCTGCGGATTTTGGATCAGAATCTGTTTTGTTTTCTCAAAATCCGCATCGGAGGTGCCGGTAGAGACCATGACGTGCTGCACGACATCTGCCGATACGCTCTGAACAAACGCCTGCCACTGTTCAACGCTGTAATGCTTATGTACGGCGGTCAAAACGCCAAATGAAGCCAGGGCTTTAGCCATGGCAAACGTGCCAACGGTGTCCATGTTAGCAGCAATGATCGGCACACCAGACCAGGTCTGGCCAGAATGTTTGAAAGTGAATTCACGTTCCAGCTGTACGTCAGAACGGCTTTTGAGGGTAGAACGTTTCGGGCGGATAAGAACGTCTTTAAAACCAAGCTTCAAATCTTCTTCAATACGCATGTGCGAATTCCTGGGGTTAATTGCATTATTGTGAGAGCACAACTCCAGTGACGTTATCATACGCACGAATCATGGCCGCGCAAGACTGCGATTTTCACTTTTTTTACGCTACAATCGTATAAATTTACCTGGTGAACAGCCAAAAGCGAATTTGCGATATCCCATCGCAGGCGTATCATTTTTAACCATTTGATTTACATGCGCAAAAAGAACCAGGGTACGTGGTGACAGCCATTTATTGGTTGATATCACGTCGATAAAGCCACTATCGCAGTGGCGTCGTCGCGTCGTAAATCACGGCTCTGTTATTGAAAAATGTGCATGTAGTCAGTTTCAGGATTGAGGTGTATGACATACACGGTAGCGTTAACAGGCGGCATCGGTAGCGGTAAAAGTACCGTAGCCGACGCATTCTCACACCTCGGGGTTAACGTTATTGATGCTGACATTATCGCGCGCCAGGTGGTCGAGCCCGGCACCCCGGGGCTAAACGCAATTGCTCAACGCTTCGGTCCGCAGATCCTGAACAAAGATGGCACCCTTAACCGTCGCGCTCTGCGTGAACATATTTTCGCTCATGCAGAGGATAAGAACTGGCTAAACGCGCTGCTGCACCCGCAAATTCAGCAGGAAACGCGTCGTCAGATGCAGCTTGCCACCTCGTCTTATATTCTCTGGGTTGTACCTTTACTGGTCGAAAACCGTTTGTCCGCCAAAGCCGATCGGGTCCTTGTTGTCGATGTGCCGAAAGAGACGCAGATAGCGCGCACGATGCTTCGCGATCGGGTCAGTCGGCAACATGCGGAACATATTCTTGCCGCTCAGGCAACGCGCGAGCAGCGCCTTGCCGTTGCGGATGATGTTATTGAAAATATGGGTTCACCTGATGCCATCGCATCAGCTGTCGCCCGCCTGCATGCAAAGTATCAACAGCTGGCAGCGCAGGCCGCCTCACAGGAAAAACCGTAATGTCTACCCCTGTTCTATTTGAACATCCGCTTAATGAAAAAATGCGCACCTGGCTGCGTATTGAGTTTTTGCTTCAGCAGCTGACCGTACATCCCGCCATTACCAGCCATGCGGATGCGCTGCATTTTTTCCGCAATATCGGCGACCTTTTAGATGTTTTTGAACGCGGTGAAGTACGTACCGATCTGATGAAAGAGCTGGATCGCCAGCAGAGGAAGCTGCAATCCTGGGCGGAAGTCCCTGGGGTTGATCAGGATCGTATCAACGAACTGCGTCAGCAGCTGAAGCAATCAGGCAGTACGTTAATGTCGGCGCCGCGTATCGGCCAGTACCTGCGAGAGGATCGCCTGATCGCCCTGGTACGCCAACGCCTGAGTATCCCGGGCGGCTGCTGTAGCTTCGATCTTCCGACGCTGCACATCTGGCTGCATATGCCGCAGGAATATCGCGATGAGCAGGTCGGTAAGTGGCTGGCCAGCCTGGAACCGCTGACGCAATCGCTGATGCTCATTCTCGATCTCATCCGTAACTCGGCCCCCTTCCGTAAGCAGACCAGCCTGAACGGTTTTTATCAGGACAACGGCGAAGATGCCGATCTGCTGCGTCTGCGGTTGGATCTTGCCAGCCAGCTCTACCCCCAAATATCAGGCCACAAGAGCCGCTTTGCCATCCGCTTTATGCCGCTGGACAGCGAGCACGGCATCGTGCCGGAGCGTTTTGATTTTGAACTGGCCTGCTGTTAAGGAGTCAATATGTCAGAAGAGATAACCGTCAACTGCCCAACCTGCGGCAAAATTGTGGTCTGGAATGAGCAGAGCCGGCATCGCCCGTTCTGCTCCAAACGCTGTCAGCTTATCGATTTAGGCGAATGGGCAGCGGAAGAGAAACGTATCCCGAGCAGCAGCGATCTGTCAGATAGCGACGGCTGGAGCGAAGAAAAAGAGTAACGGATTTCGGGCGGGCATGTGCAGGCCCGCCCTGATTTGCCGGATGCAGGCGCACCCTACCCGATCTGAGAACCTTGAATTAACTTCGTAATGACGGGTTCGTTTGCCGGCGGGAAATCCTCAGCAACGAGCGCGCTCTGCGCCATCCAGCGTCCCGGCTGCCCTTCTTTCCCCCACGGCTCGCCTTCCCAGCTGTTCACCAGCCAGAACCACAGCGTGATATGGCGATCGGGAAACTGGTACTCCAGCTTATCAAACAGGCTGTAAGCTTTAGCTGTAATGCCGACCTCTTCCTGCAGTTCGCGCACTAAGGCCTGTTCGGACGACTCGCCCTCTTCAATTTTACCGCCCGGGAATTCAAGCTTGTTCGCCATATGCGCATCGGCGGCCCGCTGAGTGATAAAAATCTCCCCTTGCGAATTACGGATAATACCCACTGAAATTTGCAGCGTTTTCATTGTCTTCATTCCATAAAAAAGGCGCAGATATCTGCGCCCTGGTATTCAATATTGTAAAAGCTTAGCTCAGGCGACCGTGGCACTGCTTGTATTTTTTGCCAGAACCGCACGGGCAAGGATCGTTACGACCCACTTTACGCTCGCCGGTTTGTTCAGCCAGCGCGGCCGCGGCTGCGCTATCATCGTCCTGATGGCTCAGCTGCTGCATCTGCGCCAGACGCTCAGCTTCTTCACGACGCTGCTGCTCCATCGCTTCAACCTCTTCCGGCATCCGCACCTGAACTTTGCTCAGAGTACTGATCACTTCATATTTCAGGGATTCCAGCATTGAAGCGAACATGGAGAAAGATTCACGCTTATATTCCTGCTTCGGATCTTTCTGCGCATAGCCGCGCAGGTGGATCCCCTGACGCAGGTAGTCCATCGCCGCCAGGTGCTCTTTCCACAGGGAGTCCAGCGTTTGCAGCATGACGCCTTTTTCGAAGTGACGCATCATCTCAGCGCCAACCACTTCTTCCTTACGCTGATAGGTTTCAATGGCGCTCTGCAGAATGCGCTCACGCAGCGTTTCTTCATGAAGCTCCGGCTCTTTATCCAGCCACTCTTTGAGCGGCAGCTCGAGGTCGAAGTCATTTTTCAGACGCTCCTGCAGGCCTTCAATATCCCACATCTCTTCCAGCGACTGCGGAGGAATATGGGCATCGATGGTCGCTTTAAATACGTCTTCACGAATGCTGTTAATCGTCTCGCTCACGTCGGTCACATCGAGCAGCTCATTACGCTGGGTGTAAATAGCGCGACGCTGATCGTTAGCCACATCGTCATATTCCAGCAGCTGCTTACGAATATCGAAGTTGCGGCTCTCGACTTTACGCTGCGCGTTGGCAATCGCTTTGGTCACCCACGGATGCTCGATAGCCTCACCCGGCTTCATACCCAGTTTACGCATCATGCCGGACACGCGGTCAGACGCGAAGATACGCATCAGGGCATCTTCCATCGACAGATAGAAACGGGAAGAACCGGCGTCCCCCTGACGGCCTGAACGACCGCGGAGCTGGTTATCAATACGGCGGGATTCATGGCGTTCGGTACCGATGATATGCAGACCGCCCGCAGCCAGTACCGCATCGTGACGAACCTGCCAGTCGGCTTTGATCTGCGCAATCTGTTCCGGAGTCGGGTCTTCCAGCTGGGCGACCTCGGCCTGCCAGCTACCGCCAAGCATAATGTCGGTACCACGGCCGGCCATGTTGGTCGCAATGGTTACCGCAGACGGATAGCCCGCCTGCGCAACGATGTCCGCTTCGCTGGCGTGGAATTTCGCGTTCAGCACGTTGTGCTTGATGCCCGCCTTCGTTAATTCATTAGAGACCACTTCTGATTTTTCGATAGAAATGGTACCCACCAGCACCGGCTGACCCGCGGCGGTACGCTGCTTAATATCTTCGATAATGGCCTGAATTTTTTCCGCTTCGGTCATATAGACCAGGTCCGCCATGTCTTTACGAATCATCGGACGGTTGGTCGGAACCACAACGGTATCCAGCTTATAGATTGAGCTAAATTCAAACGCTTCGGTATCGGCGGTACCGGTCATCCCTGCCAGCTTCTCGTACAGGCGGAAATAGTTCTGGAAGGTAATTGAAGCCAGCGTCTGGTTCTCGTTCTGAATATCAACGCCTTCTTTCGCTTCAACGGCCTGGTGCAGGCCATCGGACCAGCGGCGCCCCTGCATCGTACGGCCGGTGTGTTCGTCGACGATGATCACTTCGCCATCTTTCACGATGTAATCAACATCGCGGGTGAACAGCACATGCGCGCGCAGCGCGGCGGTCACGTGGTGCATCAGCATGATATTGGTCGGTGAGTACAGCGACTCGCCTTCTTCCATAATACCTTCATTCACCAGCAGCTCTTCAATCAGCACCAGGCCGCGTTCGGTCAGGTTTACCTGACGCGCTTTCTCATCGACGGAGAAGTGCCCTTCGCCGGTAAAGGTTTCGGAGTCTTCTTTATCCTGACGCACCAGGTGCGGAATGATCTTGTTCACCTTCTTGTACATTTCCGAGCTGTCTTCAGCCGGGCCGGAAATAATAAGCGGGGTACGCGCTTCATCGATCAGAATGGAGTCGACTTCATCCACCAGCGCATAGTGCAGTTTGCGCTGGACGCGCTCTTCAGGACTGAAGGCCATATTGTCGCGCAGATAGTCAAAGCCGTATTCGTTGTTGGTACCGTAAGTAATATCGGCTGCGTAGGCTTCACGCTTGGCAGGCGCAGGCAGGCCGGACATATTAATGCCAACGGTCATCCCCAGGAATTCAAACAGCGGGCGGTTGTTCTCGGCATCACGCTGCGCCAGATAGTCGTTGACGGTCACCACGTGAACGCCTTTACCGGTCAGCGCATTCAGATAGGCAGGCAGAGTTGCGGTCAGCGTTTTACCTTCACCGGTACGCATTTCTGCAATACAGCGGTCGTTGAGAACCATGCCGCCCAGCAGCTGAACGTCAAAGTGACGCATGCCGAAGACGCGTTTACTGGCTTCACGCACGACGGCAAAGGCTTCCGGGATCAGGCTCTCCAGGGCTTCGCCTTTTTCCAGGCGAGCGCGGAACTCAGCGGTTTTCCCTTTCAGTTCGTCGTCGGACAGTTTTTCCATGGACGGTTCCATGGCGTTGATCACGTTGACGGCCTTGCGCATACGACGCAGCGTACGGTCGTTACGGCTACCGAATACTTTAGTTAATAATTTGATTAGCATAATAAAATCTCAAACGCCCCGCGGTGCGGAGTCACAAAAAAATAGAATGGTCCGTTTTTGGTTTAGCTGAGACGTTGAGGCCCTGCGCGTATGCCGGCCACCTGGCTAATCCAGGTACAGACGCGAAACGCGCAGTGGGAAATAGAGGGGTTATATGCCGCCAGATGAACAATGGCCGGAGGTTTACTCTCCTGCGTCAACAGCGCGCTAAGCGTGTCGAGAAGGGCCAGATGCTGCGCCTGAAGCGGTGAAGACTCTTCCGCTACCGGCAGCGCCTGCGGGGCCATCGCAAAAGAGAGGTGGCGAATGACCGTACGAATGGCGTGCTGATGCCAGTAATCAACCGTGAAATTGGGCCGACGACTGGAAGATTCCAGCAGCGCTAGCTGAGAAAAATTAACTTTAGCAGGATTATGGTTGCTGGACGTCGTTTTAGCGGGCGACGCGGCCTCATGCTCATGACCATTGCTAAGCGCAGGCAGGCCGAGGCTAGCCGCGACCATCCCCAACAGGAGATGCGGCCAGAAATACCGTCTGCCAAACTGTCGCCAGCGCGTCAGCAATCCACTCACTTACGTTACCTTTTGTTGGTAGCAACCCTAAGAAATATTTTGCGTCCAAATACTAACATTAATACGCCGTCACGGCAGCAGGAATGAGGTCTCAGGCGGGGGAAAAACGTTTAAAAAAGGAACGAACGCGCAAAAAATGCAGTTAAAAATCAAAGCAGGACGCAGCGGGAATATAAAAAAGAAAACGACTGGCTCCCTGGCCGGAGAGAGTACCAGGTTACCAGTCGAATTTACTGCCGGGTCTGACTTATGCCAGAACCAGCGTCGGGGCGCGGAACGCCAGCGGCATTTCTGCGTCGTCCTCGAAGGTCACATACTCCCAGGCTTCCTGTTTTGCCAGAACAGCCTGCAGCAGTTTGTTATTCAACGCGTGACCGGATTTGTACGCCGTAAATGCGCCGATAATGTTGTGACCACACATAAAGAGGTCGCCAATGGCATCCAGCATTTTGTGACGGACAAACTCATCTTCAAAGCGCAAACCGTCTTCGTTCAGTACGCGATAATCGTCAACAACGATGGCACAATCGAAGCTGCCGCCCAGGCACAGGCCGCGGGACTGCAGATATTCGATATCACGCATAAAACCGAAGGTACGCGCGCGGCTAATCTGGCGCATAAACGCATCAGCCGAGAAGTTCATTGCATAGCGCTGGCTGCTGGAGTCAATCGCCGGATGGTTAAAATCAATGGTGAAGTCCAGTGAAAAACCATTATACGGTTTGAATTCGGCCCATTTATCGCCATCTTCAACGCGAACTGTCTCTTTGATACGCACAAATTTCTTAGCGCAGTTCAGTTCATCGATGCCGGCATCCAGCAACAGATAAACGAACGGAGCCGCACTACCGTCCATAATTGGGACTTCCGGCGCATCGACTTCAATAATAATGTTGTCGATACCCAAGCCAGCCAGCGCGGCATTGAGGTGCTCAACCGTCGATATCCGCACGTCATGCTCATTGACCAGGCAAGTACAGAGCATGGTATCACGCACAGATTTGGCATCAGCCGGAAAATCAACCGGTGGATTCAAGTCGGTGCGACGATAGATGACCCCGGTATTTGCCGGCGCAGGGCGTAACGTCAGGGTGACTTTCTTGCCGGTATGCAAACCGACGCCAGTCGCCTGAACGATACGTTTAAGAGTCCTTTGTTTGATCATCGTATAATCTCGCCAAGTTACCTATCCAACCGAAGTGTACTATACATTCGGCAGGCCAGTTTAGCACAAAGAGCGCAGATGCCCAACTTCCAGCCAATTCTTAATCGGCTTGCTTACGCAGGAAGGCTGGAATATCCAGATAATCTGGCTCTTTCGCGGCCTGCGGCGTATTGTCGTTGACCACTTTTGCGGCCGGTTTCTGCTCTTGCGTCAGTGGAGACATACCGTGCTGCTGGTAACGATCCATCACCGGCTGCTGCACCTGTTTGTTGGTGACCAGGGTGATTTCCGGACGTTTGTCCATACCGATACCGGTAGCAACGACGGTTACGCGCAGCTCGTCGTTCATATCCGGGTCCAGAGAGGTACCGATAACCACGGTGGCGTTATCCGAAGCAAATGCGCGGATAGTGTTACCTACGGTCTCGAACTCATCCAGACGCAGGTCGAAGCCCGCAGTGATGTTGACCAGAACGCCACGCGCGCCGGACAGATCGATATCTTCCAGCAGCGGAGAAGAGATCGCCATTTCAGCCGCTTCTTCCGCACGGTCTTCACCGCTCGCCACGCCGGAGCCCATCATGGCGTAGCCCATTTCAGACATCACGGTACGCACGTCCGCAAAGTCGACGTTCATCAGGCCTGGGCGGGTGATCAGCTCAGCGATACCCTGCACCGCGCCTTTCAGCACGTCGTTGGCCGCACCGAAAGCGTCGAGCAGAGAAATGCCGCGGCCGAGAACCTTCAGCAGCTTGTCGTTCGGGATGGTGATCAGCGAATCCACATGCTTGGACAGCTCGGTGATGCCCTGCTCAGCGAACGCCATGCGCTTCTTGCCTTCAAAATTGAACGGCTTAGTCACCACGGCAACGGTCAGGATACCTAAATCTTTTGCAACTTCAGCCACCACTGGCGCAGCACCGGTTCCGGTACCGCCGCCCATGCCGGCTGCGATAAACACCATATCGGCGCCGTCAAGGGCGGCACGCAGCGCTTCACGGTCTTCATCCGCCGCGTTACGGCCGACTTCCGGGTTTGCGCCTGCGCCCAGACCTTTGGTAATACCGCTACCGATCTGGATAGTCTGGCCAACAGCCGTTTTGCGCAGAGCCTGCGCGTCGGTGTTCACCGCGAAAAATTCAACACCCTCAATGCGCTCGCGCACCATGTGCTCAACGGCGTTACCGCCGCCGCCGCCGACGCCGATGACTTTAATCACCGCGTCGTTGGTCAGTTCCATAGGTTCAAACATAATTTCTCTCTCCGTTGTGCCTGTCGCCTGAGAACGCTAATTTTCTGCGTTCTCTTAAAAAATTAAAACTCTTTTCGCAACCAACTGTTGAGTCGTTTGATCCACGACCCGACCGTTACGCGTTTTTCCACCTCTGCTTCACCACTGAGATGAGATTCCTTCCCGTAGTGCAGCAGCCCAACCGCCGTCGAGTAATACGGCTCCTGGGCATAATCCGTTAATCCGGTAATATTCAGCGGCGCGCCAATTCTCACCTGCGTATGGAATACGCGCTGCGCGCAGGCGGCAAGTCCTTCAATTTGCGCCGCACCGCCGGTTAATACAATGCCAGCCGCCAGGTGGTGCTTCACACCTTGTTGACGGAGCTGTTCCTGCAGCTGCAGGATCTCTTCATTCACCAGGTTGAGCAATTCGGTATAACGTGGCTCAATCACCTCGGCCAGCGTCTGACGCTGCAGACTACGAGGCGGACGCCCGCCTACGCTGGGGACTTCCACGTTCTCGTCTTTACCAACGATGGAACCCAGCGCACAGCCGTGACGCACTTTAATGGCTTCTGCGTCGCTCGGCGGCGTACCGAAAGCGTAGGCAATATCGCTGGTCACCACGTTGCCCGCGTACGGGATCACTTTGGTATGACGCAGCGCGCCGCCGGTATAGACCGCAATATCCATTGTACCACCGCCGATATCCACCACGCAGACACCCAGTTCACGTTCGTCTTCCGTTAATACGGAATAGCTGGCGGCTAAACCGGCGAAAATAAGCTGGTCGACTTTCAGACCGCAACGCTCCACCGCTTTGACAATATTTTTTGCCATATCGTTATGGCAGGTAATCAAATGCACTTTCGCCTGCATGCGTACGCCAGACAGTCCTACGGGGTTTTTAATCCCCTCCTGGTAGTCGATGGCGTACTCCTGCGGGATAACGTGCAGAACGCGATGCTCGTCGCGCACGCGAACCGATTTCGCGGTATGTACCACGTTCTCTACGTCGTCCTGCGTCACTTCTTCTTCAGAAATCGGCACCATACCGATTTCATTTTGACAGCTGATATGTTTGCCTGAAAGCGCCAGATAGACTGACGAGATCTGGCAATCCGCCATCAGTTCGGCCTGGTCAATGGCGCGCTGCACGCATTTCACCACGGATTCCAGGTCGTTCACTCCGCCTTTATCCATACCACGCGATGGGCAACTGCCCACGCCAATGATATTAATCATACCGTCGGGCAGAACTTCCCCTACTAAAGCGGCAACCTTAGCGGTGCCAATCTCCAGTCCAACTACCAGTTTTCTGTCCGTCGCCTTGATCATTGTTGTTCTGCCTGTGCCTGATTCTGTTGTTGTTGAGTTTCCTCTACAGGAGCCGGTACCCAACCGACTGCCGCTCCCGAGTCATAACGCAAATCAACGTAGCTTATCCGTTTGCCGTCGGTCTGCGCCTGCTGCTGAAGAACCGGGTAGAGTTCCATAAAGCGCTGAAGCCGTTTCATGGTGTCACCCCGACCAAGGTTGAGCTTAATGTCGTTATTAAGCGTCAACTGCCAGGAGCGACGCGCGGTCATTGCCGCTACTTTCAACGTGAATTTATCCTTCGCCAGCACCTGCCCCATGTCGCGGTATCCCTGAAGGACTTCGTTCTCACTGCCTTCCGGGCCGTACAACATCGGTAAATTCTGTTTACTGGTGCGATCTGACGGCACGCTGAAAGAATTTCCGTCCACGTCTACCATATGCTGATCATTCCAGCGCGCTATCGGCACATATTCAACCAGATGAATCTTCAATTCGTCCGGCCACTGCTTTCTGACGCTCGCCTGCTTAATCCACGGCAGACGTTCAATCTGGCTTTGAATAATGTTGACGTCCTGCGTCATAAAGGTGCCCGGCGACCCCAATGCCAGAATCGCCTGACGGATATCATCGTTGCGCGTGTAGTGACGCTCACCGGTGACCACCATCTTTGACAGCGGTAACCGCTGTGCATCTTCCATCCAGCCCAGAACCATCCATCCGCTGACCAGCACGGTACAGAGCACCGCCAGCAGGAAGAAGATACCCGCCAGACGAGAGCCATTACTTCGACGCGAAGAGGTTTCGTCTTCCTCTTCGTGGTTCCGCGTATTCAGCGCAGCCTGCGACATATCACCCCGCCAGGTCCAGAATTCGTACAACAAGCTGCGAGAAGCTCATCCCTGCCTGACGCGCCGCCATGGGCACCAGACTATGGCTGGTCATGCCAGGAGAGGTGTTTGCTTCCAGCAGATAAAACTGGCCATCGCTGTCCAGCATCACATCAATTCGCCCCCAGCCGTAACAGCCAAGACTATCCCAGGCTTTTTGCACCAGAGCCTGCATTTCTGCCTCGCGCGCGGAATCTTCCAGGCCAGGGCAGAAATATTGCGTTTCATCAGAGAGATACTTTGCTTCATAATCATAGAAGGTTCCAGCCGCCTGGATACGTATTGACGGTAAAATTTCTTCTCCGACGATAGCGACGGTAAATTCCGGCCCACTGAGCCATTTTTCAATCAGAACTTCGTCATCATGCTGAAAAGCCAGCGCCAATGCATTTTGTAATGCACAACTTTCGCTGACTTTGGACATACCGACGCTGGAGCCTTCGCGACTGGGTTTAACAATCAACGGCAGTCCGAGGGCGGAAATCTGCTGTTCTACCTCAGCGGAAAGCCCCGCGGTGAACTGTTTACGCGTCAGCGCAACCCACGGCGCAACCGGCAGCCCGGCGCCCTGCCACAGCAGTTTGCTGCGCAGCTTATCCATTGAGATAGCGGAAGCCATCACGCCGCTGCCGGTATAGGGGAGTTGAATCAGCTCCAGCAGACCCTGCAACGTACCATCTTCACCGCCGCGACCGTGCAAGGCAATAAACGCTTTCTGAAAACCCATATTTTTCAATTGGGTAATATCCACGTCGCGCGGGTCGACCGGGTGCGCATCGACCCCGGCTTCGCGCAGGCCGGCGAGCACCGCCGAACCTGAATTGAGAGAGACTTCACGTTCAGCGGAGGTTCCGCCAAAGAGGACCGCGATTTTATCAGCCATGGCGCTCCTCCTGCGATTTTTGCGGCTGCAATTTGATTTCCGCCAGGTGACGGGCGATTTTACCAATGTTTCCCGCCCCCTGAACCAGCACCAGATCGTTGCCGGTCAATACTGAAGCCAGCATCTCTGCCGCCTGCGCCGGGTCGGAAACCAGAATCGGGTCGACTTTACCGCGGCCGCGAATCGTACGGCACAGCGAGCGGCTGTCGGCGCCAGGAATAGCGGCTTCGCCCGCGGAATAAACGTCCAGCATCAGCAGCGCGTCAACCTGGGTCAGCACGTTGGCGAAATCATCGTACAGATCGCGCGTACGGGTAAAACGGTGCGGCTGAAACAGCATCACCAGGTTTTTATCCGGCCAGCCCGCCCGCGCCGCTTTGATGGTGGCATCCACTTCTGTAGGATGATGACCATAATCATCGATCAGCATCGCGGTACCCTCTTTACCGTTAACTTCAGCTAAGGGGTATTCGCCAAGGAAATCAAAGCGACGGCCGGTGCCCTGGAAGCTTTCCAGCGCGCGCAAAATAGCGTCATCATCAATGCCCTCTTCCGTGGCAACGGCCACCGCCGCCGCCGCGTTCAGCGCGTTGTGGCGACCCGGTGCGTTCAGCGTCACCTGAATGACCTCTTTATCCTGGCGAACCAGACGGAAATGGCCCTGAGCGCCAACCTGACGATACTCTTCCACGCGAACGTCGGCATCATCGCTAAATCCGTAGGTGGTGAGCTGGCGGCCAACGCGCGGCAGCAGTTCACGAATCACCGGATCGTCCACGCACATCACCGCGCGTCCGTAGAACGGCAGATTGTGCAGGAAGTTAATAAAAGTCTGCTTCAGGTTTTCGAAGTCGCCGTGGTAGGTATCCATATGATCGGCTTCGATATTGGTCACGATAGCGACCATCGGCTGTAAATGCAGGAACGAGGCGTCGCTTTCGTCCGCTTCGGCAATCAGGTAACGACTATGGCCAAGGCGCGCGTGCACGCCAGCGGCTTTGACCAGACCACCGTTCACGAAGGTAGGATCCAGCCCGGCTTCAGCGTAAATGCTCGAGACCATCGCCGTGGTTGTGGTCTTTCCGTGCGTGCCGGCAATGGCAATGCCGTGGCGAAAACGCATCAGCTCCGCCAGCATCTCGGCGCGGCGAATAACCGGAATACGCGCTTCGTGGGCGGCGACGATTTCCGGGTTATCCGCAGAAATCGCGCTGGAAACCACGACAACGCTCGCATCGCGCACGTTTTCAGGGCGATGGTTGAAATAAATCGTGGCGCCAAGCTGAGTCAACTGCTGGGTCACCGGATTCGGCGCCAGGTCGGAGCCGCTAATCTGATAACCTTCGTTGGCCAGAACTTCGGCAATACCGCCCATGCCGGCACCGCCAATGCCAACAAAGTGAATGTGCCGGACGCGACGCATCTCGGGCACGATAGAACGCAGTTTTGCCAGATCTTGTGTATTCATTCTTTACGCCATCAACTTCTTTATTCGGACGGTGATCATCACCGCGATTAACGCGCCAGTGCTGCGGCGCTCACTTCTTCTGCTACCCGTTCGGTCGCGTCCGGAATCGAGGCTCTGCGCGCTCGCTCCGCCATATCCAGCAGCGTCTCGCGATCCCAACCCGCCAGGGTTTGCGTGACGGCCTCCACGGTAAACTGCGGCTGCTCAAGGATCTTCGCTGCCCCTGCCTTCTCTAACGGCAGCGCATTCCAGTACTGCTGACGATCTTTGTGCTGAAAAGGCACAAACAGCGCCGGTAAACCCGCGGCGGCAATTTCGCTCACCGTCAGTGCCCCGGAACGACATACGACAACATCGGCCCAGGCATAAGCCGCCGCCATGTCGTCAATAAATTCGGTGACTTTGTGCTGCGGCTGGCCGGCGTCGGAATAGGCCTGCTGTACGCTCTCCTGGCCCCCTTTACCGCTCTGGTGCCAGATGGTGACAGCAGAACCCAGCTTCGCCGCCACCTGCGGCATCGTCTGATTGAGCACGCGCGCGCCCTGCGAGCCGCCGACGACCAATACGCGAATCGGCCCCTGACGCCCGACTAACCGCTGTTCCGGCAGCGGCAGCGCCAGCACATCGGTACGAACCGGGTTGCCAACAACGTCGGCATGCGGGAAAGCGCCGGGAAATGCCTGCATGACCTTTTTGGCAATTTTCGCCAGCCATTTATTCGTCAGGCCGGCAATCCCGTTCTGTTCATGCAGGACAACCGGGATCCCCAGCGACCATGCCGCCAGACCGCCGGGTCCGGAAACATAGCCGCCCATGCCCAGCACCACGTCCGGCTGAAAACGCTGCATAATCGCTCGCGCCTGACGCCAGGCGTTGAAAATACGCACCGGCGCCAGCATCTGCGCCTTCAGGCCCTTGCCGCGCAGGCCGGATATCTGAATGAAATCAATTTCAATGCCGTGCTTCGGCACTAAATCCGCTTCCATACGATCCGCGGTACCCAGCCAGCGGACCTGCCAGCCCTGGTCCATTAAATGGTGCGCAACCGCCAGTCCCGGGAACACGTGTCCGCCGGTACCGCCTGCCATCACCATTAAGCGCTTTTCCTGACCGCTCATCGAACACCCCGTGTAAACGCCTGGGCTTTTTCCAGACGCGTTTCATAATCAATTCGTAACAGCAACATGATCGCCGTCGACATAATCAGCAGGCTCGAACCGCCGTAACTGATCAGCGGCAGCGTCAGGCCTTTGGTTGGCAGCATCCCCGCCGCCGCGCCGACGTTAACCAGCGCCTGAAAGCTAAACCAGATCCCAATGGCGCAGGCCAGAAATCCGGAGAAACGGTGGTCAATCTCCAGCGCTTTGCGGCCAATGGACATGGCGCGAAAAGCGACGAAGAATACCATTAAAAGTGCGAGTACCACACCGATATAACCGAGCTCTTCACCGATAATGGCGAAGATGAAATCGGTGTGCGCCTCGGGCAAATACTCCAGCTTCTGGACCGAATTGCCCAGGCCCTGCCCCCACATTTCGCCGCGACCAAAGGCCATCAGCGACTGGGTTAGCTGGTAGCCGCTGCCGAACGGATCTTCCCACGGGTTCCAGAAAGAGGTCACGCGGCGGATACGGTACGGTTCAGCCAGAATCAGCAGTACGACCGCCGAAAGCCCCATCCCGATAATGGCGATAAACTGCCACAGCTTGGCTCCCGCCAGGAACAGCATGGCCAGGGTGGTCACAAACAGCACGACGACGGTACCGAGGTCAGGCTGCGCCAGCAGTAAAATCGCCAGTACGAAAATCACGCCCATCGGCTTTAAGAAGCCGCGCAGGTTGTTACGCACTTCGTCGCCTTTACGCACGAGGTAGTTGGCGATGTAGCAAAACAGCGACAGCTTGGTAAACTCCGCAGGCTGGATACGCAGCGGCCCCAGCGCAATCCAGCGCGACGCCCCGTTAACTGAGCTACCGACCACCAGAACAATCAGCAGCATGACGATAGAGGCGATCAGCATCGCGGTACTATGGCGCTGCCAGAACTCCATCGGCAGGCGCAGCGTCACCATCGCCAGCCCTAGCGCCAGCAGAATGTATAAGCCATCGCGCTTGGCAAACAGAAACGGATCGTTCGCCAGACGCTGGCCTACCGGCATCGACGCCGAGGTCACCATAATGAAGCCGATTGCGGCCAGGCCAAAGGTCAGCCACAGCAGCATCCGGTCATACATCACCAGGCTATCGGTATCTTTTTGCCGCGAGCCCATCACCCAGCCTTTCAGCGCGGCGAACAGCCATGCGAAAATAAACATTCCCGGCAGACGCGGCAGTCTCAGCCGTGGCATTTTCAGGCGCGGGAGTGATAAACGCATCAACCTAACTCCTTCGCCAGGCGAGCAAAGATGTCGCCGCGTTGTTCAAAGTTTTTAAACTGATCGAGGCTGGCGCACGCGGGAGACAGCAGCACCATATCACCCGCGACAACCTGCGGCGCAATCTGGCGCATCGCCTGCTCCATGGTTTCCGTTTGCACGGCGACGTCCGGGCGAAGGGCCGCCAGCTGCGCGCCGTCGCGGCCGAAGCAGTACAGGCGAACGTTGTCGCCGGTCAGGTAACGGCTTAACGGCGTGAAATCAGCGGATTTCCCATCGCCGCCCAGCAGCAGATAGAGCGTTCCATCAAGATGCAGCCCATTGAGCGCCGCTTCAGTACTGCCGACGTTGGTGGCTTTAGAATCGTTGATCCAGCGCACGCCGTTGTGCTCCAGCACCAGTTGGAAACGATGCGCCAGCCCGGTGAATGTGGTCAGCGCTTTCAGGCTACTGGCGCGCGGCAGACCCGCCGCGTCCGCCAGAGCCAGGGCCGCAAGCGCGTTACTGTAGTTATGCTGGCCGCTAATCTTCATCTCTTTGACGTTGAGCACTTTCTCGCCTTTGACGCGCAGCCAGGTTTCTCCCTGCTGGCGGTTCAGGTGATAGTCACCAACGTCAACGCCGAAGCTGATGCAGCGATCGTCAGCGCCGCGTACCGGCATGGTTAACGCATCGTCGGCATTAACGATACAGGCCCGGGCGTTCTCATAAACGCGCAGTTTGGCGGCGCGGTACTGCTGAAGCCCCAGCGGATAGCGGTCCATATGATCTTCGGTGACGTTAAGGATCGTCGCCGCGGCCGCCCGCAGGCTGGAGGTGGTTTCCAGCTGGAAGCTGGAAAGCTCCAGGACATAGAGTTCGCGCTCAGGATCCAGCAGCATCAGCGCCGGCAGGCCAATATTGCCCCCGACGCCAACGTTCAACCCCGCCGCTTTCGCCATTTCTCCCACAAGGGAAGTCACGGTGCTTTTACCGTTGGAACCGGTGATCGCAATAATCGGCGCCTGCGCCTCGCGGCAGAACAGTTCAATATCGCCGACTATTTCTACCCCCGCATCCGCCGCGGCGCTCAGGGAAGGATGCGCCAGCGCGATGCCAGGGCTGGCGACAATCAGGTCCGCCGTCAACAGCCAGTCTTCGTTCAGACCGCCGACATAGCGCTCAACGGCTTCCGGCAGCTTGTCCAGCCCCGCCGGCGCAACGCGGGTATCCATCACCCGCGGCGTCACGCCGCGAGCCATGAAAAAGTCCACGCATGACAGGCCGGTCATACCCAGCCCAATAATGACGACTTTTTTACCCTGATAATCTGCCATGATTAACGTACCTTCAGCGTCGCCAGGCCAATCAGCACCAGCATCAGCGAAATAATCCAGAAGCGCACGATAACGCGCGGCTCCGGCCAGCCTTTCAGTTCATAGTGGTGGTGGATCGGCGCCATGCGGAAGATGCGCTGACCGCGCAGCTTAAAGGAGCCGACCTGCAGAATAACCGACAGCGTTTCCACCACGAAAACCCCGCCCATGATCACCAGCAGGAACTCCTGACGCAGCAGCACGGCGATAATGCCCAACGCGCCGCCGAGCGCCAGTGAACCGACGTCGCCCATAAAGACTTGCGCCGGGTAGGTGTTGAACCACAGGAAG
>NZ_VOJB01000102.1:0-75355 GCF_007910085.1 Klebsiella sp. ME-303 | reverse complement strand
CGAAGGCCACGCCCAGGGCGATCACCGACATCCAGAAATACTTCCAGCGGGCGATCAGGCCTTTGGTATCTTTGCGCACGACTTTACGGTAATCATCAACGAAACCGATGATGCCGTAGCCGATTAATACCGTCAGTACGCACCAGACGTACGGGTTAGATGGATAGGCCCACAGCAGAACGGAAACGGTGATCGCGGTGAGGATCATGATCCCGCCCATGGTCGGAGTACCGCGTTTACTGAAATGAGACTCCGGGCCGTCGTTACGTACGACCTGGCCAAAGGCGAGTTTTTGCAGACGGGCGATCATGCGCGGGCCCATCCACAACGAGATGAACAGCGCGGTCAGCAGGCTGACGATGGCGCGAAACGTCAGATATGAAAAGACGTTAAAGCCGGAATAATATTTGACCAAGTGTTCGGCCAGCCATACTAACATGTCCCAGTCTCCTGTAATGCGCGTACTACCTCTTCCATGGCGGCACTACGTGAACCCTTCACTAAAATGGTCATTATTTTGTGCTCCGCCAGCAGCTCGCGCAGGCGAGCCACCACGGCGGCTTTATCGTTAAAANGCATGACAGGCCGGTCATACCCAGCCCAATAATGACGACTTTTTTACCCTGATAATCTGCCATGATTAACGTACCTTCAGCGTCGCCAGGCCAATCAGCACCAGCATCAGCGAAATAATCCAGAAACGCACGATAACGCGCGGTTCCGGCCAGCCTTTCAGTTCATAGTGATGGTGAATCGGCGCCATGCGGAAGATGCGCTGACCGCGCAGCTTGAAGGAGCCGACCTGCAGAATCACCGAGAGCGTTTCCACCACAAATACGCCGCCCATAATCACCAGCAGGAATTCCTGGCGCAGCAGCACGGCGATAATCCCCAGCGCGCCGCCGAGTGCCAGCGAACCCACATCGCCCATAAAGACCTGTGCCGGATAGGTGTTAAACCACAGGAAGCCCAGGCCCGCGCCGACAATCGCCGTACAGACGATCACCAGTTCACCGGCGTGACGCAAATAAGGGATATGCAGGTAGTTGGCGAAATTCATGTTCCCGGTCGCCCAGGCAACCAGCGCGAAGCCGGCGGCAACGAATACGGTTGGCATAATCGCCAGCCCATCAAGGCCGTCGGTCAGGTTGACCGCATTACCGGTCCCGACGATAACAAAATAGGCCAGCAGGACGTAGAACAGGCCCAGCTGCGGCATCACGTCTTTAAAGAACGGCACCACCAGCTGAGTCGCCGGCGTATCTTTACCCGCCATATACAGCGCAAAGGCGACGCCCAGCGCAATCACCGACATCCAGAAGTATTTCCAGCGGGCAATCAGGCCCTTGGTATCTTTGCGAACCACCTTACGGTAGTCATCAACGAAGCCGATGATGCCGTAGCCCACCAGTACCGTCAGCACGCACCAGACGTAGGGGTTAGATGGATAGGCCCACAGCAGAACGGAGACAACAATGGCGGTCAGGATCATGATCCCGCCCATGGTCGGCGTACCGCGCTTACTAAAGTGAGATTCCGGGCCATCGTTACGTACAACCTGGCCAAAGGAGAGTTTTTGCAGACGGGCGATCATGCGCGGGCCCATCCACAGAGAGATGAACAGCGCGGTCAGCAGGCTGACAATGGCGCGAAACGTCAGGTAGGAAAAGACGTTAAAGCCTGAATAATATTTGACCAAATGTTCGGCCAGCCATACTAACATGTTCCGTTCTCCTGTAATGCGCGTACTACCACTTCCATGGCGGCACTACGTGAACCCTTCACTAAAATGGTCATAATTTTATGTTCTGCGGTGAGCTCGCGCAGGCGGGTCACCAGCGCGGCCTTCTCGCTAAAATGTTCGCCAACGCCGCTGGCGCCGCTGATCTCTGCGCTCAACGTACCGACGCTCAGTACGCGATCGAGCCCGGCCGCTTTTGCCGCTTCGCCCACCTGACGATGGCACGCCTGGCTTTCCGCGCCGAGTTCGGCCATATCGCCAACGACCAGTACCCGGTACCCCGGCATCTCAGACAGCACCTGTACCGCAGCGGTCAGCGAGCCGACGTTGGCGTTATAGGAATCATCCAGCAGCAGCTGGCTGTCGGTCAGCTGAATCGGGAATAACCGCCCCGGTACCGCTTTCAGATCTTTCAGACCCGCTTTGATCGCCTCATGCGTCGCCCCCACCGCCATTGACAGCGCCGCGGCAGCCAGCGCGTTGGCGATGTTATGGCGCCCCGGCAGCGGTAGCAGTACATCAACGCTGCCCGTTGGGGTCTGCAGAGTAAATTCAGTCCCGTGCGACGTCACATGAACGTTGGTTGCCGTGAAATCGCTGTGGGCGGCGTTCGGCGAAAAACGCCAGGTTTTACGCTCGCCAATCACGCTTTGCCAGTTCAGCCAGTCATTATTGTCGGCGTTCATAATCGCGATGCCGTTGAGCGGCAGACCGGTGTAGATTTCGCCCTTGGCTTTCGCCACGCCTTCCAGAGAGCCAAAGCCTTCCAGGTGCGCGGCGGCCAGGTTATTCACTAACGCGGCTTCGGGACGGGTCAGGCTAACGGTCCAGGCAATTTCCCCCTGGTGATTAGCGCCTAACTCGATGACCGCGTAGTCATGTTCTTTGGTGAGACGCAGCAGCGTCATCGGCACGCCGATATCGTTGTTCAGGTTACCTGCGGTATACAGCGTATTGCCGCACTGGCTCAGAATCGCCGCGGTCATCTCTTTAACCGAGGTTTTTCCGGAAGATCCGGTCAGCGCGACCACGCGCGCCGGCACCTGCTGACGCACCCACGCGGCCAGTTCGCCAAACGCCAGACGCGTATCCTTCACCACCACCTGCGGTAGATCGCAGGCCAGCTGACGGCTGACCAACAGTGCGCCCGCGCCGGCAGCTTTCGCCTGTTTGGCAAAGTCATGCGCATCAAAGCGCTCGCCTTTTAGCGCCACGAACAGGCAGCCCGCCGTGATTTTACGGGTATCGGAGGTGACGTCATCAATCGCCACATCGCGGCCGTGCAGCTCGCCATGCGTGATGCCGGCGAGCTGGCTGAGAGTCAAGCGAATCATGCTACCGCCCCCAGCAGACGCGCCACGGTGACGCGGTCAGAGTAATCGAGTCGGCGATTGCCGACGATTTGATAGTCCTCGTGGCCTTTGCCCGCCACCAGAACGACGTCGTTTTCTTTCGCCTGCATCACCGCATTAGTGACCGCTTCCGCACGACCTTCCACCGCCCTGGCATGGCCCGCGTCCAGCATGCCGGCCAGAATGTCATTGATAATCGCCCGCGGCTCTTCGGTGCGCGGGTTGTCGTCGGTGACAACCACGATATCGGCAAACTCTTCGGCGATAGCGCCCATCAGCGGACGCTTGCCTTTGTCGCGATCCCCGCCGCAGCCAAATACGCACCACAGTTTACCGCGACAGTGCAGACGCGCCGCCTGCAGCGCTTTTTCCAGCGCATCAGGCGTGTGGGCGTAATCAACGACCACGGTCGGTTTACCCGGCGCGGCGAACACTTCCATACGCCCGCATACCGGCTGCAGGCGCGCGGCGGTTTTCAGCAGTTCGGCAAGCGGATAGCCCAGCGCCAGCAGGGTGGCTAAGGCCAGCAGCAGATTGCTGACGTTAAAGGCGCCCATCAGGCGGCTTTCGATCTCGCCGTTCCCCCAGCTGGAGGCAAACTGAATGGTGGCGCCGCTATCGTGATAGCTCACGGCGGTCGCTTTGAGCCAGCGGCCCCGGCAGTTCGGGTTAATGTGATCTTCCATCGATACGGCGACCGCATCCGGCAGCTTCGCCAGCCAGCGGCGACCGACTTCATCGTCCGCATTAACAATCGCCTGCCCGCAATGGTGGGTTGAGTAGAGCAGCCATTTCGCCGCTTCGTAATGCTCCATATCACCGTGGTAATCGAGGTGATCGCGGCTCAGGTTGGTGAAGACCGAGGCGGCAAACTGCAGCGCGGCTACGCGATGCTGCACCAGCCCGTGGGAAGAGACTTCCATCGCGGCGAACGTCGCCCCCTGCCCTGCCAGGCCAGAGAGTACGTGTTGAACATCAACGGCCGAACCGGTGGTGTTTTCCGTTGGGATAACTTTCTCCAGCAGGCCATTGCCTACGGTTCCCATTACCGCGCTGGTTTCCCCCAGCCGCTGCGCCCACTGCGCCAGCAGCTGTGTCGTGGTGGTCTTGCCGTTAGTCCCGGTGACGCCCACCAGGCGCAGTTGTTCCGAAGGCTGATGGTAAAAACGCCCGGCCAGCGCGGATAAGCGCTCGTTGAGTTGGCTCAGATAGATAACCGGCACACCGTGCATTTCACGGATTTCGCCGTCATGGGCCTCATCTTTGGCCTCAGCAATAATGGCAGCAACACCTTGCGCTATCGCCTGCGGGATATAACGACGCCCGTCCGCCTGATGACCTAAAACCGCGATAAAAAGATCGCCAGAAGCAGCCACCCGGCTGTCCAGCGTCATTTCTCGCAGAATTCGCTCCGGCGCATTTGGCACCCACGGAGCGAGAAGGTCGCGCAAATTACGATCTGCCACCTGTTCCCTCGCCTTGATTAATCACTAATTCACTTTTTTCAGCCGTTGCCAGCGCATCCGGTTCAATGTTCATGGTGCGCAGTACGCCGCCCATGATGGCACCGAAGACCGGCGCGGAAACGGCGCCGCCGTAGTATTTACCCGCCTGCGGATCGTTGATCACCACCACCAGCGCAAAGCGCGGATGGCTGGCGGGCGCAACGCCTGCGGTGTAAGCAATGTATTTGTTGATGTAGCGGCCGTCGGGCCCTACTTTTTTCGCCGTACCGGTTTTAATGGCGATGCGATAGCCTTTGATCGCCGCCTTCACGCCGCCGCCGCCGGGCAGCGCCACGCTTTCCATCATATGAACAACGGTACGAACGAGTGATTCCGGGAAGACGCGCTCGCCCGGAACCGGTGGATCAACTTTGGTAATCGACAGCGGGCGATAGATGCCGTAGCTGCCGATCGTTGCGTAGACTCGCGCTAACTGTAACGGGGTTACCATTAGCCCATAGCCGAAAGAAAAGGTGGCCCTCTCTATGTCAGACCACCGTTGTTTTTGAGGGTATAAGCCACTGCGTTCTCCGACCAACCCCAAATTGGTCGCTTTTCCGAGTCCAAAACGTGAGTAAGTATCTACTAACGCTGAGGACGGCATCGCTAACGCCAGCTTAGAAACACCGACGTTACTCGACTTCTGTAGTACCCCGGTCAGGGTCAATTCGCTGTAGCGCGCCACGTCTTTGATTTCGTGGCCGTTAATTCGATAGGGAATGGTGTTCAGTACGGTATTTTCGTTAACAATGCCGCGCTGAAGCGCGGTCATCACCACCATCGGCTTCACCGTTGAACCTGGCTCAAACACGTCGGTAATGGCGCGGTTACGCATCGTATCTTTGGAGGTGCCCGCGAAATTATTCGGGTTGTACGACGGGCTGTTGGCCATCGCCAGCACTTCGCCGGTGTTAACGTCGACCAGAACCGCGGTACCTGACTCCGCTTTGTTGAACGCCACCGCATTATTCAGCTCGCGATACACCAGCGCCTGCAGGCGTTCGTCAATGCTCAGCGCCAGGTTATGCGCGGCCTGGCTATCGGTGGACGAAATATCTTCGATTACCCGACCATAGCGGTCTTTACGCACGATACGCTCGCCGGGCTGGCCGGTAAGCCACTTATCAAAGCTCTTCTCTACGCCCTCAATCCCTTGGCTATCGACGTTAGTGAAGCCAATGAGGTGAGCGGTTACTTCGCCAGACGGATAGTAGCGGCGGGACTCTTCCCGCAGATGAATCCCCGGCAGCTTCAATTTACGGATGTAGTCGGCCATATCAGGGTTCACCTGACGCGCCAGATAGATAAAACGCATCCGTGGATTGGTATTGATGCGCGATGCCAGCTGATCCAGCGGCATATTCAGCGCATCGGCCAGCGCCTTCCAGCGGTTGTCCAGGGTCACGCCCCCGGCTTCATGCAGCTCTTTCGGGTCAGCCCAGATAGCTTTTACCGGCACGCTCACCGCCAGCGGGCGGCCGGAACGATCGGTTATCATTCCGCGCGCGGTAGAGACTTCCTGCACGCGCAGAGAACGCATATCGCCCTGGCGTACCAGCATGTCCGGGCTAATCACCTGTAGCCAGGCCACGCGGCCCAGCAGGAAGCCCAGCGCCAGCAGAATACAGCCGCACAGCAACGCAAAACGCCAACTGATAAAGTTGGCCTGTTCTTCCTGACGTTTTGCTTTTGGCGTTTTCGGCGCTGCTTTCATGCGTCGCAATAATCCTTATTTCTGTACAACGATATTTTCTTGTGATGGATCGACGTGCTGCATCTGCAGCTTCTCGGTCGCGATCCGCTCAACCCGACTGTGATCGCCGAGAGCATTTTCTTCGAGGATCAGGTTGCGCCATTCAATATCCAGCGCGTCGCGTTCCAGCACCAGCTGTTCGCGCTGCGCGGTTAAGAGGCGAGTATGGTGCGCCGTTGTCACCACCGTAATCGCCGTAATAATGATGCAAATGAACAGGCAGAGTGGCAGCTTCCCAAACCGCAGGAGGTCGTCTCCGATCACGCCAGGCAAAGCATGGCGCTCGTTGCTTCCTATCGACCCTTTCACCTTGCTTAGGGCTTCTGTCACTCTGCCGATCATGCGTTCGTCCTCTCTGCAATACGCAGAACTGAACTACGGGCACGAGGATTTTCAGCTACCTCTTTTTCGCCCGGCATCAACTTGCCTAATGCTCTTAGCTCACGGCCGCCCAGTTTTTTAAGCTGCTCTTCGGTCATCGGTAACCCTGCCGGAACCTGCGGACCGCGGCTTTGCTCGCGCATAAAGCGCTTCACAATACGGTCTTCCAGCGAGTGGAAACTGATGATTGAGAGCCGCCCGCCCGGGGCCAGCACGCTGAGCGAGCTTTTTAGCGCCTGCTCTATCTCCTCCAGTTCACTGTTCACCCAAATGCGCACCGCCTGGAAGGTACGGGTCGCGGGATGTTTGAATTTATCTTTCACCGGCGTCGCCGCCGCAACGACCTCCGCCAGCTCTTTGGTACGCGTCATCGGTTCCACGCGGTTGCGTTCGACGATGGCGCGGGCAATGCGTTTACCAAAGCGCTCTTCGCCGAAGGTTTTGATGACCCAGGCGATATCGGCTTCGTCGGCGGTTTGTAGCCATTCAGCGGCTGACTGGCCGCGCGTCGGATCCATGCGCATATCCAGCGGACCATCGCGCATAAATGAGAAGCCACGTTCAGCGTCATCCAGCTGCGGCGAGGAGACGCCAAGATCGAGCAGAATACCGTCGATCTTGCCGGTTAGATTGCGCTCGCCAACATAGTCGGCCAGCTGAGAAAAAGGACCATGAACGATGGAAAAGCGGGGATCATCGATAGTTTTCGCGACGGCGATAGCCTGCGGGTCGCGATCGATCGCCAGCAGGCGTCCCTCCGCTCCCAGCTGGGAGAGAATCAGGCGCGAGTGACCGCCGCGGCCAAAGGTACCATCAATGTAGATACCGTCAGGACGAATATTCAGGCCGTTAACGGCTTCATCCAGAAGTACCGTAGTGTGTTTATAATTTTCCATCATTTTACAAAGACAAATCCTGCAGGCGCTCCGACAGTTCCCCGGAAGCGGACTGCTCAGCGTCGATATCTTCCTTGACCCGTTGATACCAGGTCGTTTCGTCCCACAGCTCAAACTTATTGAACTGCCCGACCAGCATCACTTCTTTTGTCAGCCCGGCGTGTTGCCGCAGCACCGGGGCGATTAATAGCCTCCCGGCGCTATCCATCTGACATTCGCTGGCATGTCCCAGAAGCAAACGCTGTACGCGCCGCTCGGTGGGGTTCATGCTCGATAAACGCGATAATTTTTGCTCGATGATTTCCCATTCAGGCAAAGGGTAAAGCAGCAGGCACGGGTGATGGATGTCAATGGTGCACACCAATTGACCGGAAGCGTTCTCGATCAGCCCGTCGCGGTAGCGCGTCGGTACGGCCAGACGGCCTTTGCTGTCGAGATTGACTAACGTTGCCCCACGGAACATGCCAGCCTCACCCCTTTTCGCCACTTTACCCCACAAATTCCCACAAGAAGGAGTTTACGGAGCGGAGGAAAAGCTTGTCAAGCCAGCACGGATGCCAACAGAGCTCAAAAACCCATTATTTACAGCCGATATTCGCCCTGAGGAAAAATCAACCAACAAACGAGGCAAATTAACGTTATGAATATCGGTAAGAAAACAACCAACAAACTTGTAACAGTTAAAGCAGCAAAATATCTTCGAAGGGAAAATATAAAGTGTCAGTTTGCGACGCGAGCGGCATTTTAGGCCATTCTGATGACCGTTAACAGCACCAGTTTTCACAGGAGAGGCACTCTTACTGCGGGGTACAGCGCTTATCGCTACCATAATAGCGAGGAAATGAGTGTTAATTCAGCAACTCACCCGCTGAATGTAACAAAATAATACAAATAAATATGCTAATCCTTTTATGGGCTAATTAAACCGCGAAATAAATGGCGCGAAGAATAGAATTAAAAGAGATGTCAGGAAGATTAAGGATTTGTCTGAAAGATCCTTAACCCTGCAATTTTTACGTCATCTCAGCGGATTATCGCCAGACGCGTCTCCGTCTGGCGAATACTCTACGAATAATCCTGGTCACGCGCTTAGCGTCGATTCAGGCTGCCGCGACGATAAAGATTGCGCCGGATACGGCTTAACCCAGGTTTCGGCTTACGCGGTTCATCAAGGCTGGCGAGCACGATCTCCAGCACGCGCTCCGCCACGTCGCGGTGGCGCTGGGCCACGGCTAAAACGGGACACTGGAGGAAATCCAGCAGCTCATTATCGCCAAAAGTGGCAATAGCCAGCTCGGAAGGCAGCTTCCCTTCCCGGCGCAGCGTGACGTCCATCACGCCCTGCAGCAGCGGAAACGAAGTCGTAAACAGCGCCTGAGGCATTGGATGCGTTTCCAGCCACTTTTCAAAGAGCTGCGCCGCGGCTTCGCGCTCGTAGCTGTTTGCATAGAGGAAATGCACCTCTCGCGGATCGTCCTTCCATGCCGTACGGAATCCCTGCTCGCGCAGGAAGCTCACCGAAAGCTCCGGCAGCGCGCCAAGGTACAGCACCGTTTCAGCCGGAAACTTACGCAATTCCGCCCCGAGCATTTCAGCATCGTCCTGATCGGCACCCACCACGCTGGTGAAGTGCTCTCGATCGAGCGCGCGGTCAAGCGCGACAATCGGGAACGGATCGTTAGCCCAGCGCTGATAGAACGGATGTTCAGGCGGTAATGAGGTGGAAACGATTATCGCGTCGACCTGACGCTGCAGCAGATGCTCAATGCAGCGCATTTCGTTATCCGGCTGATCCTCGGAGCAGGCGATCAATAGCTGATAGCCGCGCTGGCGCGCCTGACGCTCCAGGTAATTAGCGATGCGCGTATAGCTGGTGTTTTCCAGGTCCGGGATAACCAGACCAATGGACCGCGTACGTCCTGCACGCAAGCCTGCAGCAACCGCATTCGGATGATAGTTGTGCTCACGAACCACCGCCATCACCTTTTCAACAGTTTTATCGCTAACGCGATACTGCTTCGCTTTCCCATTAATCACATAGCTAGCGGTCGTTCGCGAGACACCGGCCAGCCGGGCGATTTCATCCAGTTTCACAATTGCCCCTTGGGTAATAAGTACAGAACATAACCATTCTTCAGGTATGGATTCGTTTTTATAACATCTAAGCGCAGAAAAGTAAGCGCAGCAACCGCTTTAGTCCACAGTTCCCACCGATT
Source organism: Klebsiella sp. ME-303 (assembly GCF_007910085.1). Lineage (NCBI taxonomy): Bacteria > Pseudomonadati > Pseudomonadota > Gammaproteobacteria > Enterobacterales > Enterobacteriaceae > Klebsiella > Klebsiella sp. ME-303. The sequence goes on along the minus strand of NZ_VOJB01000102.1, from coordinate 65,511 downwards.
TCGCAAAAAAATAGCCCGACAGGCTGTGTCGGGCTATTTTTACGTCGGTTTCAGCGGCTCAGCGCATGATTTTGTCGCCGCGCGACAATCCGACTACGCCCGAGCGGGCGACTTCAACAATTCGCGCCACGTCGCGCAGCGAAGCCAAAAACGCATCCAGCTTATCGCTGGTTCCCGCCAGCTGAACGGTATAGATAGACGGCGTGACGTCGATAATTTGCCCACGGAAGATTTCCGTATTGCGCTTGACCTCATCGCGTCCATAGCCGCTGGCCTGGACCTTTACCAGCATAATTTCACGCTCAACGTGCGCGCCTTGTCCAAGCTCGTTAACGCGCAGCACGTCGACCAGCTTGTGCAGCTGCTTTTCTATCTGCTCAATCGCTTTCTCATCGCCAACGGTTTGAATCGTCATTCTGGATAACGTCGGATCGTCCGTCGGCGCTACCGTCAGGCTTTCAATATTATAACCGCGCTGTGAAAAGAGGCCGATCACGCGGGATAGCGCGCCCGATTCGTTCTCCAGTAATACTGATAATATCCGGCGCATAATCAGGTCCTCTCCGTTTTGCTCAGCCACATCTCGTCCATACCGCCGCCGCGAATCTGCATGGGGTATACATGCTCACTGCCGTCAACCGTTACATCAACGAAAACCAGTCGATTATTACGCACCTGCTCCAGCGCCTCAGCGAGCTTCGCTTCCAGCTCCTGCGGGTCGCTGATACGAATCCCCACGTGGCCGTAGGCTTCCGCGACGCGAGCAAAATCAGGCAATGACTCCATATAGGATTGTGAATGACGGCCAGAGTAAAGCATATCCTGCCACTGCTTCACCATCCCGAGGTAGCGGTTATTGAGGTTCAGCACCAGCACCGGCAGCTCGTACTGCAGCGCGGTGGAGAGCTCCTGAATATTCATCTGGATGCTGCCATCGCCGGTCACGCAAATCACCGTTTCTTCCGGCAGCGCCATCTTCACGCCCAGCGCGGCGGGAAGGCCAAATCCCATCGTTCCCAGACCACCTGAGTTGATCCAGCGCCGCGGTTTGTCGAAAGGATAATAAAGCGCCGCGAACATCTGATGCTGACCCACATCGGACGTCACGTACGCATCGCCGTGCGTCAGCCGCCAGATGGTCTCAATTACCGCCTGCGGTTTAATCTTGCCGCTTTGCGTGTCGTACTGCAGGCAATGACGCGCGCGCCACTGCTCAATCTGCTGCCACCAGTCGCGGATTTCATCCAGCGGCTGCTGCGTCTCTTCATGTTCGAGCAGTTCCAGCATCTGTTCCAGCACCAGGCGGGCGTCGCCAACGATAGGCACGTCGGCAGGAACGGTCTTGGAGATCGAAGTGGGATCGATATCAATATGCAGCACCGTCGCGTTCGGACAGTACCTGGCCAGATTATTCGTTGTACGATCGTCGAAGCGCACGCCAACGGCGAAAATCACGTCGGAATGGTGCATGGTCATATTGGCTTCATAGGTCCCATGCATGCCCAGCATCCCTAACGCCTGCTGGTGTGAAGCAGGGAAGGCGCCCAGCCCCATCAGCGAAGACGCCACCGGCAGCTTCAGTTTCTCAACCAGCGCGAACAGCTGCGGTTCACATTGCGCATTAATCGCCCCGCCACCGACATAAACCACCGGTTTTTTGGCCGCCACCAGCGTCTGCAGCGCACGTTTAATCTGCCCTTTATGACCCGACGTCGTCGGATTATAAGAGCGCATGCTGACCGTATCTGGCCAGGCGTACGGCAGTTTTTTCGCCGGATTGAGAATATCTTTCGGTAGATCCACGACGACCGGGCCGGGACGCCCGCTGGCCGCCAGCCAGAACGCTTTTTTCAGCACGCCGGGAATATCTTCGGTTTGCTTAACCAGAAAGCTGTGTTTTACCACCGGTCGGGAGATCCCCACCATGTCGCACTCCTGGAAAGCATCGTAGCCAATTAAGGACGTCGCGACCTGGCCGGAAAGAATCACCAGCGGAATGGAATCCATATAAGCCGTCGCAATGCCGGTAATCGCGTTAGTCGCCCCCGGACCCGAGGTCACCAGGACTACCCCGACCTCGCCCGTTGCGCGCGCAAGGCCATCCGCCATATGCACGGCAGCTTGCTCATGGCGGACCAGTACGTGATCGATTCCGCCAAGGGTATGTAACGCATCATAGATATCGAGGACCGCGCCCCCGGGATAACCGAACACCTGCTTGACGCCCTGATCGACCAGCGACTGGACGACCATTTCGGCTCCTGACAACATCTCCATGGTTTGCCTCCCGGCTTATAGTTTTTAACGACAGCGGAATCCGATTTCCGCGCGCTCGCACAGGACGAAGCGCAAAAGCTTCGTCCTGAGGTGAATAGACTGCATGCCGTTACCATAACTGCTCGCTAACGGGCAGGCAATTGGCGACCGTCGGCACCTAAGAGGCATTAAAAGGATAAAAGAAAGGTTCGCAGCTAAAACACGGTGAAAAACTTCGGAGATAAGAAAATATGATAGTCAATGCTCGGGGAAAATAACCAACTACAGCAAATCATCCATTTTTTAACGGGCAGCGCCGGGGGCGGATAATCGCAAACAGAATAAAATTCTACGTTTAGTGATTTTTGTCACACAAAGCAGGAGCCGAAGCCCCCGTTTGTATCGCGACCGTTTAGCGCTGGCAGATATTGACCAGCAATTCTTCCATCCACTGATGCCCTTTATCACGGCCCGCCGCTTCATGCCATGAAAGATAGCAGGTACGGCTATTCACTTTCAGCGGCAACGGTAATATTTGCAAATCCAGCTTATCGGCGAACTCGCTGGCTAACCAGCGCGGTGCGATAGCAACCATATTGGTCTGGGAAACCACATTTAATACGCTGACCATCGCGTTACCTTGATAAGCAATACGCGATTGTTTATCCGCGGTGTCATACCACGGCTGGCTAAATGAAGCGTATCGGTCGAGAGCGACAACCGCGTGCTCCTCCTGATAAATATCATTTTCCATCATTGGGCCAGAAATACGCGGATGTTTCCGGCTCGCCACCAGCACCATTTCATCTTTAAATAAAGGCACGCAGGCAAACTCAGGGCGACGAAACTCTTCATAACCAATAACGAATTCAATTTCCTGATAACGTAATTGATGTTCCGTGTTTTGATTCAATGCCGATTTAAAGACCAAATGAATGTTGGGCGCAATCTCGCCAACTTTATTGAAAATAACCGAAGTCAATGCGTTATCCAGCGGGCTGCAAACGCATAAATTAAAGACCCGCTCGCTGCTGAGCGGCTCGAAGCCCGAGCCCGGCAACTCGTTCTGCACTAATTGTAATGCCTGTCGTACAGAACCAAATAGCTGATAAGCACGCGCCGTTGGCTGGATGCCGCGCCCATAACGAACAAACAGCTCATCATTAAACATCACCTTCAGTCTTGATACGGCATTGCTGACCGCCGGCTGCGACATCCCCAGGGAGTGTGCCGCACGGGTGATATTTTGTTCCTGCATTACCGCATCAAATACGGTTAACAGATTCAGGTCGACCATTCTCAGCTGAGGTTTTGCGTTTTCCACCTCTGAGTCCGGCTTATATTCAGTATTTTCTTTTAACATATTTAACTCCACTGTCACGCTAAATTCCCTTTGCCAAAGTGCAGTAATTAATTCTGAAAATATCATTTACCATGCATATGACATTTACAAAAGGGCAAAGATGAATTTTAGGAATATATTAAGGTTATGAGTGGCGACGAAAATTCTGCAGTTGAACGTACCCGCAACCCCCTAACCATATTGTTTACTTGATAAAACCAAGTGTACCCATAAATATCAAAAATAAACAATAACAGCAGCGGTTAACTATAATTTAAGCACTATTACAATATCGGTTTAAGCCGCCCTTAACATTCACATTTTATTATCATTGATAATACCCCTTTACAAACATGAACACATTCAGCAAACAAATAAATTCAGCTATTTCATTAAGATATGATTCTGGCCAGGCGCGCTATCCTTGCGGCTCTCAGCGAAAATCAAAATTATCAAATAGTGAAAATATCTCAACATGCGCTGATGTCCTAAAAAGGATCATCGGCAAAAAAGCGCGATCGTCAGCACAATTAGCTAATTCTTCTCGCGGGTAAAAAGACCTTTTGTTCACCCAAGGGTTGACATCAAACCCCATATCCAGTAACTCTAAATACATAACGATTTCATCTGGAGCATGACGCAATGATTCGCAGCATTCGCTTTCTCAGCCTACTACTACTAAACGCATCCATTTTGCGCGGTAGGCTGTTGGGCGACGTTCATCGTTAAGTCATCTTCCAGCAAGACTATAAAACCCGCGCCAATGCGCGGGTTTTTTTATGCTCGTAAGCAAGGCGCCAGGACACAGACCAAGGATCTAAACCATGAGCCAGCAAGTCATTATTTTCGATACGACCTTACGCGACGGTGAACAAGCGTTACAAGCCAGCCTGAGTGTGAAAGAGAAACTGCAGATTGCTATGGCCCTGGAGCGGATGGGCGTTGACGTCATGGAAGTGGGCTTCCCAGTCTCGTCTCCAGGCGACTTTGAATCCGTGCAAACCATCGCGCGCACGATCAAAAACAGCCGCGTTTGCGCCCTGGCCCGCTGCGTAGAAAAAGATATCGATGTTGCAGCAGAATCATTAAAAGTGGCGGAAGCGTTCCGTATTCACACTTTTATCGCCACCTCGCCGATGCATATCGCCACCAAGCTGCGCAGTAACCTGGATGAGGTTATTGAACGTGCCATCTATATGGTGAAGCGCGCACGCAACTACACTGACGATGTCGAGTTTTCCTGTGAAGACGCTGGCCGTACGCCGATTGCCGATCTGGCTCGCGTCGTTGAAGCCGCGATTAATGCAGGCGCAACAACCATCAATATTCCGGATACCGTCGGCTACACCATGCCGTTCGAATTCGCCAACATCATCACCGGTTTGTACGAACGCGTGCCTAACATCGACAAAGCCATTATCTCCGTCCATACCCATGACGACTTAGGCATCGCGGTCGGTAACGCCCTCGCAGCGGTCCACGCCGGCGCTCGCCAGGTTGAAGGCGCGATGAACGGTATCGGCGAACGCGCCGGCAACTGCTCGCTGGAAGAAGTGATCATGGCGATTAAAGTGCGCAAAGACATTATGAATGTGCACACCCGCATTAATCACCAGGAAATCTGGCGTACCAGCCAGACCGTCAGCCAGATTTGCAATATGCCGATCCCTGCCAACAAAGCTATCGTCGGAACCGGCGCCTTTGCCCACTCTTCCGGTATTCACCAGGACGGCGTGCTGAAAAATCGCGAAAACTACGAAATCATGACGCCGGAATCTATCGGTCTGAACCAGGTGCAGCTGAACCTGACCTCACGCTCCGGCCGCGCGGCGGTAAAACACCGTATGGAAGAGATGGGCTATAAAGACACCGACTATAACATGGACCATCTGTATGACGCGTTCCTCAAGCTGGCGGATAAAAAGGGCCAGGTATTTGACTATGACCTGGAAGCATTAGCCTTCATTAATAAACAGCAGGAAGAACCGGAGCATTTCCGCCTGGATTACTTCAGCGTGCAGTCCGGCTCCAGCGATATCGCAACCGCCTCCGTGAAGCTGGCCTGCGGTGATGAAACAAAAGCTGAGGCCGCCAACGGTAACGGCCCGGTGGACGCCATTTATCAGGCCATTAACCGCATCACCGGCTATGAGATTGAGCTGGTCAAATATGACCTCAACGCCAAGGGTCAGGGTAAGGATGCGCTGGGCCAGGTGGACATCGTGGCGAACTACAACGGCCGCCGCTTCCACGGCGTGGGTCTGGCGACGGATATCGTGGAATCTTCCGCGAAAGCCATGGTTCACGTCCTGAACAATATCTGGCGCGCCGCTGAAGTCGAAAAAGAATTGCAACGCAAAGCTCAGAATAAAGAGAACAATAAGGAAACCGTGTAATGTCGAAGAATTACCATATTGCTGTTTTACCAGGTGATGGTATTGGCCCGGAAGTCATGAACCAGGCGATGAAAGTACTGGAAGCCGTTCGCCACCGTTTTGATATGCGCATTACCACCAGCCAGCACGACGTCGGCGGTGTCGCCATCGATCGTCAGGGCACTCCCCTGCCGCAGACTACCGTCGAAGGCTGCGAACAGGCCGACGCGATCCTGTTTGGCTCCGTTGGCGGACCGAAATGGGAGCACCTGCCGCCCGCGGAGCAGCCGGAGCGCGGCGCGCTGCTGCCCCTGCGTAAGCATTTCAAATTATTCAGCAACCTGCGCCCGGCTAAGCTGTACCAGGGCCTGGAAGAGTTTTGCCCGCTGCGCGCCGATATCGCCGCTAACGGCTTCGACATTTTATGCGTCCGCGAACTGACCGGCGGCATTTACTTCGGCCAGCCGAAAGGCCGTGAAGGCAGCGGCCAGCATGAGAAAGCGTTCGATACCGAGGTGTATCATCGCTTTGAGATTGAGCGTATCGCCCATATTGCGTTCGAGTCCGCCCGCAAGCGTCGCCACAAAGTGACCTCGATTGATAAAGCGAACGTGCTGCAGTCTTCTATTTTGTGGCGTGAAATCGTTAGTGAAGTCAGTAAGCAGTATCCTGACGTTGAGCTGTCGCATATGTATATCGACAACGCCACCATGCAGCTGATCAAAGATCCGTCCCAGTTTGACGTCCTGCTGTGCTCCAATCTTTTCGGCGACATCCTGTCTGACGAATGCGCCATGATTACCGGTTCAATGGGCATGCTGCCGTCCGCCAGCCTCAACGAGCAAGGCTTTGGTTTATATGAACCCGCAGGCGGCTCCGCGCCGGATATCGCCGGTAAAAACATCGCTAACCCCATCGCGCAGATCCTCTCCCTGGCGCTGCTGCTGCGCTATAGCCTGGATGCCGATAACGCGGCAACCGCGATTGAAAATGCGATCAACCGCGCATTAGAAGAAGGCGTACGTACCGGCGATTTAGCGCGCGGCGCGGCGGCGGTCAGTACCGATGAAATGGGCGATATCATTGCCCGCTATGTCGCTGAAGGGGTGTAATCATGGCGAAGACGTTATACGAAAAGTTGTTTGATGCTCACGTGGTTTATGAAGCGCAAAACGAAACCCCGCTGCTGTATATTGACCGTCATCTGGTTCACGAAGTGACCTCGCCGCAGGCGTTTGACGGTCTGCGCGCCCACAAACGCCCGGTACGTCAGCCGGGCAAAACCTTCGCCACGATGGATCACAACGTTTCGACGCAGACGAAAGACATTAACGCGTCCGGCGAAATGGCGCGTATCCAGATGCAGGAGTTAATTAAAAACTGCAAAGAGTTCGGCGTGGAACTGTACGATCTGAACCACCCTTTCCAGGGCATCGTCCACGTGATGGGGCCGGAACAGGGCGTCACCCTGCCGGGTATGACCATCGTCTGCGGCGACTCACACACGGCAACCCATGGCGCATTCGGCGCGCTGGCCTTCGGTATCGGCACCTCTGAAGTCGAACACGTCCTGGCTACGCAGACGCTGAAGCAGGGTCGCGCTAAAACCATGAAGATCGAAGTCAAAGGTAAAGCGGCTCCGGGCATCACCGCCAAAGATATCGTTCTGGCGATTATCGGTAAAACCGGCAGCGCCGGCGGCACCGGTCATGTTGTCGAATTTTGCGGCGAAGCCATCCGTGATTTAAGCATGGAAGGCCGTATGACCCTGTGCAATATGGCTATCGAAATGGGCGCGAAAGCGGGCCTGGTCGCGCCTGACCAGACCACCTTCGATTACGTGAAAGGCCGTCTGCACGCGCCGAAAGGCAAGGATTTTGACGAAGCCGTCGCCTGGTGGACAACCCTGACCACCGATGATGGCGCGACCTTTGACAGCGTTGTCACCCTGCAGGCGGAAGAGATTGCCCCGCAGGTCACCTGGGGCACCAACCCAGGTCAGGTCATCTCCGTCACCGACATCATTCCGGATCCGGCATCATTCACCGACCCGGTAGAGCGCGCGAGCGCGGAAAAAGCGCTGGCCTATATGGGCCTGAAATCTGGCGTACCGTTAACCGACGTGGCGATTGATAAAGTCTTTATCGGCTCCTGCACCAACTCGCGTATCGAAGACTTACGCGCGGCGGCCGAAATCGCTAAAGGCCGCAAAGTCGCGCCGGGCGTTCAGGCGCTGGTCGTGCCAGGCTCTGGTCCGGTAAAAGCGCAGGCCGAAGCCGAAGGCCTGGATAAAATCTTTATTGAAGCCGGCTTTGAGTGGCGTTTACCCGGCTGCTCCATGTGCCTGGCGATGAACAACGACCGCCTGAACCCGGGCGAGCGCTGCGCCTCCACCAGCAACCGTAACTTTGAAGGCCGTCAGGGCCGCGGCGGGCGTACTCACCTGGTCAGCCCGGCCATGGCAGCCGCGGCGGCCGTTACCGGTCATTTCGCCGATATCCGTAGCTTGAAATAAGGAAACCATCATGGCAGAGAAATTTACCCAACATACCGGCCTGGTGGTTCCGCTGGACGCCGCGAACGTCGATACCGATGCAATCATTCCAAAGCAGTTCCTGCAGAAAGTCACGCGTACCGGTTTTGGCGCCCATCTGTTTAACGACTGGCGCTTCCTGGACGACAAAGGCGAACAGCCTAACCCGGAATTCGTGCTGAACTTCCCGGAATATAAAGGCGCCTCTATCCTGCTGGCGCGGGAAAACTTCGGCTGCGGCTCTTCGCGCGAGCACGCGCCGTGGGCGCTGACCGATTACGGTTTTAAAGTCGTCATCGCGCCGAGCTTCGCCGATATCTTCTACGGCAACAGCTTTAACAATCAGCTGCTGCCGGTCACCCTGAGCGAAGCGCAGGTCGATGAGCTGTTTAAGCTGGTCCACTCCCAGCCGGGCATTAAGTTTGAAGTCGATCTGGAAGCCGAAGTGGTTAAAGCAGGCGATAAATCTTACAGCTTTAAAATTGACGCTTTCCGCCGCCACTGCATGCTGAACGGTCTGGACAGCATCGGCCTGACTTTGCAGCATGAAGAGGCGATCTCAGCCTATGAGAAAAAACAGCCGGCCTTTATGAATTAAGGCAGCCGCCATGTATATCTCAGCCCGGACCGCGATCCGGGCTTTTTTTTCGCCGGTAAAAATGAGATCTGGCGCACATATATCAATATTCGTCGCTATCACGGGGCGACATTTTTGCCGCGATAAAAATAAATCATTATCAATTGGGCATCTATTCAATCATTCCCCTACTATTTTTGTGTCATTCCACAAGTACAAGTAAAAAATCGATTGAAATATTTAAGGTAAAAACACCAATGTGTAAATAAATTGTTAATCCCATAGAATCACGCTATAGCTCCGCGCAAAAAAAAGCATTATTTTTCTATTAAACGCCTCGTTATCTTTCCCACAGAGAAATATTAACTTTGGACAGGCCAGAATCGCCGTAAAAGGCCATCAGGCATCCAGTGGAGAGAGCATATGAGCCACTATCCCCATCTTTTTTCCCCGTTGACCATTAACGGAATGACAATAAAAAACCGCATCATCATGCCGCCAATGGGCACCAACCTGGCGAGCCTGAACGGGGAAGTCACGCAGGAGCAGATTGACTACTATGAGCTACGCGCGCGGGGCGGCACAGGACTCATCACTATCGAGAATATTTGCATCGATTTTCCTTTCGCCTCTAACGGCACTACGCAGCTGCGTATCGATAACGATCAATATATTCCGCGCCTGTTCAAATTAACCGAAACCTTACATAAACACGGCGCCTGCGTCAGTATTCAATTAAACCACGCCGGCGCGTCGGCCTATGCGTATCGCCTGAACGGCGAAATGCCGCTGTCTTCTTCCAGCACGCCGTCCAAAAAGAACGGGAATATTCCCCGCCCGATGACGCACGATGAGATATATCATGCCGTCGATAAATTTGGTGACGCGGCGGAGCGCGTTCGCCGCGCTGGATTCGACTGCGTGGAAATTCACGCCGGCCACTCTTATTTAATTAGCCAGTTTTTATCACCGCTGTTTAATAAGCGCACCGATGAATTTGGCGGCAGCGTAGAGAATCGCGCCAGAATATTAACCTTAATCGTCGATAAGGTTCGGGCCTGCGTAGGTCCGCGTTTTCCGGTCAGCCTGCGTATTAGCGCCGATGACTTTCTGAAAGGTGGAAATACGCTCGAAGACTCCTTGCGGATCCTCGAACTGTGCCAGGAAAAAGTGGATATTATCAACGTCTCCGCCGCGCAAAACGACAACCTCAATTTCCAGATTGACCAGATGTCTCTGGAAGATGGCTGGAAGCGCTACCTCTCGCGTGCGGTACGCGACAAATTCCACAAGCCCACGGTGATTGCCGGCAACATCCGTACCCCGAAAGTCGCCGAAGATATTATCGCCAGCGGCGATGCCGACCTGATTGCCATTGGCCGCGGCCTGATCGCCGAGCCGGAGTGGGTGCAAAAAGTTCAAAGCGGCAACGAACGTTTGATGCGGAAATGCATCTCCTGCAACATTGGCTGCGCGGATCACCGCATCGCCCGCTCCCGCCCTCTTCGCTGCTCGATCAACCCGGATATCATCCACGGCGACGCGTATAAGCAGCAGCGCGTGATCCGCGATACCAACGTCGTGGTCATCGGCGCGGGTACGGCGGGAATGGAAGCGGCCTGCACCGCGGCTGAAGTCGGCTGTCATACCTGGCTGCTGGAAGAGAAGCACAGCATCGGCGGACTGGCCAGCGAGATCTCCCTGCTGCCGGAGAAAAAGCGTATCGCTGATTTTCCGCAGTTTATGAAAAACCGTATCGCCTCGCTCGATAACCTGATGCTGCAGGTCGGCAAACGCGCCACCGTGGCGTCCGTTTCCGCTCTTCGCCCGGATTTAATCGTCAACGCCACCGGTTCAGTGCCCCTGCTGCCGCCCATTGAAGGACTGCGCGAGAACATCGATGTCGAAGGCGGGAACGTCTTCTCCATTACCAACATGATTCATCATCTGGACCAGTTTGCCGATGCTACAGGTAAACGCATCGCCGTCGTCGGCGCAGGCGCCGTGGGTCTGGACGTTATCGAGTACTTCTCCGCGCGCGGTGCCAGCGCCGTGCTTATCGAGATGCAGGACGCGCCGGGTCGCGATCTGGACATCATTACCAAAAACGCCATGTTGACCATGCTGGATGAACATCACGTGGAACAGCACATGCGCACGCAGCTGGTTGCCGTCACCCCGACGCATTTCACCGTTAAAAATGCGGATGGCACCTTCGACATTCCTTTCGATTACGGCTTCGTCTGCCTGGGAATGCGCGCCAACACCGCCGGTCTCACTGAGATTGAACAATGGGCCAGAGCCAATAACGTAAAAATAATGAACATCGGCGACAGCCTGATGGCCCGGCGAATCATTGATGGCGTGCGCGAAGGGCGCAACGTGCTGGACACCCTCGAAGATATGGGGGCTCTCGGCAACCGCGAATCGACAAAAATTCCATTTCTAACATATTGAGGATTTTATCATGGCAGAACGTATTACCGGACATACCGAGCTGATTGGCCTGATTGCGACCCCGATTCGTCACAGCATGTCGCCAACCATGCATAACGAAGCCTTTGCCCATCTGGGGCTGGACTACGTTTACCTGGCCTTCGAAGTGGGTAATGAAACGCTGAAAGATGTCGTTCAGGGCTTTCGCGCGTTAAAACTGCGCGGCTGTAACGTCTCCATGCCGAACAAAACGGAGATTTGCCAGTATCTGGACAAGCTCTCGCCGGCGGCAGAACTGGTTGGCGCGGTGAATACCGTGGTGAACGACAATGGCGTACTGACCGGCCACATTACCGATGGCACCGGCTATATGCGCGCGCTCAAAGAAGAGGGCATTGATATCATCGGCAAAAAAATGACCGTTCTGGGCGCTGGCGGCGCGGCAACCGCGCTCTGCGTTCAGGCCGCGCTCGATGGCGTCAAAGCGATCTCCATCTTTAACCGCAAAGATAAATTCTTCGCCAATGCCGAACAGACCGTCGCCAAAATCCGTAATAACACCAACTGCGAGATCCACCTGTTCGATCTGGACGATCATGACAAACTGCGCGCGGAAATCGACAGCAGCGTCATTCTGACTAACGCCACCGGCGTGGGCATGAAACCGTTTGAAGGCCAGATGCTGCTGCCTGACGACAGCTTCCTGCGCCCGGACCTGATCGTGTCTGACGTGGTCTACAACCCGCGCAAAACTTATCTGCTGGAAGTGGCCGAGAAAAAAGGCTGCCGCACCATCAACGGTCTGGGGATGATGCTCTGGCAAGGCGCGCGCGCTTTTGAAATCTGGACGGGCAAAGAAATGCCGGTTGAACACATCAAAAGTATCCTGTTCTAAGGATGGTCGCGATGAAAAATCCATATGTCCCAACGGCGGCTGGGCTCTATCTTAACTACCTGATCCACGGCATGGGGGTTTTGTTAATCACCCTCAATATGGCGAATCTGCAGGAACAGTGGGGGACCGACGCTGCCGGCGTCTCCATCGTCATTTCGTCGCTCGGGATCGGTAAGCTCGCCACGATCGTCACAGGATTCCTGTCCGACCGTTTTGGCCGTAAACCTTTTATCTATCTCGGCATCGCCAGCTATCTGGTGTTTTTCCTCGGTATTCTGCTGACGAAAAACATTTATATGGCCTACTTCTTCGGCATTATGGCCGGTCTGGCAAACAGCTTCCTCGATTCCGGAACCTATCCGGCGCTGATGGAAGCCTTCCCTAACTCCGCCAGCCGGGCAAATGTGCTGATCAAAGCCTTTGTCTCTGCCGGGCAGTTCCTGCTGCCGTTCATTATCGGTGCGCTGATTTGGGCGAATATGTGGTACGGATGGTCGTTTATCATCGCCGCCGTATTGATGATTATTAGCGCTATCTACCTGATAAAAATGCCTTTCCCGGACCATCGGGCGAAAAAGGAAACCGCAGAAAAATCGTCGGCCGCCGCCGTTGCCCCGCAGGCGAACGCCGGCAAGCTGGATATGGCCATCTTTACCCTGTACGGCTATATCGGTATGGCGACTTTTTATCTGGTCAGCCAGTGGTTAGCGCAGTACGGCGAGTTCGTTGCCGGCATCCCGCACGAGTCGGCCATTAAACTCCTGAGCGTCTATACTGCCGGTTCCCTGACGTGCGTGTTCGTCACCGCGGCCTTTGTCAAAGAGGTATTTAGCTCGGCCGTCGCCATGATCGTTTACACTTTCCTGTCGATGATGTCACTGCTGATCGTTTGCCTGTTCCCTACGCCAATGATAGTGACCGGCTTCGCCTTTATCATCGGCTTTGCCGCCGCCGGCGGCGTGCTGCAGATAGGCGCGACCATTATGGCCATGAGCTTCCCGAACGGAAAAGGCAAAGCCACCGGGATCTTTTATACCGCAGGAAGTCTGGCCAGCTTTACGATCCCGCTGATCACGGCAAAACTGTCGAAGATAGGTATTGCCAGCATTATGTGGTTCGATCTTCTGATCGCGATCGTCGGCTTTGTGATCGCCCTGTACATCGGTTATCGTCAGCTTCAGGTTCGCGCCGCTGCAAAAACATCCCGGGTTGCAGCAACCGCCTGATGGTCAATGACAAAAAGAATAATGGATACCAACATGACTCAAGCAGTAACAGTAAAAAACATCACCTTCCAGGAAGGGGAAACCTTAATCTGCGTACCGCTGATCGGCAAAACGCTCGCCGAGCTGCAGACTAACGCGCGCGCGCTGGCTACCGCCGGAGCCGATATTATCGAGTGGCGCGTCGATCACTTCACCCAGGTCAGAGAAACGGAGCAGGTACTACTGGCGCTGGGCGAGATTCGCCAGCTGCTGAAAGAGATCCCGCTGCTGTTCACCTTCCGCAGTAAAAAAGAGGGTGGCGAAACGGAAATCAGCGACGAAGCCTATTTTGAGCTGAATCGCCAGGCGGCCGTTAGCGGTCTGACCGACGTGATTGATATCGAGCTGTTTAATGACGAAGCGCAAATTCGCTCGCTGGTGAGCGATGCCCACGCTGCGGGCGTCAAAGTTATCATGAGCAATCACGATTTCCATAAAACGCCGGCTCAGGAAGATATCATCTACCGCCTGCGCCGCATGCAGGATCTTGGCGCTGACCTGCCGAAGATCGCGGTTATGCCGCAGTCGCCGCAGGATGTCCTGACCCTGCTCTCGGCAACCCTGACGATGAAAGAGAAGTACGCGACTCGGCCGTTAATCACCATGTCGATGGGTAAATCCGGCGGCGTGAGCCGGGTAACCGGCCGTTTGTTCGGTTCAGCAATGACCTTCGGTACCGTCGGCCAGGCTTCTGCGCCAGGGCAAATCGCCATTACCCAACTGCGTGAACTGATGGATATTCTTTCCTGATAAAACTTCGCCCGGGGGTCACCCTCCGGGCGATGTTGCTAGCGGATTTTTTGGCTGTCATTAATAATGACATCTTTAAATGACTGAATCGCCGGAGAAAGTACCCGCTCTTTCATCGTTGCCAGATAGATATAACGCGGAGGAATCGCATTTTTAATCGTCAGGATATGCACGTTGTAATACGAGAGCGCGGAAATTCGCGGCATAATCGCAATACCGTAATCAATACTGACCAGCCCCGCCATCGCCGTATCCTCATCAACGTAGCAGGCAATATCCGGCACCAGCTTTTGCTGCATAAACACGTTATCAATAAAGGGGCGTAACCCGCTATTTTCTGAAAAATAGATATAGGGATAGTGGATAGTCTCCACCAGGTCGACTTCATTTTCATAGAGCCTGGCCAGAGGGTGATCTTTTGCCGTCACCACGACCAGCTCCTGCTGAATAATAGGAATAAAGTCGATATCAGGTTCATCCGCAATATAGGAACAAATCGCCAGGTCGCTTTTCCCGGCCTTCAGTTCCTGCAGAAGCGTTAACGACGTTCCCTGAGTAAAAGAAAATGTCACATTGTGACGAGATGGTGAAAGTGAATATTTATTAATTAACTGCGGAACAACATATTCGCCCATGGTGTAAATAAACGCAATGCGAATATTCTCCTTGTTCTCGTCGCTATTTTTTTGCAACGTCATGCGGCCATTCTCTAATGAGGCCAGGGCATCTTCGACGTAGGGCAGAAAGCGCTTACCATTCTGCGTAATTTTGACATTACGCCCTTTCCTGGCAAATAGCGCCACGCCAAGCTCTTTCTCCAGTTCAGATATGGCGTGGCTTAGCGAGGGTTGAGTGATAAAAAGACTGGAGGCAGCTTCAGTGTAGTGCTCGGTTTCTGCCAGCCGCTTAAAATAATAAAGTTGCTTTAGGTTCATTATTTTTGCTCGTATAATATAAGAATAAAACTCATGCCCCTAATATACCATACAGGCTATCGATGATGAGCCGAAAAGGAGAAATATCGGGGTTATATCAAATATTGTTATGCCATGTCACAGAAGCCGTAACAAAGCGTGACTTATCATCGATAGCGTCAACGTCAAATAGAATATTTTTGCCTGCATAAATTCATGCAAAAATATTTTAAACTTTAAAGGAAATCACTATGAGGACGATCGATGCTCAGGAACGGCCGATTTTGCCGTCGGCCACGCAAAAGCGAACTAAAACGCGAATTGTAATTTTAATGTTACTATCGATAGGGACGATGATAAATTATCTCGATCGGACTATTTTAGGTATTGTTGCGCCCAAGTTAACGAGCGAAATAGATATTGACCCGGCCATGATGGGGATCGTTTTTTCCGCTTTCGCCTGGACCTACGCTCTGGCGCAAATTCCCGGCGGGATGTTTCTCGATCGCTTCGGCAATAAGCTGACCTACGCGCTTTCTATTTTTTTCTGGTCAACCTTTACCTTACTGCAAAGCTTTTCTGTCGGCCTAAAATCGCTGCTGCTGCTGCGTTTAGGCTTAGGCATCAGCGAAGCCCCCTGTTTCCCGGTTAATAGCCGTGTCGTCAGTAAATGGTTTCCGCAGCATGAACGCGCCCGGGCAACGGCGACTTACACCGTCGGTGAATATATTGGCCTGGCCGCATTCTCTCCGCTCCTTTTTTTAATTCTGGAGCATCATGGCTGGAGAACGCTATTTTTCCTGACCGGTGGGTTGGGTATTGCGTTTACTTTTGTATGGTGGAAGTTTTATCACGAGCCACATGAATCAAAAACGGCAAATAAAGAAGAGCTGGAGTATATCGGCGTAGAAAATACGGCATGCGTCAATGAAAATATCCCTTTCAACTGGCATGATGCGAAACGTCTGCTGTGCTGCCGGCAAATCATCGGCGCCAGCCTTGGTCAATTTGCCGGTAACACCACGCTGGTTTTCTTCCTGACATGGTTCCCGACTTATCTGGCTAACGAACGCCACCTCCCCTGGCTTCACGTGGGTTTCTTCGCCTCCTGGCCGTTCCTGGCCGCGGCTATCGGTATCTTTTTCGGCGGTTGGGTATCCGATAAAATAATAAAGAAAACCAACTCAGTAAATATTAGCAGAAAGCTGCCAATTATTTCCGGACTGCTACTGTCGAGCTGCATCATCATTGCTAACTGGGTCGATAGCAACACCGCTGTCATTATTATTATGTCGATTGCATTTTTTGGCCAGGGTATGGTTGGCCTCGGCTGGACGCTTATTTCTGACATTGCCCCTAAGAATATGGGCGGATTGACCGGCGGCATTTTCAACTTCTGTGCTAATATGGCATCAATTATTACCCCATTAATTATTGGGGTTATCATATCCATGACCGGTAATTTTTTCTATGCGCTGATTTATATCGGTTTAACCGCGCTGGTTGGCGTTATCGCGTATGTTTTTATTATCGGCGATATTAAAAGGATCGTGTTGAAATAACCTGTCCAGCCCCTGTCCCGGCATCCTGCCGGGACAGGGGTGGCGATTCAGATATCTTTCACCCTGCTGGTCATAAACAGCGTCACCAGCGAAATTGCGGCAATCGTCCAGTAGACGCTGGCGTGACCATAGCTTTGCGACAGCGCGCCCTGAATCACCCCCGCCAGAATCACCCCGGTGGAAATACTGTTGGTAAACAGCGTCGTCGCGGCGCCCGCCCGTCCGGGCATCAGATCCTGAAACCACAGCATGCCAATCCCGGCAACAATCCCGATAAATACGGCATTAAACAGCTGTAGCACCAGCAGCGCCACGCGGTCGTGGAACAGAATCAGACCGATATAAAACAGCACGCCCGCCGCAACCGCTGTCACCATCATCTTGCGTTTGCCCCAGCGCTTAACGTAGTAGCCCGCCAGTATCATCGCCGGGATCTCCAGCCCGGCAGCGGTGCCCATCAAAATCCCCGCAAGGCTGTCCGGCAGGCCAAGATCGCTGCTGATCCACAGAGGCATATCAATGATATACATGGTATTGCAGGTCCACATCAGCGTGGAGGCGATAAACAGCATCCGCACGTTTTTATCGTGCCATCCTCCGGCCTGCACCAGCACGTCAGCGCCTTCCGAAGGCTGCTCAACGCGGGCGACCGAGGGCAGTTTGACGGCGATCAGCGCCAGGCTTATAACAAAGATCCCGGCGGCAATCGAAAACATGGTGGTGAAGCCATAATTCAGCGCCAGCATAAAAGCCAGCGGTGGACCAATAACCCACGCCAGCGAAAGCTGCGCACGCATTATCGAACTGAACATCACCACTTCGCGCGCCGAGCTATCGGCATATTCCCGCGCCAGGGCAAAAAGCTGCGGCATCGCGGCATTCGCCACCGAGGCCAGCATAACCCCGCAGGTAATCAGCGTCAGATAGTGGCGATTAAAAGCGAACAGCAGCGCGTTTCCCACCGCCATCAGGCAGCAAAACATAATCAGCCGCCGGCGATCGCCCCGGCTGTCGGAGCGTTTAGCCAGCGCCAGGCTGACCAGAATGCCGGCAATGGCGTTAACCGTATAGAACAGTCCTACCCAGAACGGCTGCGCGCCCACTTCGCGGCTGAGGAATAAGCTGAGCGTCGGCGCCTGCAGCGCGCCGGCGATCCCCATCATGAAAGCGACAAGCATAAAAGCGGCGTAAACGCCGTTTAGACGACGCCCCATCGTCATTAACCACAGCATGAAATATCCTTAAGCACGCGAAGAAAACGAAAAAAGCCAGCAGAAGTATTCTGCTGGCGGGTGATTCTATACTCTATGGATTTCGAGTTGCGGGCAGGCGGCCAGAACGTAAGTCACTGGAAACATAGATAACTATGTGGCCTGGGCGAGCGGGCGCAGCCAACGCACCTGCAGCTTGAAAGACGACGAGTATAACACCAATACTCAGTCACACATGATGTCTGCAAGTCAATGATCCGAGGTCTGCGACGTAACTCCCCACTGCATCAGCTCGCCGAGCATTTTCTGCTGTCTTCCTGCCATCAGGCGGGCCAGCCAGGACGCATCCTGCGTCGCAGAAAAGTAGCGTTGGTAGAACTGTTTCATGGTTGACCCCATCATATTCACCTCCTCGCTTCATCGATGTTGATTATTGACTTAATATAGGAAGTAATAAATTGCTGAGTTTTTATCAGGAGTTCCCCTTTTATGTCTTCCGGTCGTTTACAACAGCAGTTCATCCGCCTGTGGCAGTGCTGCGATGGCAAGTCGCAGGAGACCACGCTGAATGCGCTGGCAGAGATGCTAAGCTGCTCGCGCCGCCATATGCGTACCCTGCTCAACATGATGGAAGCGCGCGGCTGGCTGACCTGGGAGGCGGAGGCCGGGCGCGGCAAGCGCTCCCGCCTCTCTTTTCTCTATACCGGTCTCGCCCTGCAGCAGCAGAGGGCGGAAGATCTGCTGGATCAGGACAGAATCGATCAGCTGGTGCAGCTGGTTGGCGATAAAGCCGCCGTCCGGCAAATGCTGGTTTCCCATTTAGGCCGCAGCTTTCGTCAGGGCCGGCATATCCTGCGCGTGCTCTACTATCGGCCGATGAAAAATCTGCTGCCCGGCAGCGCGCTGCGCCGCTCGGAAACGCATATTGCCCGGCAGATTTTTAGCGCCCTGACGCGGGTAAATGAGGAAAATGGGGAACTGGAGGCCGATATTGCTCACCATTGGCAGCAGATCGCCCCCACCCACTGGCGCTTTTTTCTGCGTCCGGGGATTCATTTTCATCATGGACGAGAGCTGGAGATGGAAGATGTCATTACCTCTCTGCAGCGCAGCAACGCCCTGCCGCTGTTCTCTCATATCGAGCGCATCGACTCTCCCACCGCATGGACCCTCGACATTCATCTCCGCCAGCCCGACCGCTGGCTGCCGTGGTTGTTAAGCCAGGTCCCGGCCATGATCCTCCCGCATGAGTGGCGAACGATGGAGAATTTCTCCAGTATCCCCGTGGGGACCGGGCCCTACTCGGTTGTGCGTAATAACCAGAATCAGCTCAAAATTCACGCCTTCGATGACTATTTCGGCTACCGGGCGCTGATCGATGAAGTGAACGTCTGGGTCCTGCCGGAAATCAGCGAAGAACCCAACGGCGGGTTGACGTTACAGGGCACCACGCAAAGCGAAAAAGCGGTGGAAAGCCGCCTGGAAGAGGGGTGTTATTACCTGCTGTTCGACGCCCGCAGCCCGCTGGGCGGTAACAGCGCGGTACGCCAGTGGCTAAGCTATGTGTTCCAGCCCGCTAACCTGCTCTATCACGCGGGCGAGCACTATCAGGGCAACTGGTTCCCGGCGTATGGCCTGCTGCCCCGCTGGCATCATGCGCGCAGCCACGCCTGCGAGAAGCCTGCCGGCCTTGAGACGGTCAGGCTGACCTACTACCAGGATCACGTCGAGCATCGCGTGATGGGCGGGATCATGGCAACGCTGCTGGCCGAGCATCAGGTTAAACTGGAGATCCAGGAGCTGGAGTATCAGGAGTGGCACCGCGGGGAGGTGGTCAGCGACGTATGGCTCAACAGCGCCAACTTTACGCTGCCGATCGATTTCTCCCTGTTTGCCTGGCTGTATGAAGTTCCGCTGATTCGCAACTGTATCCCCATCGACTGGGAACAGGACGCCGCTCGCTGGCGCGCGGGCGAGCTGAACCCGGCCACCTGGAGTCAGCAGCTGTTGGCCAATCAAACCGTGGTGCCGCTGATCCACCACTGGCTGATGATCCAGGGGCAGCGCAGCATGCGCGGCGTACGCATGAACACGCTCGGCTGGTTTGACTTTAAGTCCGCGTGGTTCGCGCCGCCGGAGCCGTAATGCTTTCCGTTGGCAAACAAAATCATTACACTAACTGCCGTTCTCAACGGGGTGCTAATAAACATACGCAATCTCATTCAAGTTGCCTCAACGCGCGGTTAGCGCAGAAGCAACCCGAAGATAAAGCGTATGGGCTGAGAAAATACCCGTCGAACCTGATCCGGATAACGCCGGCGAAGGGATTTGAGGCCCTCTCAAAATCCTTTGCCACCCCTTTTTCTGAGGTGCAAAGTGTTGAAAAAATTACTCCCCCTGCTGGCGCTGGTCGCCGCGCCCGTTTTTGCCAAACCGCTGCTCACCGTTTATACCTACGACTCGTTCTCCGCCGACTGGGGCCCGGGCCCGGCGGTTAAAAAAGCCTTTGAAGCCGACTGCGGCTGCGAGCTGAAGTTCGTGGCGCTGGAAGATGGCGTCTCGCTGCTCAACCGCCTGCGAATGGAAGGCAAAAACAGCAAAGCCGACGTGGTGCTGGGGCTGGATAACAACCTGCTGGAAGCCGCTTTGCAAAGCAAGCTGTTCGCCAAAAGCGGCGTCCCGGCCAGCGCGGTCAGCGTGCCCGGCGGCTGGGACAACGACACCTTCGTGCCGTTCGATTACGGCTACTTCGCCTTTGTTTACGATAAAAACAAGCTGAAAAATCCGCCGAAAAGCCTGAAAGAGCTGGTTGAGGGCGAGCAAAAATGGCGGGTGATTTATGAAGATCCGCGCACCAGTACGCCGGGCCTGGGCCTGCTGCTGTGGATGCAAAAAGTCTACGGCAATAAAGCGCCGGAAGCCTGGCAGAAGCTGGCGGCGAAAACCGTTACCGTTACCAAGGGCTGGAGCGAAGCCTACGGCCTGTTCCTGAAAGGCGAAAGCGATCTGGTGCTGAGCTACACCACCTCCCCGGCTTACCACATTATCGAAGAGAAAAAAGATAACTACGCCGCGGCAAACTTCGCTGAAGGCCACTACCTGCAGGTTGAGGTAGCCGCCCGCACCGCGGCCAGCAAACAGCCGGAGCTGGCGGAAAAGTTCCTTAAATTTATGGTATCGCCGGGCTTCCAGAACGCGATCCCCACCGGCAACTGGATGTATCCGGTGACGACGGTTGCGCTTCCGGCAGGCTTTGACGCGCTGATGAAACCGCAAACGACCCTCGAATTCACACCGCAACAGGTGGCCGCCGAACGTCAGAACTGGATTAGCGCATGGCAACGCGCCGTCAGCCGCTAGCTTTCGGCTGGCTCCTGCCGGGACTCACGGCGGCCATCGTGCTGGTCGTCGTGGCGCTGGCCGCCTTTCTGGCGCTATGGTTCAGCGCTCCGGAGACCTCCTGGAACGCGCTTATCCGCGACAGCTATCTCTGGCACGTGGTGCGTTTCTCCTTCTGGCAGGCCTTCCTTTCCGCGCTTTTTTCGGTGCTACCGGCGATATTCCTCGCCCGCGCCCTGTACCGGCGTCGCTTCCCAGGGCGCACGCTGCTGCTGCGCCTTTGCGCGATGACCTTAATTCTGCCGGTACTGGTGGCGGTCTTCGGCATTCTTAGCGTCTACGGTCGTCAGGGCTGGCTGGCCCAGCTATGCCACGTTTTTGGCTGGCAGTGGGAATTCACGCCCTACGGGCTACAGGGGATCCTGCTGGCGCACGTATTCTTTAATATGCCGATGGCCACGCGCCTGCTGCTGCAGACGCTGGAAAATATCCCCGGCGAACAGCGGCAAATCGCCGCCCAGCTCGGCATGCGCGGCTACGTCTTCTTCCGGCTGGTCGAGTGGCCGTGGCTGCGCCGGCAAATTCCACCGGTCGCGGCGCTGATCTTTATGCTCTGTTTCGCCAGCTTTGCGACCGTGCTGTCGCTGGGCGGCGGCCCGCGGGCGACCACCATCGAACTGGCGATTTACCAGGCCCTTAATTTCGACTACGACCCGGCGCGCGCGGCGATGCTGGCGCTTATCCAGATGGTCTGCTGCCTCGGGCTGGTGCTGCTTAGCCAGCGCCTGAGTAAAGCCCTCGCCATCGGGGCCAGCCATATTCGCGGCTGGCGCGATCCCGACGACCGGCTGTACAGCCGGCTGTGCGACGCGGCGCTGATTGGCGCGGCGCTTTTACTGCTGCTGCCGCCGCTGCTGGCGGTGATAGGCGACGGGCTGAACAGCAATCTGCTGAGCGTGCTGCATCAGCCGGCGCTGTGGCAGGCGCTGTGGACGTCGCTGCGTATCGCGCTTGCCGCCGGGCTCTTAAGCGTCATCCTTACCATGATGCTGCTCTGGAGCAGCCGCGAGCTTCGCGCCCGCCGTCACCCTCTGGCCGGTCAGGCGCTTGAGCTGAGCGGGATGCTGATCCTCGCCATGCCGGGCATCGTGCTGGCCACCGGTTTCTTCCTGTTGCTCAATAACAGCGTGGGCCTGCCCGAGTCCGCCGACGGTATCGTGATTTTCACCAATGCGCTGATGGCAATCCCCTATGCGCTCAAGGTACTGGAAAATCCGATGCGCGATATCGCCGCCCGCTACGGCACCCTCTGCCAGTCGCTGGGGATGCACGGCTTCACCCGCCTTCGGGTGGTTGAGCTTCGCGCTTTAAAGCGGCCGCTGGCCCAGGCGCTGGCCTTCGCCTGCGTGCTATCGATTGGCGATTTCGGCGTCGTGGCGCTGTTCGGCAACGAAGATTTCCGTACGCTGCCCTTTTATCTGTATCAGCAAATTGGTTCTTACCGTAGCCAGGACGGCGCCGTGACCGCCCTTCTGCTTCTGCTGCTGTGCTTTTTACTCTTTAGCGTGATTGAAAAACTTCCGGGACGCGATGCTAAAACTGAATGATGTGACCTGGCTTTACCAGCATCTGCCGATGCGTTTTACGCTTTCCGTCGAACGCGGTGAGCGCATCGCGGTTCTTGGCCCGAGCGGGGCCGGAAAAAGCACGCTGCTGAACCTGATTGCCGGTTTTTTAACGCCCGCCAGCGGCAGTATCGCGCTCGACGGCCAGCCCCATACCCACACGCCGCCCGCGCGTCGTCCGGTATCGATGCTGTTTCAGGAAAATAATCTGTTCAACCATCTCACCATCCGCCAGAACATTGCGCTGGGAATGCATCCGGGGCTCAAGCTGAACGCGGATCAATCCGCCCATCTGCAGGCGATTGCCGGACAGATGGGGATTGACGCGATGTTAGAGCGGCTGCCGGGCGAGCTTTCCGGCGGCCAGCGCCAGCGTGCGGCGCTGGCGCGCTGTCTGGTGCGCCAGCAGCCGGTACTGCTGCTGGATGAGCCCTTCTCGGCGCTCGATCCCGCGCTGAGGCTGGAGATGCTGACGCTGGTTGCCGATGTCTGCCAGCAGCGGCAGCTGACGCTGCTGATGGTCTCGCACAGCGTGGAAGATGCGGCGCGCATCGCGCCGCGGTCGGTGGTCGTGGCTGAGGGACGCATTGCCTGGGATGGCGCGACCGCCGCGCTGCTCAGCGGCAACAGCAGCGCCTCGGCGCTGCTGGGAATTAGCGCAAAATAACCTTATGCAGGATGTCGAGATAGACCGGCATCAGCGGATGACGGAAGGCAAACACCAGCGCCGCGCCGGCGGCGCACACCATGAGCGGAGCGAGCCACAGCAGGCGCGAACGCGGCAGAAACCGGGTGAGACGATCGCCAGCGCTTTTGGCGCTGCGCCACAGCCGCCAGCATAGCCACGCCGCCAGCCACGCCAGCAGTGCCGCCCCCAGCAGCAGCCACTTAAAGCTGGCGCTATTCTCATCGGCCGGGATATCAATGGCCGCCCCGGCAAGGATTCCCGGTAAGAAGTAGAGCGGCGGCCACAGCAGGCAGCCGATGATATTCGGCGGGATGAACTTCGCGACCGGCAGATCGAGCATTCCGGCGACCATCGGCACCAGCGGACGCGTGGGCCCGACAAAGCGGCCAATCAGAATCGTAAACATGCTGTGCTGATGCAGCGCATGTTCGGTTTTATCCAGCAGCGCTTTGTTTTTCTTCAAAAAAGACCAGCGATGCAGCGGCTTTTTAAACCGCCAGCCAAGCCAGAATGAAATCCAGTCGCCGAGCAAACAGCCGATAATCCCCGCCAGCCACGCCTGCCAGAAGTTAACCTCGCCGCTGCCGATCAGCGCCCCCAATCCGGCCATCATCACCGTTCCCGGTAAGATAAGCCCCACCAGCGCCAGCGACTCGAGGAAGGCGACCAGCAGAACGGCTATCAGAGAATAGACCGTGGATTGAGTAATAAAGTGTTCCAGCAATGCTTGCATAATGTACCCGGTTTAAAAACGAAGCACGGATTCTCCGGAGCCGTTCATACTTCGTCAAGCCATCATTTGTTTGTATAGTTTACTGGCTGTGTTAAAAATCCGGGCCATCATTTCACTTTCTTTACTTTTTATTCACACCCTGCGCGAAACTCGCTCGGGCTGGCGCCGGTGCATTTCTTAAACACGCGCGAAAAGTAGAGCTGGTCCTCAAAACCGACGTTACGGCCAACGGTCGCGATCGGCATCCGCGTCGTGCTCAGCAGCAGCTTGGCCTGGCTAATGCGCTGATCCTCCCGCCACCCCAGTACGCTGATCCCCAGCTGCTGGCGGAACAGATGCGACAGGCGCGACGGCGACAGGCACACGTGCTGGGCGACGCTGGCAATATCGAAATGGCTGTCCGCCAGATGATCGCTGATGTACTGGCAGGCATCGCGCACCCGGTTATCCAGCGGCGGATGCAGCGATTCGTTGATAGCTTCCATGCGCCTGAGCAGCAGCTGCTCCATAAGATTGATCGCCAGCAGCTCGGAGTAACGCCCGGCGCCCTGCCCGGCCTCCACAATCTGCCCGAACAGTTCGCCAAAGCGCGCCTGCCACTGCTCATCCGGGCGGAAAAAGCCGGTCTGGGCAAAAATCGTTGGCCAGTTAAGCCATTCATGCCAGTAGGCGCGCGGCCGGAAATAGACCCACTGGTGATACCACTCGCGGGCATCGGGATGGCGGCCATAATGGTGAATCTCTCCCGGCGGGAACAGCAGCATATCGCCAGGCCGGCAGATAAACTGCTCCCCGTGGTTATTGATCACACCTTCGCCGCGAATCGTCAGATTAAGGATATAGCCCTTCATGCCCAGCGGACGGTCAATAAAGAAATCAAGATAGCCATCGGCTTCAATTGGCGTCAGGCCCGTCACCAGATGGGCGTTAAAAGAGTAACCCGGCAACAAAGGATCGTTTTGCGTTTCGGCCATAAACTCTGCTCTCCAGGAGACATTAAGGACACCAATTGTCCATACCTTGTATTTTATCCTCTGGCTGGTCGCTCATGCTGCGACGCGGGTTAGAAAATGAATTAAAACCCGCCTCTTCTCGATAAAAACTGAGCACGGCGCACAGTTCAGGCGCTTTCAGCGCATAACTGAAGTGTCTATAAAGACGGCAGGAAAGTCCACATTGAATATTTGCACGGCGTCACACTTTGCGACGTCACAGCAATATAGTCCATAAGATTAGCGAATACGGCCTGACGGTTTTCAGCCCAGATATCTACTGTTTCACCATGAATGATTTTTAGCATGGAGTAACAGTATGGCAATTGCGATTGGCCTCGATTTTGGCAGTGATTCAGTACGCGCCCTGGCGGTAGAGTGCGCGACCGGCGAAGAGCTCGCCGCAGGCGTCGAGTGGTATCCGCGCTGGCAGGAGGGGCTATTTTGCGATGGTCCGAACAACCAGTTCCGCCATCATCCACGCGACTATATCGAATCAATGGAAGCCGCGCTGAAAAGCGTCCTCGCCGCGCTTAGCGCCGAACAGCGCGCTGCCGTGGTGGGTATCGGCGTTGACAGCACCGGCTCCACCCCCGCGCCCATCGACGCCGACGGCAACGTGCTGGCGCTGCGCGACGAGTTCGCCAGCAACCCCAACGCCATGTTCGTGCTGTGGAAGGACCATACCGCGGTGGAGGAGGCGGAGGAGATTACCCGCCTGTGTCACCAGCCGGGCAAAGAGGATTACTCCCGCTATATCGGCGGTATCTACTCCAGCGAATGGTTCTGGGCCAAGATCCTCCACGTGACCCGCCAGGACAGCGCCGTCGCCGAGGCCGCCGCGTCGTGGATTGAGCTGTGCGACTGGGTGCCGGCCCTGCTTTCCGGGACCACCCGCCCGCAGGATATTCGTCGCGGCCGCTGCAGCGCCGGGCACAAATCCCTTTGGCATGAAAGCTGGGGCGGACTGCCGCCTGCCGGTTTCTTCGATGAACTCGACCCGATAATCAACCAGAGCCTGGCCTACCCGATGTTCAGCGATACCTGGACTGCGGATATCCCGGTCGGCACGCTCACCGCCGAATGGGCCGCGCGCCTGGGCCTGCCGCAAACCGTCGCCATCTCCGGCGGCGCATTCGACTGCCATATGGGCGCCGTCGGCGCCGGTGCGCAGCCAAACGCGCTGGTCAAAGTTATCGGCACCTCCACCTGCGACATTCTGATCGCCGATAAACAGAGCGTTGGCGAGCGCACGGTGCAAGGGATTTGCGGCCAGGTCGACGGCAGCGTCGTGCCTGACTTTATCGGTATGGAAGCGGGGCAATCCGCTTTTGGCGACATCTACGCCTGGTTTGGCCGCATTCTCGGCTGGCCGCTGGAGCAGCTGGCGCAGGCCCACCCGGAACTCAAAGAGCAGATCAAAGCCAGCCAGAAACAGCTGCTGCCCGCGCTGACCGACGCATGGGCAAAAAATCCGTCTCTTGACCACCTGCCGGTGGTGCTGGACTGGTTTAACGGCCGCCGTACGCCGAATGCCAACCAGCGTCTGAAAGGGGTCATTACCGATCTGAACCTCGCCACCGACGCCCCGGCGCTGTTCGGCGGACTGATTGCCGCCACCGCTTTTGGCGCCCGCGCCATTATGGAGTGCTTCACCGAACAGGGGATCCCGGTCAATAACGTGATGGCGCTCGGCGGCATCGCGCGCAAAAACCCGGTGATCATGCAGGCCTGCTGCGATGTGCTGAATCGCCCGCTGCAAATCGTCGCGTCCGATCAGTGCTGCGCCCTGGGCGCGGCTATCTTCGCCGCCGTTGCCGCCGGCGTATACCGCGATATCCCTGCCGCGCAGGAAAACATGGCCAGCCAGGTGGAAAGTACCCTGCAGCCTCGTCCGGCGCAGGCGCAACGCTTCGAACAACTCTATCAGCGCTACCAGCAGTGGTCGCTCAGCGCGGAACAACGTTATCTCCCTTCGACTGCAAAAGCGGAATCCGCGCCGCAATCTCAGGCAGCCCTCACCCATTAAGGACATGAAAATGACGATTTTTAATAACTATGAAGTGTGGTTCGTTATCGGTAGCCAGCATCTGTACGGCCCTGAAGCGCTACGTCAGGTGACAAAGCACGCAGAACATGTGGTGAACAGCCTGAATGCGGAAGCCAAACTGCCGTGCAAACTGGTGCTTAAGCCGCTGGGTACCACGCCGGATGAGATCACCCATATCTGCCGCGACGCAAACTACGATGATAAGTGCGCCGGGATGGTGGTGTGGCTGCATACCTTCTCGCCGGCGAAAATGTGGATCAATGGCCTCACGATCCTGAATAAACCGCTGATGCAGTTCCATACCCAGTTCAACGCGGCCCTGCCGTGGGACAGCATCGATATGGACTTTATGAACCTGAACCAGACCGCCCACGGCGGCCGCGAATTTGGCTTCATCGGCGCCCGCATGCGTCAGCAGCACAGCGTGGTGACCGGCCACTGGCAGGATAAAGAAGCCCATCAGCGCATCGGCGCGTGGATGCGCCAGGCGGTCTCTAAACAGGATACCCGCCACCTGAAAGTGTGCCGTTTCGGCGATAACATGCGCGAAGTGGCGGTCACCGACGGGGATAAAGTCGCCGCGCAGATTAAGTTTGGCTTCTCGGTTAACACCTGGGCGGTGGGCGATCTGGTGCAGGTCGTCAATGCGGTCACCGACGGTGAAATCAGCGCCCTGGTGGATGAGTATGAAAGCAGCTATCGCCTGACCCCCGCGGTGCAAATCCACGGCGATAAGCGGCAGAACCTTCTCGATGCCGCGCGCATTGAGCTGGGGATGAAGCGCTTCCTGGAACAGGGCGGCTTCCACGCGTTCACCACCACCTTTGAAGATTTACACGGCCTGAAACAGCTTCCGGGTCTCGCCGTGCAGCGTCTGATGCAGCAGGGCTACGGCTTTGCGGGCGAGGGCGACTGGAAAACCGCCGCTCTGCTTCGCATCATGAAGGTGATGGCAACCGGTCTGCAGGGCGGCACCTCCTTTATGGAGGATTACACCTACCACTTCGAGAAAGGCAACGATCTGGCGTTGGGCTCGCATATGCTGGAAGTCTGCCCGACCATCGCCACCCCTGAAAAACCGATTCTCGACGTGCAGCCGCTGGGCATCGGCGGGAAAGCCGATCCGGCGCGCATCATCTTTAACACCCAGACCGGCCCGGCGATCGTCGCCAGCCTGATCGATCTCGGCGATCGCTATCGTCTGCTGGTGAACACCATTGAAACGGTGAAAACGCCGCACGAACTGCCGAAGCTGCCGGTGGCCAACGCCTTGTGGAAAGCGCATCCGGATCTGCGCACCGCGTCCGAAGCCTGGATCATCGCCGGCGGCGCGCACCACACCGTCTTCAGCCATGCGCTCACCCTCGACGATATGCGCCAGTTTGCCGAGCTGCAGGATATCGAGCTGACCGTGATTGATAACGAAACCCGTCTGCCCTCCTTCAAGGACGCGCTGCGCTGGAACGAAGTGTATTACGGTTCAAAACGCTAAGGGCCGTCCCCTCACCCTCTCCCTGAGGGTGCGGGTGAGGGGAACTGACTCGCCAGCAATTCGGAGCACAGTATGTTAGAAGATCTTAAACGCCAGGTTCTCGAAGCCAACCTGGCCCTGCCAAAGCACAATCTGGTTACCCTCACCTGGGGCAACGTCAGCGCCGTCGACCGTGAACGGGGCGTGCTGGTGATTAAACCCTCCGGCGTCGACTACAGCGTCATGACCGCCGAGGATATGGTGGTGGTCAGCCTGGAGACCGGCGACGTGGTGGAAGGCAAGAAAAAGCCCTCTTCGGATACGCCAACCCACCGTCTGCTGTATCAGGCATTCCCGACGCTGGGCGGCATTGTTCATACCCATTCGCGTCACGCCACCATCTGGGCGCAGGCCGGACAGTCGATTCCCGCTACCGGCACCACCCACGCCGACTATTTCTACGGCGCGGTCCCCTGTACCCGTTTGATGACCGACGATGAGATCAACGGCGAGTACGAGTGGCAAACCGGCGAAGTGATCGTTGAAACCTTCCGTGAAAAAGGTATCGATCCGGCGCAAATGCCCGGCGTGCTGGTGCACTCGCACGGCCCGTTTGCCTGGGGGAAAAACGCCGAAGACGCGGTGCATAACGCTATCGTGCTGGAAGAGATCGCCTATATGGGCATCTTCTGCCGCCAGCTGGCGCCGCAGCTGCCGGAGATGCAGCAAACGCTGCTGGATAAACACTATCTGCGCAAGCACGGCGCGAAAGCCTATTACGGGCAGTAAGGCCGCAGCATTCCCGGCTCGCGCTGCGCTTAGCGGGGCTACAGGCTGGTAGCCCGGCTAAGTCCGGGAAACAGCGCGCCACACCTGTATAAAACCCCAGCATCATTTGGTGAACCAGGCTATAATCAGGCCTGGTTTTTACTGATGAGAGCACGGCGTGACGCAGCCACGAGCAGGTTTTTTACTCACCCGTCACTGGCGGGATACCCCGCAGGGCACCGAACTGACATTCTGGCTGGCGACCGATGACGGCCCGCTTGAGGTCACCCTGCCGCCGCAGGAATCCGTCGCGTTCATTCCCGAATCGCAGCGCCCGCAGGCTGAACGCCTGCTGCAGGGCGAAAACGGCCATCGCCTTGCTGCGCTCACTCTGCAAGATTTTCATCGCCAGCGGGTGTTTGGTCTCTACTGCCGCGCTCACCGCCAGCTGATGCGGCTGGAAAAAAAGCTGCGCGAAAACGGCGTCACGGTATATGAAGGCGACGTTCGCCCGCCGGAGCGCTATCTGATGGAGCGCTTTATCACCGCCCCGGTGTGGGTTGAAGGCGAGTCGCGCGGTCAGCGGCTGGTCAACGCGCGGATGAAGCCCAATCCCCACTACCGGCCGCCCCTAAAGTGGGTGTCGCTGGACATCGAAACCAGCCGCCACGGCGAGCTCTACTGCATCGGCCTTGAAGGCTGCGGCCAGCGGGTCGTCTATATGTTAGGGCCGGAACCGGCCACCCCGCCTGCCGTCGATTTCGAACTGGAGTACGTCGCCAGCCGCCCGCTGCTGCTGGAAAAGCTTAACGCCTGGTTTGCCGCCCACGACCCGGACGTGCTGATCGGCTGGAACGTGGTGCAGTTTGATTTACGCGTCCTGCAAAAGCACGCCGAGCGCTATCGCATCCCGCTGCTGCTCGGCCGCGGCAACAGCGAACTGGAGTGGCGCGAACACGGTTTTAAGAATGGCGTCTTCTTTGCTCAGGCCAACGGCCGCCTGATTATCGATGGCATCGAGGCGCTGAAATCCGCGTTCTGGAACTTCTCCTCTTTTGCGCTGGAGTCGGTCGCCCGCGAGCTGCTCGGCGAGGGCAAGGCCATTGATAATCCTTGGGATCGGATGGATGAAATCGATCGCCGCTTTCACCAGGATAAACCGGCGCTGGCCACCTATAACCTGCAGGACTGCGAGCTGGTCACGCGCATCTTCCATAAAACCGAGATCATGCCGTTTTTGCTGGAGCGCGCGACGGTCAACGGCCTGCCCGCGGATCGCCACGGCGGTTCGGTCGCCGCCTTCAGCCATCTCTATTTCCCGCGCATGCACCGGCTCGGCTACGTCGCGCCGAACCTCGGTGAAGTGCCGCCGCAGGCCAGCCCCGGCGGCTACGTGATGGACTCCCGCCCCGGCCTCTACGACTCGGTGCTGGTGCTGGACTACAAAAGCCTGTACCCGTCGATTATCCGCACCTTTCTGATCGACCCGGTAGGGCTGGTGGAAGGTCTGGCGCAGCCCGATGACGCCCACAGCACCGAAGGCTTTCTCGGCGCGCGCTTCTCGCGAGAAAGACACTGCCTGCCGGGGATCGTCGGGCAAATCTGGCACGGGCGCGACGAGGCCAAGCAGCATAAAAACAAACCGCTGTCGCAGGCGCTGAAAATCATTATGAACGCCTTCTACGGCGTGCTCGGTACCAGCGCCTGCCGCTTTTTCGATCCGCGTCTGGCCTCATCCATCACCATGCGCGGCCACGCGATTATGCGCCAGACCAAAGCGCTGATTGAATCCCAGGGCTATGACGTTATCTACGGCGATACCGACTCCACCTTCGTGTGGCTCAAGCGATCCCACAGCGAAGAGGAAGCCAGCAGCATCGGCCGCTCGCTGGTGGCCTTCGTCAACGAATGGTGGGCGGCGGAGCTGAGCAAAGAGGGGCTTGTCAGCACCCTCGAGCTGGAGTTCGAAACCCACTTCTGCCGCTTTCTCATGCCCACCATTCGCGGCGCGGATACCGGCAGTAAAAAGCGCTACGCCGGGATGATTCAGGAAGGCAGCGAGCAGCGCATGGTGTTTAAAGGGCTGGAGACGGTACGCACCGACTGGACGCCGCTGGCCCAGCAGTTTCAGCAGGAGCTTTATCTGCGCATTTTCCGCCATCAGCCCTATCGCGATTACGTGCGCGAAACCATTGATAAGCTGATGAACGGCGAGCTTGACGATCGGCTGGTCTACCGCAAGCGCCTGCGCCGTCCGCTGGCGGAGTATCAGCGCAACGTGCCGCCGCACGTGCGCGCGGCCAGGCTCGCTGATGAGCAAAACGTCAGGCTGGGCAGGCCGCAGCAGTATCAGCAGCGCGGCAGCATTAAATACGTCTGGACTACCGGCGGGCCGGAGCCGGTGGATTATCAGCAGTCACCGCTGGATTATGAACACTATCTTTCTAAGCAATTAGAGCCTGTCGCCGAAGGAATACTTCCCTTTGTCGACGACGATTTTGCTACAATAGTGACGGGGCAGCTGGGGCTATTTTGATTTTTTCTCACTCATTCCGCTGGCGCAAAAGCCGCAAAATGAAGGGTGAGGAGGACGTGACGAACGTTCCGCCATCCAGTAATATAGCGCCCTTTCCATTCCTGGACCCAATTTTGACGTATCTCCGATTCTCCATGGAGATGCTCAACTATTGCCTGCAATCAAAGAACTAAAGAGCCGAACATATATGCCTTTTACACTTGGTCAACGCTGGATTAGCGACACAGAGAGCGAACTGGGATTAGGGACGGTCGTTGCGCTGGACGCGCGCATGGTGACCCTGCTTTTCCCCGCCATCGGCGAAAACCGTCTGTACGCACGCAACGACTCCCCAATCACCCGCGTGATGTTTAACCCGGGCGATACCATCACCAGCCACGAAGGCTGGCAACTCCAGGTTGACGAAGTTAATGAAGAGAACGGTCTGCTGGCCTACACCGGCACCCGCCTCGATACCCAGGAAGCCAACGTTACCCTGCGTGAAGTGCTCCTCGACAGCAAGCTGGTCTTCAGCAAACCGCAGGACCGTCTGTTCGCCGGACAGATCGACCGTATGGATCGTTTCGCCCTGCGCTATCGAGCGCGTAAATTCCAGAGCGAACAGTACCGCATGCCGTGGAGCGGCCTGCGCGGCCAGCGCACCAGCCTGATCCCGCATCAGCTGAATATCGCCCACGACGTTGGCCGCCGCCACGCGCCGCGCGTCCTGCTGGCGGATGAAGTAGGTTTAGGTAAAACCATTGAAGCCGGGATGATCCTGCATCAGCAGTTGCTCTCCGGCGCCGCGGAACGCGTCCTGATCGTCGTCCCGGAAACCCTGCAGCACCAGTGGCTGGTGGAAATGCTGCGCCGCTTTAACCTGCGCTTCTCGCTGTTTGACGATGAGCGCTATGCCGAAGCGCAGCACGACGCGATTAACCCGTTCGAAACCGAACAGCTGGTGATCTGTTCGCTGGATTTCGTGCGCCGCAGCAAGCAGCGCCTGGAACACCTGTGCGAAGCCGAATGGGATCTGATGGTCGTTGATGAAGCGCACCACCTGGTCTGGAGCGAAGACGCCCCGAGCCGGGAATATCAGGCGATTGAACAGCTGGCCGAATGCGTGCCGGGCATTCTGCTGCTCACCGCGACGCCGGAGCAGCTGGGAATGGAGAGCCACTTCGCCCGCCTGCGCCTGCTCGACCCCAACCGTTTCCACGACTTCGCCCAGTTTGTTGAAGAGCAGCAGAACTACCGTCCGGTTGCCGACGCGGTCGCCCTGCTGCTGGCCGGTAATAAGCTGAGCGACGCCGATCTGAACGCGCTGAGCGATCTGATCGGCGAACAGGATATTGAACCATTATTGCAGGCCGCCAACAGCGATCGCGATGATGCCCAGGCCGCTCGTCAGGAGCTGGTGTCGATGCTGATGGACCGCCACGGCACCAGCCGCGTGCTGTTCCGCAACACCCGTAACGGCGTCAAAGGTTTCCCGAAACGCGAGCTGCATACGATTCGTCTGCCGCTGCCGACCCAGTACCAGACGGCCATTAAGGTTTCCGGCATTATGGGCGCCCGCAAAACCGCCGAAGAGCGCGCCCGCGACATGCTCTATCCGGAGCAAATTTATCAGGAATTTGAAGGCGATACCGGCACCTGGTGGAACTTCGATCCGCGCGTTGAATGGCTGATGGGCCATCTCACCAGCCACCGCTCGCAGAAAGTGCTGGTCATCTGCGCCAAAGCGGCCACCGCGCTGCAGCTGGAGCAGGTCCTGCGCGAGCGCGAAGGCATTCGCGCCGCGGTGTTCCACGAAGGGATGTCGATTATCGAACGCGACCGCGCCGCCGCCTGGTTCGCCGAGGAAGATACCGGCGCTCAGGTGCTGCTGTGTTCTGAGATCGGCTCCGAAGGCCGCAACTTCCAGTTCGCCAGCAATCTGGTGATGTTCGACCTGCCGTTCAACCCGGATCTGCTGGAGCAGCGTATCGGCCGTCTTGACCGTATCGGCCAGGCTCACGATATTCAGATCCACGTTCCCTATCTGGAAAGAACCGCCCAGTCGGTGCTGGTGCGCTGGTATCACGAAGGCCTGGACGCGTTCGAGCACACCTGCCCGACCGGCCGTACCGTCTACGACAGCGTGCATAACGAACTGATCAACTATCTTGCCACGCCGGAAAATACCGACGGCTTCGACGACCTGATCAAAGCCTGCCGCCAGCAGCATGAAGCGCTGAAAGCGCAGCTGGAACAGGGCCGCGACCGTCTGCTGGAGATCCACTCCAACGGCGGAGAAAAAGCCCAGCAGCTTGCGGAAAGCATTGAAGAACAGGATGACGACACCAGCCTGATCGCCTTCTCCATGAACCTGTTTGATATCGTCGGCATCAACCAGGACGATCGCGGTGAGAATCTGATTGTCCTGACCCCCTCCGACCATATGCTGGTCCCGGATTTCCCGGGCCTGCCGGAAGATGGCTGCACCATTACCTTTGAGCGTGACGTCGCCCTGTCCCGCGAAGACGCGCAGTTCATCACCTGGGAGCATCCGCTGATTATCAACGGTCTGGATCTGATCCTCTCCGGCGATACCGGCAGCAGCACCATTTCGCTGCTGAAGAATAAAGCGCTGCCGGTAGGTACTCTGCTGCTGGAGCTGATTTACGTCGTTGAAGCGCAGGCGCCGAAGCATCTGCAGCTCAACCGCTTCCTGCCGCCGACGCCGGTGCGCATGCTGCTCGACAAAAACGGCAACAACCTCGCCGGTCAGGTGGAGTTCGAAAGCTTCAACCGTCAGCTGAGCGCGGTTAACCGCCACACCGGCAGCAAGCTGGTCAACGCCGTCCAGCAGGACGTCCACGCGATTTTACAGCAGGGCGAAGGGCAGGTAGCCAAAGCGGCCCAGGCGCTGATCGACGCCGCGCGTAAAGAAGCCGACGATAAGCTGACGGCCGAGCTGTCGCGCCTTGAAGCGCTGCGCGCCGTGAACCCGAACATCCGCGATGATGAACTGACGGCTATCGAGAGCAACCGTCAGCAGGTTATGGACGCGCTGGCGCAGGCGGGCTGGCGCCTGGATGCGCTGCGCTTAATCGTGGTCACCCACCAGTAACGGAACGCGAATATGGCGATGGAAAACTACAATCCGCCGCAGGATCCCTGGCTGGTTATCCTCTACCAGGATGAGCACATTATGGTGGTCAACAAGCCAAGCGGCCTGTTGTCCGTGCCGGGCCGGCTTGCCGAGCACAAAGACAGCGTGATGGCGCGCGTTCAGCGCGACTTCCCGCAGGCCGAGTCGGTGCACCGGCTGGATATGGCGACCAGCGGCGTGATTGTGGTGGCCCTGACCAAAGCGGCAGAGCGCGAGCTGAAGCGGCAGTTCCGCGAACGGGAGCCGAAAAAGCAGTACGTCGCCCGCGTCTGGGGGCATCCGGAGAAAACCGAGGGTCTGGTGGATTTACCGCTGATTTGCGACTGGCCGAACCGGCCAAAGCAGAAGGTGTGTTACGAAACCGGCAAAGCGGCGCAAACCGAGTATGAAGTGCTGGAGTTGGCGGCGGACAACACCGCCCGCGTGCGCCTGAAGCCGATTACCGGGCGTTCGCATCAGCTGCGCGTGCATATGCTGGCGCTGGGCCATCCGATTCTTGGCGACCGCTTTTATGCGTCGCCGGAAGCGCTGGCCTTGGCGCCGCGTCTGCTGCTGCACGCCGAAACGCTGACCATCACCCACCCCGCTTTCGGTAATACGATGACGTTTCGCGCGCCGATCGACTTCTGACCGTACCTCTCTGTCCCGGGTCGTGCCGCCAGCGGCTCACCCGGGCAACTCCTCGCTCATCAATGCCGCGGAAAACGGGCGTCAGTCGCGGGCAAACCACGCATCAATCATCTGCTCAACGCGGGCCACAACCTGCCCGGTGTCATGACGGCGGCTGCGCGCGCAGGCGTGCGCGGGCTCGTCGCACAGCAGGCAGCGGCGCTGGTTCTCCCCCATTGACTGACGGCCAACCAGGCCATTTTTCGGGCAAATGACGTCAATATCCCACAGGCGGCCCAGCGGATGGGTATGCTCAAGATCGGTACAGAAGGCTTTGATTTCACTGGCGGCGTGATCGACGCACCACAGCGCTTCCGGCCCGGTCGGCAGCCACAGCACCTGGCGATCCAGCGTCTGCCAGCGGTGTTTCCACAGCATCTGATCGCAGGCCTGCAGCGCCACCCCCATCATATTACGGTAGCGAATGCTGTCTTTCACCGCGCCCGGCGTCACCAGGGTCAGCGAAATCACCGGCCGCTGATAATGGGCTAACCAGTCGGCCTGGCGCGCGGCGCGCTGCTCTTTCGCCGCCAGCAGCGCTTCCATGCTTACGCCCTCACGGGCGAGAGTATCCACTGACATTTGTTTCTCTCCTCACTTAATAAAAGGCAGCGGACAGGCTGCCGTCGCAGTCGCGAATAATGGCGCTGATTGTATCGCTAAACGATCCCTGTTTTGGAGACGGGGCGCAGATATTTTCTGCGCCATTTAGCACGAAAAAGCAGACTTAGCGGTTATAAAAAAGTTAAATCAGGCCAGAAAGTGACTGAGGAACAGCAGACCCAGCGAAACATTAATCGCGCCGCCGATCCGGGTTGCGATCTGCGCGAACGGCATCAGGTTCATGCGGTTGCCGGAGGTCAGAATCGCCACGTCGCCGGTACCGCCCTGACCGCTCTGGCAGCAGGAGACAATCGCCACGTCAATCGGGTACATGCCAATCTTTTTGCCGACCAGGAAACCGGTCGCCACCAGCGCCGTTACGGTGCTGATAATCACCAGCAAATTGGTCACGGTAAAGGCGTTGACCAGCTCCTGCCATGGGGTGATCGCCACGCCGACGGCAAACAGAATCGGATAGGTGACCGCCGTGCGGAAGAACTTATACACCATCTGCGAACCTTCCTGCAGGCGCGGAGAGACGCCGTTCACCAGCTTCAGCAGCACCGCGAGGAACAGCATGCCCACCGGCGCGGGCAGGCCGATGGTCTTCTGCCCCAGCATACCCAGCATATAAAGCAGCACCGCCAGCAGCGCGCCGGAGGCCAGCGTTGTCACGTCCATTTTGCCCTCGGCGGGCGTTTCGCGATGCGTCTCGTTGCGGCGGTTCGGCATCAGCTGCCCCTCCCCGGTCAAATGCGGGAAACGCTTGCCCAGTTGGTTCAAACAGCCGGAGATAACGATCGCCGTCAGGCTGCCCAGCATTACCATTGGCAGCACGCGCCCAAGCGCCACGCCCTGATCCATATGCATCAGCGCGGCGTAGCCAATCGACAGCGGGATCGCCCCCTCGCCAACGCCACCGGCCATGATCGGCAGGACGATAAAGAAGAACACCTGAAACGGCTCCAGCCCCAGCGCGGTACCGACGCCGACGCCGACCACCATGCCGACGATTTCGCCGCACAGCATCGGGAAGAAAATCCGCAGAAAACCCTGAATCAGCGTGGTGCGGTTCATGCTCATAATGCTGCCGACGATAATGCAGCAGATATAAAGATAAAGAATGTTGGTCGACTTATAGAATTTGGTGGTCGACTCCACCACCACCTCCGGCAGCAGGCCGTAATGCACCAGCGCAGAAGGGATGAAGGTCGCGCAGATGGCCGCCGCGCCGAGCTTGCCGAGTACCGGCAGCCGTTTACCGAATTCGCCGCAGGCAAAACCGAAAAAGGCCAGCGTCGCTACCATCACGACGATATCGCTCGGCAGCTTGCCGCCCAGGCAGTCCAGCGCGATCAGGCCGCCGGCCAGCAAAAAGAGCGGCAGCGGGATAATACCGACTTTCCAGTTATCGAGGATATGCCACCAGCGCTGCTTAAGCGCGGGTTTCGGCGTATTAATAGGGTCGATGGTTGCAGAGAATGCATTGTCTGTGGTGCTCATAATTAAGCCCTCTGGTTATTATTACTTTTCAGGTTAGAGGGCCACGTGCGGAGTTAATGTGAGGATCGGCAGATTAAAAAAGAAGTTTTAATGGTCACTATGGTTTTTATGGTTTCTATTATTATTGTGAAACCGCTCTGATTTATTGCCGTGGTTTTTAAGGTTTTTAAATCCAGCGCCTGATTAACCTTGATAAATTCCCCGCCAGCGGATAATTGTGGTTCCCGGACGCTCTTGTGACGTTCACCGGTTTCCCTCAGCCACGATGCCGGCAGCGAAAAAATGATACGCTGCCGTATCCCTGATACTGTGCATTATACTTATGAAGGTTTCATTTCAGTTTAAGCTGTTCATTTCGCTGGTCGCTTTTTTCTCAGTGCTGTTTGCGCTGCTGGGCGTGTATTACTATTTCGACGCCAGCCATCAGCTTTATCAGGAAATGAGCGCCCGCGCGAAAATACAGGCAGAAGAAATCGCGCTGATGCCGGATTTACGTCAGCAGGTGGCGCGTGAAGACGCGCTGGCGACAAAGCCTTTTATGCAAAATATCGCCGCCCACAGCGACGCCAGTTTTATCGTCATTGGCGATAAGCGGGGCGTGCATCTGTTTCACTCTGTCCATCCGGAGTGGGTCGGCACGCGGCTGGTTGGCGGCGATAACCAGCCGGTACTTGAGGGGAAAAGCACGACCACCATCCGCAAAGGGGGACTCGGTATTTCCCTGCGCAGCAAAGCGCCCATTTTCGATGACGCGGGTCGGGTCGTTGGCATTGTCTCCGTCGGCTACCTCACCAGCTATCTCGACAGCATCACGCTGGCAAAAGTCATCAATATTTTCATCGCCGCGGTGCTGCTGCTTATCGCGCTGTTTATCTTCTCCTGGTACTTCACCCGCAGCATTAAGAAACAAATTTTCTCGCTGGAGCCGCGCGAAATCGGCCTGCTGGTACGTCAGCAAAAAGCGATGATGGAGTCGATATACGAAGGGGTGATTGTGATTGACCATCACCGGCGTATTGAAGTGATAAACCACGCCGCCCGCAGCCTGCTCGGACTGAGCCAGCCCGCGCACCAGCTGCGCGGTAAGTCTATCGATAGCGTCATTACGCCGCAGCCGTTTTTCGCCGGCGGAGAGATGTTCGAAAGCGATACCCACGACGAGCTGTGCCGTTTTAATCAGCTGACGGTACTCGCCAGCCGGGTGCGAATCATGCTGGAGAATGCGCTCCAGGGCTGGGTGATCACCTTCCGCGACCGCGATGAAATCAACTCCCTGAGCGCCCAGCTCAGCCAGGTAAAACGCTACGTTGATAATCTGCGCATCATGCGCCATGAACAGCTCAACCGGATGACGACCCTCTCCGGCCTGCTGCATATGGGCCACTATGATGAGGCGATTCGCTATATTCAGGCGCAGTCGGAGCATGCCCAGGAGCTGCTGGACTTTATTTCATCGCACTTTAATTCGCCGACGCTGTGCGGCCTGCTGCTGGGTAAAGCCGCCCGCGCGCGGGAAAAAGGGGTTGAGCTGAGCTTTGACCCGGCCTGCCGCATCGACCGCCCGCTGCCGTCGTTGATGGAGTCCGAGCTTATCTCTATCATCGGTAATCTGCTGGATAACGCCATTGAAGCCACCCAGCGCGCCGAACTGCCGCACGAACCGGTCGAGATCCTGATTCAGCTCAACGCCCGGGAATTAATGATTGAAGTCGCCGATCGCGGCGTCGGTATTCGTCCGGAGATCCGCGAGCATATATTTGAGCGCGGCGTCACCACCAAAACCCGCGGCGATCACGGTATTGGACTGTATCTTATTGAGCGCTATGTCACCCAGGCTGGCGGCACGATTGAAGTGGCCGACAACGCGCCGCGCGGGGCGATTTTCACGCTGTTTATTCCCGCCAGCGGGCCAGCCCATCCGCAAGAAGAGACGCACTATGCATCATGACCTGGTCGATGTCCTGATCGTTGAAGATGAAAGCGAACTGGCGCGGCTGCACGCCGAGCTTATCCAGAAACACCCGCGCATGCGGCTGACCGGCACGGCGGCCTCTCTCGCCCAGGCGCGGCAGATACTCAACGCCAGACCGCCGCAGCTGGTGCTGCTGGATAACTACCTGCCGGACGGCAAAGGGGTCACCCTGATGAACGACCCTATTATGGCCCATGCTAACTGCTCGGTGATCTTTATCACCGCCGCCAGCGACATGGAAACCTGTAGCCAGGCAATCCGCAACGGCGCCTTCGACTACATTCTTAAGCCGGTATCATGGAAGCGCCTGAGCCAGTCCCTTGAACGGTTCGTGCAGTTCTACGATCAGCAGCGCGAATGGAAAATCGTCGACCAGCAGAACGTGGATTCGCTGTATCAGCTGCAGGCTAAAAACTACCGAGCCGATAGCGGCAGTAAAGGCATTGAAGAAAAAACGCTGGCGCTGGTGCAGAGCCTGTTTATCGGCGAAGAAGAGCGCTGCTTTTCGGTTGATGACGTGGTGAGCGAGGCTGGCTTGAGCAAAACCACGGCCCGTCGCTATCTGGAGCACTGCGTGGAAATCGGCTTTCTGGAGGTGGAAATGCTGTACGGCAAGATTGGCCATCCGCGGCGTATGTACCGCCGCGCCGCCAGCGTATCGTGACGCCTCTCCCACCCGGGAGAGGCCGGTCGTTTAGAAGCCGCGCTGCTCTTTAATCAGTTCCCAGGCTTTCTGGATCTCCTGCGCTTTCTGCTTAGCCATCTCCATCATTTCCGGCGGTAGCCCTTTCGCCACCAGCTTATCCGGATGGTGCTCGCTCATCAGCTTACGATAGGCGCGCTTGACGGTGGCGGCATCGTCGGTCGGTTTGACGCCCAGCACATTGCAGGCATCTTCAAGGGTTGGCCCGCGCTGCGCCTGCTGCCAGCCGGCGTTGCCGCCGCGCTGGCCGTAAGATTGCTGCTGCGAACCGCCGCCAAACTGCGCCCCGCCCTGCATCATGCGCAGGAACTGTTCGAACTGAGCGCGGGAGATGCCCAGCTCGTCGGCAATCACAAACAGCACGTCACGTTCGTTGGGATGCAGTTCGCCGTCGGCGAAAGCCGCCTGCAGCTGAATTTCCAGAAACATCCGAATTAAATCAAAACGCCCAAAGCAGACGCTGCGCAGCTGGCGCATTTTCTCCCGCAGCGGGTAATCATCTGATTTCCCTACGCGAAACGCGTGCTGGGCCGCGGTACGCGCTTCGCCGTGCAGGTTCATGCGATCCATCAGCAAATTGGCGACCTGAATATCGGCTTCGGTGACCCGCCCTTTCGATTTGGTCAGATGCCCCATCACTTCAAACGTCGTCGAGAAGAACAGCGACTGGCGCTCCTGCTGATTAGCAAAGACGTTCAGCCGGCGGCTGCGCGCGCGGTCAAACATATGCCCGATTAAGAAGCCCAGCACCACGCCCCAAAAGCCGCCGCCCATCATCAACGCAACCGCAACGCCAATTATTTTACCCAAATACTGCATAGACTCCCCAATCTCTCTGCCGCCAGTTAAGCTATATCTGACCGCACGTTACAAAGCGTTTACGCCTCGGTCAATTGTGGGACATAGCCTATAATTTGCTTTATCATACTCGTCATTCTACACGGTGCCTAACGCTCGGGCTCGAAACGGGCAGGATTAACACTAGCGCGATTTAGACGAGTACGTTAGGCTCTGACCGTTTGCAAGCCGCTGCCACACGATGACGGAACAACAAATACAACGTATGAAAAAACGTATTCCCAGCCTCCTGGCCACCATGATTGCCAGCGCCTTGTATAGCCAACAGGGCCTCGCTGCCGATCTCGCCACGCAGTGTATGCTTGGCGTACCAAGCTACAATCGTCCTTTGGTTGAAGGGAAACCCAACGACCTGCCGGTGACGATCGATGCCGATCATGCGAAAGGCAACTATCCTGATAACGCCGTATTTACCGGCAACGTTGATATCAATCAGGGGAACAGCCGACTGCAGGCCGATGAAGTGCAGCTTCACCAGCAGCAGGCCGCGGGCCAGCCGCAGCCGGTGCGCACGGTCGACGCCCTCGGCAACGTTCACTATGATGACAATCAGGTGATCCTCAAAGGGCCGAAAGCCTGGTCGAATCTGAACACCAAAGATACCAACGTCTGGCAGGGCGATTACCAAATGGTTGGCCGTCAGGGGCGCGGTACCGCTGACCTGATGAAACAGCGCGGTGAAAACCGCTATACCATCTTAGAAAACGGCAGCTTCACCTCCTGTCTGCCGGGCTCTGACACCTGGAGCGTGGTCGGCAGTGAAGTCATCCACGACCGCGAAGAACAGGTCGCTGAGATCTGGAACGCCCGCTTCAAGCTCGGTTCCGTACCGATTTTTTATAGTCCCTACCTGCAGCTGCCGGTGGGCGACAAGCGTCGTTCGGGCTTCCTGATCCCCAACGCCAAATACAGCACCAAAAACGGCGTCGAGTTCTATCTTCCTTACTACTGGAACATCGCCCCGAACTTCGACGCCACGCTGACGCCGCACTATATGAGCAAGCGCGGCGGCGTCATGTGGGAGAACGAATTCCGCTATCTGACCAAAGCAGGAACCGGCCTAATCGAGTTCGACTACCTGCCTTCGGATAAAATTTACCAGGACGATCACTCTGGCGACAGCAATAGCCGCCGCTGGCTGTTCTACTGGAACCATTCTGGCGTCGTAGACCAGGTGTGGCGCTTCAACGCCGACTACACCAAAGTCAGCGACCCGGACTACTTTAACGACTTCAGCTCTAAATACGGTTCCAGTACCGATGGCTACGCGACGCAGAAGCTCAGCGCCGGCTACGCGAATCAGAACTTTGACGCCACCGTATCGACCAAGCAGTTCCAGGTCTTTAACCGCGACTCAAGCAACGCCTATTCAGCCGAGCCGCAGCTGGACGTGAACTACTACCAGAACGATGTCGGCCCGTTTGATACCCATCTTTATGGCCAGGCGGTGCATTTTGTTAACTCGAACAGCAGAATGCCGGAAGCAACGCGCGTTCACTTCGAGCCAACCATCAATCTGCCGCTGTCTAACGGCTGGGGAAGCATCAATACTGAGGCAAAACTGCTGGCAACCCATTACCAGCAAAGCAACCTTGATGACTACAATGCGGCCAACGGTACCGATTACAAAGACTCCGTTAACCGCGTCATGCCGCAGTTTAAAGTCGATGGTAAAATGGTTTTCGAGCGCGATATGCAGGAGAACTATACCCAGACGCTTGAGCCGCGGATGCAGTATCTGTATATCCCCTATCGTGACCAGAGCAAGATCGGCAGCTACGACTCAACCCTGCTGCAGTCGGACTACAGCGGCCTGTTCCGCGACCGTACCTATAGCGGCCTCGACCGTATCGCTTCCGCCAACCAGGTCTCCACCGGCGTCACATCTCGCGTTTATGATGCCGCCGCCGTTGAACGTTTTAATATTTCCGTTGGTCAAATCTACTATTTCACCGAGGCACGTACCGGTGACGACAACATCAACTGGGAGAACAACGACACGCGAGGTTCACTGGTATGGGCTGGCGATACCTACTGGCGCATCGCCGATGACTGGGGTTTACGCGGGGGAATTCAGTACGATACGCGTCTGGATAACGTCGCAACCGGCAGCGGAACCGTGGAATACCGTCGCGACGAAAACCGTTTAGTACAACTTAACTATCGTTATGCGAGCCCGGAATACATTCAGGCGACCCTGCCGTCTTATTCCACCGCTAAGCAGTACAAAGATGGTATCTCGCAGGTGGGGATGACCGCCAGCTGGCCAATCGTCGATCGTTGGGCAGTCGTCGGCGCGTATTACTACGACACGAATACCAGAAAGTCAGCGAACCAGATGTTAGGGGTTCAGTATAGCTCCTGCTGCTACGCTATCCGCGTCGGCTATGAACGTAAGATCAACGGCTGGGATAACAGCAGCAGCGAAAGCAAATACGACAACACCTTCGGCTTTAACATTGAGCTGCGCGGCCTGAGCTCCAACTACGGTCTCGGCACCCAGCAGATGCTGCGTTCGAACATTTTACCGTACCAGAGCTCCCTGTGATGTGGCTGGTTTACACGTAATCCGCAATTGCGGTTAATTGAAATGGAAAAAGTATGAAGAACTGGAAAACGCTGCTTCTCGGTATCGCCATGATCGCGAATACCAGTTTCGCTGCCCCACAGGTTGTCGATAAAGTAGCGGCTGTCGTCAATAATGGCGTTGTTCTTGAAAGCGACGTCGATGGCTTGATGCAATCGGTAAAACTGAACGCCGGCCAGGCCGGGCAGCAGCTGCCGGATGACGCCACCCTGCGTCATCAGATCCTTGAGCGTCTGATCATGGACCAGATTGTCCTGCAGATGGGCCAGAAAATGGGCGTGAAGATCTCTGACGATCAGCTCGACCA
This sequence comes from Klebsiella sp. ME-303, assembly GCF_007910085.1. Lineage (NCBI taxonomy): Bacteria > Pseudomonadati > Pseudomonadota > Gammaproteobacteria > Enterobacterales > Enterobacteriaceae > Klebsiella > Klebsiella sp. ME-303. The sequence continues at coordinate 20,855 of NZ_VOJB01000102.1, read as the reverse complement.
GGCCATCGCCAACATCGCCAAACAAAACAACATGACCATGGATCAGATGCGCAGCCGTCTGGCCTATGACGGTATCAACTACAGCACCTACCGTAATCAGATTCGTAAAGAGATGCTGATTTCGGAAGTACGTAACAACGAAGTCCGTCGTCGTATCACCGTTCTGCCGCAGGAAGTTGAAACCCTGGCCAAACAGATTGGCGATCAGAACGACGCCAGCACCGAGCTGAATCTCAGCCACATACTGATCCCGCTGCCGGAAAACCCAACGTCCGAGCAGGTGGCAGAGGCTCAGGATCAGGCCAATTCAGTGGTTCAGCAGGCGCGCAGCGGCGCGGACTTTGGCAAACTGGCTATCACCTACTCTGCCGACCAGCAGGCGCTGAAAGGCGGCCAGATGGGCTGGGGCCGGATTCAGGAACTGCCGGGCATCTTCGCCCAGGCGCTGAGCACCGCGAAAAAAGGCGATATCGTCGGCCCGATACGTTCCGGCGTGGGCTTCCATATCCTGAAAATTAACGATATGCGCGGCGGCAGCCAGAACATCTCCGTGACCGAAGTTCACGCTCGCCATATCCTGCTGAAACCGTCGCCGATCATGAACGACGATCAGGCTCGGGCGAAGCTGGAGCAGATCGCGGCGGATATTAAGAGTGGAAAAACCACCTTTGCCAAAGCGGCAAAAGAGTTCTCTGAAGATCCGGGCTCTGCCAACCAGGGCGGTGATTTAGGCTGGGCGACGCCGGATATCTTCGATCCGGCCTTCCGCGACGCCATTCTGCGCCTCAATAAAGGCCAGACCAGCGCTCCGGTTCACTCCTCCTTCGGCTGGCACCTGATTGAGCTGCTGGATACCCGCAACGTCGACAGAACCGACGCCGCGCAAAAAGATCGTGCTTACCGCATGCTGATGAACCGTAAGTTCTCTGAAGAAGCGGCGACCTGGATGCAGGAACAGCGCGCCAGCGCCTACGTGAAGGTTCTGAGCAACTAATTGCATTAGCCTCATACACAACATCGCTCAGGGTGTATCGAGGCGGCTGAGCAAATCGCCCCGGTCTCTGACGGGGGCGACGAAGCGCAGCCAGTAAGAGACCGCCTGAAGGATGACGTGTATGAATCGAGTTGTTATCACTCCCGGTGAACCCGCCGGGATTGGCCCCGACCTCGTTGTGCAGCTTGCGCAGCGCGACTGGCCGGTAGAGCTGGTGATCTGCGCCGATGGCGCTCTGCTGTCTGACCGGGCGAACCTGCTCGGTCTTCCTTTATCGCTTCTGCCTTACAACCCCACCGCTCCCGCTACGCCGCAGCGTGCAGGTACCCTGACCCTTCTCCCCGTCGCGCTCAACGCGCCGGTTGAACCGGGCGTGCTCAACGTCAGCAACGGCAGCTACGTGGTGGAAACGCTGGCCCGCGCCTGCGATGGCTGCCTGAACGGCGAATTCGCCGCGCTGATTACCGGGCCGGTGCACAAGGGCATTATTAACGATGCGGGGATCGCCTTTACCGGTCATACCGAGTTCTTTGAAGAGCGCTCGCAGGCCAGTAAAGTGGTGATGATGCTGGCGACCGAAGCGCTGCGCGTGGCGCTGGTGACCACTCACCTGCCGCTAAAAGCGATAAGCGATGCGATTACCCCTGAGCTGCTGCGGGAAATCATCACTATCCTGGATCACGATCTGCGCACCAAATTTGGTATCAGCAACCCGCACGTGCTGGTTTGCGGCCTGAACCCGCACGCGGGCGAAGGCGGCCATATGGGGATGGAAGAGATCGATACCATCATTCCGGTGCTCGAAGAGATGCGCGCGAAGGGGATGAATCTCAGCGGCCCGCTGCCGGCGGATACCCTGTTTCAGCCGAAATACCTCGACCAAGCCGATGCGGTACTCGCGATGTATCACGATCAGGGCCTGCCCGTGCTAAAATACCAGGGCTTTGGCCGCGGCGTGAACATTACGCTCGGTTTACCATTTATTCGCACTTCCGTTGACCACGGCACCGCGCTTGAACTTGCGGGCCAGGGGAAAGCGGAAGTCGGCAGTTTTATCACGGCGCTTAATCTCGCCATTAAAATGATTGTTAATACTCAATGAATAATCGAGTCCATCAGGGCCACTTAGCCCGTAAACGCTTCGGGCAAAACTTTCTCAACGATCAGTTTGTGATCGACAGCATTGTCTCGGCCATCAATCCACAAAAAGGCCAGGCGATTGTTGAAATCGGCCCCGGCCTCGCCGCGCTGACCGAACCGGTCGGTGAACGCCTCGACCAGCTCACCGTTATCGAGCTGGACCGCGACCTGGCCGCTCGTCTGCAGACGCATCCGTTCCTCGGACCTAAGCTGACGATTTATCAGCAGGACGCGATGACCATGAACTTCGGCGAGCTGTCGCAGAACATGGGCCAGCCGCTGCGCGTATTCGGCAACCTGCCGTACAACATCTCGACCCCGCTGATGTTCCATCTGTTCAGCTATACTGATGCCATTGCCGATATGCACTTTATGCTGCAAAAAGAGGTCGTCAATCGCCTGGTTGCCGGGCCGAACAGTAAGGCGTATGGTCGGTTAAGCGTAATGGCGCAGTACTACTGCCAGATCATTCCGGTGCTTGAAGTTCCGCCGAGCGCCTTTACGCCGCCGCCTAAAGTCGATTCCGCCGTGGTGCGTCTGGTGCCTTACCGCACGCTGCCGCATCCGGTGAAAGAAGTGCGCGTACTGAGCCGTATCACGACGGAAGCCTTTAACCAGCGTCGGAAAACGATCCGCAACAGTCTCGGCAACCTGTTCAGCGTTGAGGTTCTGACCGAACTGGGCATCGATCCGGCGAAGCGCGCAGAGAATATTTCCGTAGCGCAGTACTGTCAGCTAGCTAACTGGTTATCTGAGAACGCGCCCACCAAGGAGAGCTAACCATGATTAATTCGCCCCGAGTTTGTGTACAGGTGCAAAGCGTCTACATCGAATCGCAATCTTCTCCGCAAGAAGAGCGCTACGTCTTCGCTTATACCGTGACCATTCGCAATCTGGGGCGGACGCAGGTTCAGCTTCTTGGCCGCTACTGGCTTATCACCAACGGCCACGGTCGTGAGACCGAAGTCCAGGGTGAAGGCGTGGTCGGCGAGCAGCCGCATATTCCGGCCGGCGGCGAATATCAATATACCAGCGGCGCGGTCATTGAAACGCCGCTGGGCACCATGCAGGGACATTATGCGATGATCGATGTGAACGGCGCGCCGTTCACCATCGAAATCCCTGTTTTCCGTCTCGCAGTACCCACTCTCATCCATTAAAACATGTCTACATACCTTATTGGCGACGTTCACGGTTGCTACGATGAACTGATCGCATTATTAGAGCAGGTGGAGTTTAACCCTGAGACTGATACGCTGTGGCTCACGGGCGACCTGGTCGCGCGCGGCCCCGGTTCGCTCGAAGTACTGCGTTTCGTGAAACAGCTTGGCGATAGCGTACGCCTCGTTCTGGGCAATCATGACCTGCACCTGCTGGCGGTCTTTGCGGGCATTAGCCGCAATAAACCCAAGGATCGGCTGAAATCGCTGCTTGAGGCGCCGGACGCCGACGATCTGCTCAACTGGCTGCGTCGTCAGCCGATGATGCAAATCGATGAAGAGAAAAAGCTGGTCATGGCCCATGCCGGGATCACCCCGCAGTGGGATCTGGAAACCGCCAAACAGTGCGCCCGCGATGTGGAAGCCGTACTTGCCAGCGACTCCTATCCGTTCTTCCTTGATGCGATGTACGGCGATATGCCGAACAACTGGAGCAACGAACTCAGCGGCCTGGCGCGCCTGCGCTTTATCTCCAACGCCTTTACCCGCATGCGCTACTGCTTCCCGAACGGGCAGCTGGATATGTACGCCAAGGAGGCGCCGGAAAACGCGCCCGCGCCGCTCAAGCCGTGGTTTGCTATTCCCGGGCCGGTGGCCAGCGAGTACAGCATTGCCTTCGGTCATTGGGCTTCGCTGGAAGGGAAAGGCACGCCGGAAGGGATTTACGCGCTGGATACCGGCTGCTGCTGGGGCGGCGATCTGACCTGCCTGCGCTGGGAAGATAAAACGTACTTCACGCAGCGATCGAACCGGCAGAGCAATCTTGATGAAGGCGAGGCGATCGCCTCCTGAAGAGAGTCACCCCGGTGAGCGAACGTCACCGGGGAAAACCTTAGCGGCGCTCCAGAATCTCGAAGCAGTAGCTATGGGAATTCTGCGCATCGGCATCGTGGAACTCGCTGAATACCGACTCCCACTCATCCGGATCGTAATCCGGGAAGTGGGTATCCCCTTCCACTTCCGCATCAATATGGGTCAGATAGAGCTTGTGCGCTTTCGGCAGGAACTGCTCGTACACGCGTCCGCCGCCGATCACCATCATCTCTTCCACGTCGCCGCAGGCGGCAATGGCTTCATCTACCGATTTGACCCACTGCACGCGATCGTCGGTGCCGGGCTGGCTGCTAATCACGATATTTTTACGCCCCGGTAACGGACGACCGATGGATTCCCAGGTAAGACGTCCCATCACTACCGGTTTGTTTAAGGTATTGCGCTTAAACCAGGCGAGATCGGCAGGCAGATTCCATGGCATGGCGTTTTCCATACCAATGACGCGATCTACCGCTAACGCCGCAATCAGACTGATCATTGAATAATTCCCGAATGCAAAAAATTGTCGCCACTATACGGAAAGCGTAATACTTCGTCGACTGGGCGAAGAGTAAAGAATCAGAAAATTTTAAGATTTGCTGGCGAGCCCACGTAAGCCCCGTGAGCCGCCAGGCAGGATTTAAATTGAAAACAAAATGTTACTTGTAAAGCTAACGTAACACCCTGAATTCTCCCTTATGCCGAGGGCTTATTTTGCGGCTCATCGGCGATGTCACCGGTATGCCGTCCCTCTTCCGTTCCTTGCCAGCCGTGACGCTGAACCAGCGATAAATGATTGCGGTCTTCGTTGATAATGCCGGTCAGCATATCGCTGGTGCGCTTGAATACCGCCACCCGGGAAGCCGCGTCGTTTTCCGCCATCGCCACCATCTCTTCCACCATTTGCAGATTGAAACGGCGGAACAGATCGGCCCGTTCGCGGGCCTCGTAGGCGCCCAGGCCCAGCGCCTCCAGCGTCATGCGTCCGGACTTCAGCGCCGCTTCGAAGGTTTCACGCTCCGGCGCTTCGACCCCGGCCTGGCGCAGCTTGATGTAATGATCGACATCGCGGGCGCGGGAGATGATCTGCAGATGCGGGAAATGCTCTTTTGCCAGCTCCGCCAGCTGCAGGTTCGTCTGCGGATCGTCGATGGCGTTAATCAGCACTTCCGCCTTTTCCGCCCCCGCCGACTCCAGCAGGTCCACCCGCGTCGCATCGCCGTAGAACACCTTCATATCAAATTTACGCAGGGTGTCGACGTGGTCAGGATCGTGATCGAGAATCACCATCTTCACCCCGCTGGAGAGCAGTACGCGGCCGGCGATCTGCCCGTAACGACCAAAGCCGGCGATAATCACCCGCGGCTGCTCTTCGTCAATTTCATCGGCTTCGCGCTCCTGGCCGCTGGCGGATTTCTCCAGGCGGGTCAGCAGCACCAGCAGGATTGGCGTGGCCGCCATTGATAGCGCCACCGCGAGGGTCAGCGCCTTCGCCCATTCGCCGTCCAGGACATCGGCCATCTGCGCCGCGCCGAAGACCACAAAGGCGAATTCGCTCCCCTGCCCCAGCAGCACCGCAAACCAGCGGCGCTGGGCGCGCGGAACGCCTAACGGCCGGGCGATCAGCCACAGCATCAGGGATTTAATCACCAGGAATCCCACCAGCAGAATCAGGATCCGCAGCGGATGCGTCACCAGGGTACCGAAGTCGATAGACATCCCGACGCCGATAAAAAACAGCCCCAGCAGCAGGCCCTTAAACGGTTCAATGTCGCTCTCCAGGGCGTGGCGGTACTCCGAGCTCGCCAGCAGCACGCCGGCGAGGAAGGCCCCCATCGCCATCGACAGCCCGACCTCTTCCAGCAGCAGCCCGAAGCCAAACACCAGGAACAGCGCCACGGCGCTGAAGACTTCACGCAGGCCGGAGCGCGCGACAAAACGCAGCATCGGCCGGGTCAGATAGCGTCCGAGCGCCACCACCAGCGCCAGCGCGCCCGCTACTTTCAGGGCCGAGAGCGCAAACGCGCCCAGCGTCGTCGAGCCGCCGCTCGCCGCCAGCAGCGGGATCATCGCCACCAGAGGAATGGCCGCGATATCCTGGAACAGCAGCACCGCAAAGGCGCTGCGGCCCAGCTGGGTAACCGTCAGGTTACGTTCGTTCATCGCCTGCATAGCGATCGCCGTTGAGGAGAGCGCCAGGGTCATGCCAATCAGCTCGGCAACCTGCCAGCGCAGACCCAGCGACATGCAGAACAGGCCAATCAGCACGCCACAGACGACCATCTGCAGCGCCCCGCCGCCGAACACCGAGGCGCGCAGTTTCCACAGCCGCTGGGGATCGAGCTCAAGACCGATAACGAAAAGCATCAGCACCACGCCGATTTCCGCGAAGTGCAAAATCGACTCGGCGTCGGTGACCAGCCGCAGCCCCCACGGGCCAATAATACAGCCGGCAATTAGGTAGCCGAGCACCGACCCCAGCCCAAGGCGTACGGCAATCGGCACGATCAGCGCGGCGGATCCTAAATAGATCAGCGCCTGTATCAGCGTATGGCTATCCATTATTGTGCGCCTCCTGCCATTCGATTAAACGTTGACGGTAGTGGCGCGCCTGCGCCTGAAGGGTTTCGTCATCGCAGATAAAAGTGCAATGCATCGCGAACGGCGGCAGCCATTTCATGCCGCAATACAGCGCGGTCGCCTGCAGCGGCTGCGCCAGGACGTCGAAACCGGGAAAGGAACCAATATCAAAGTGGCTTTCGCCGCCGCCGGTGGTCACCGCCCACATCAGCGATTTACCGCGCAGCGCGATACCGTTGTGCCCGTATGCCCAGCCGTGCGCCAGCACTTTGTCCATCCACAGCTTGAGCAGCGGCGGCACGCTGTACCACTGCATCGGATGCTGCCAGATGACCAGATCGGCACGGGCCAGCGCCGCCTGCTCGGCAGCGATATCGATATTGAAATCGGGGTAAAGTTGATAGAGAGAGCGTATCTCGACGCCGTCAAGCGTCCCTGCCTGCTCAAGCATCCGCTTATTCGCATGCGAGTGCTGCGGATAAGGGTGCGCATAAATTATGAGGATCATTGATTAGCCTGCGTTAGCTCTTGTTGTAATCAGCAAGAGTGTAGACAGTTAATCGAACCGCTTACAGTGATAAGTGTGATTTATCTCTCGTTCAGGGCGAGGATCGGTCAGGCAGGCGTGACCCCGCGGTACGGGGCCGTGGATAACGCTTAGTTATCCAGTTCGTCCATGGACTTAACCTGATCGCGATTGATCTGCTCGGTGCGGCCGGTTTCCGCGTTTTTGTAGGACACCAGGCCGGTGTCGTCATCCACCTGCGGTTTGCCATCGGTGACAATGGTTTTTCCGTCGGTCGTTTTTAGCGACTGATTAGATGAACAGCCGGCCACGGTGAACAGTGCGGCAGCGGCGAAGATAGCAGCGGTGAGGGGCTTGTTGTGCATGGTGTTTCTCTCCCGTTATTAAGAGCCTATCCCATTAGGACTATTTCACTTGCCATTTTGGACCTGGGCAGTGCCCGAAATCCTCACGTACTACGTGTACGCTCCGGTTTCTCCGCGCTGTCCGTATCCAAACTGGCTGCGCCAATAACGCCTACTGGGATAGGCTCTAAGTCATATTCATTATCACCCTAACCACTTTAGGCTAGCTGACTGTCCGGCGAGAGAAAACCAGAACTCTCCGAAGTGGCCTGTTAACGCCGATCCCCCTGTTTTTGTTCGACGTTCAGCGCCGAGGGGAGCGTCACTTTATTCCGCCCAGGCTTATCGTCACGCAAAAAAAAGCGCCTCCGGCGTGGCCACCGGAGGCGCTTTTACTGGCAGATAATATTACTTTTTAATCTGCGCGTGCATTTCCTGCACCGAGGTCACTTTTTCCATCGCGTTGGCATTCAGCGCCATTGCGGTCGCGAAACCACCGTTCAGCGTGGTGTCGTAGTGCACTTTGTACTGCAGGGCGCTGCGGCGAATCAGCTTGGAGTCTTCAATCGCCTGGCGGCCCGCGGTGGTGTTGATGATGTAGGTGTATTCGCCATTCTTGATGCGGTCCTGAATGTGCGGACGGCCTTCATGCACCTTGTTCACCAGACGCGGGTTGATGCCGGCTTCGCCCAGCACAATCGCGGTACCGTGGGTCGCATCCAGCTCGAAACCAAACTTCAGCAGTTTTGCCGCCAGATCCACCACGCGCTCTTTGTCGCCTTCGCGAACGGAGAGCAGCGCGCGTCCCTGTTTCTTCATCGTCGAGTTGCTGCCCAGCTGCGCCTTGGCGAACGCTTCCGCGAAGGTGCGGCCTACGCCCATGACTTCACCGGTAGAGCGCATTTCTGGCCCTAACAGCGGGTCGACGCCCGGGAATTTGTTAAACGGCAGCACCACCTCTTTCACCGAATAGTACGGTGGGATGATCTCTTTCGTGACGCCCTGCTGAGCCAGCGTTTTGCCCGCCATCACGCGCGCCGCGACTTTCGCCAGCGGTACGCCGGTGGCTTTCGAGACGAACGGGACGGTACGCGCCGCGCGCGGGTTGACTTCAATCAGGTAGACTTCGTTGTTTTTGACCGCAAACTGCACGTTCATCAGGCCGCGCACCTGCAGCTCAAAGGCCAGCTTCTGCACCTGCTCGCGCATCACGTCCTGAATTTCCTGGCTCAGAGTGTAAGCCGGCAGCGAACACGCGGAGTCGCCGGAGTGCACGCCCGCCTGCTCAATATGCTCCATGATGCCGCCAATCAGCACCATTTCGCCGTCGCAGATCGCATCGACGTCGACTTCAACCGCATCGTCAAGGAAGCGGTCCAGCAGCACCGGCGCATCGTTAGAGACGCTGACGGCAGTCTGGAAGTAGCGACGCAGGTCGATTTCGTCGTAGACGATTTCCATCGCGCGGCCGCCGAGAACGTAGGACGGACGCACCACCAGCGGGTAGCCAATCTCTTTCGCCTTTTCGACCGCCATTTCGATCGCGGTCACGGTGGCGTTCGCCGGCTGCTTCAGCTTCAGGCGGTCAACCGCGTGCTGGAAGCGCTCGCGGTCTTCCGCACGGTCGATGGCATCCGGGCTGGTGCCGATAACCGGCACGCCTGCCGCTTCCAGCGCGCGCGCCAGCTTCAGCGGCGTCTGGCCGCCGTACTGCACGATAACGCCTTTCGGTTTCTCAATGCGCACGATTTCCAGCACGTCTTCCAGCGTCACCGGCTCAAAGTAGAGGCGGTCGGAGGTGTCGTAGTCGGTAGAGACGGTTTCCGGGTTACAGTTGACCATAATGGTCTCGTAGCCGTCTTCGCGCAGCGCCAGGGAGGCATGGACGCAGCAGTAGTCGAACTCGATGCCCTGGCCGATACGGTTCGGGCCGCCGCCGAGCACCATGATTTTGTCGCGGTCAACGGACGGGTTGGCTTCGCACTCGTCTTCATAAGTGGAGTACATGTAGGCGGTGTCGGTAGCGAATTCCGCCGCGCAGGTATCCACGCGCTTGTAGACCGGGTGCAGGTCATACTGGTCGCGCAGCTTGCGGATTTCCGCTTCGCGCACGCCAGCCAGCTTCGCCAGACGCGCATCGGCAAAGCCTTTACGCTTGAGCTGACGCAGGAAGTCGGCGTCGAGGCCGGTAATACCGACTTCAGCCACTTTCTCTTCCAGACGCACCAGCTCTTCAATCTGCACCAGGAACCAGCGGTCGATATTGGTCAGGTTGAATACGCCATCAACGGAGAGGCCCGCGCGGAAAGCGTCAGCGATGTACCAGATACGCTCAGCGCCCGCGTCTTTCAGCTCGCGGCGAATCTTGGTCAGCGCTTCCGGGTCATCGAGGCTCACTTTCGGGTCGAAACCGGTAGCGCCCACTTCCAGGCCGCGCAGCGCTTTCTGCAGGGACTCCTGCTGGGTACGGCCAATCGCCATCACTTCGCCCACCGACTTCATCTGGGTGGTCAGACGGTCGTTCGCGCCGACGAATTTTTCAAAGTTGAAGCGTGGGATTTTGGTCACGACGTAGTCGATGGACGGCTCAAACGACGCCGGGGTGCGGCCGCCGGTGATATCGTTCATCAGCTCATCAAGGGTGTAACCAACCGCCAGCTTCGCCGCCACTTTAGCGATCGGGAAGCCGGTGGCTTTCGAGGCCAGCGCCGAGGAGCGGGAGACGCGCGGGTTCATTTCGATAACGATCAGGCGACCATCTTTCGGGTTCACCGAGAACTGAACGTTGGAGCCGCCGGTTTCTACGCCGATTTCACGCAGTACCGCCATCGAAGCGTTACGCATGATTTGGTACTCTTTGTCGGTCAGGGTCTGCGCCGGCGCCACGGTGATGGAGTCGCCGGTGTGGATGCCCATCGCGTCGAAGTTTTCGATGGAGCAGACGATGATGCAGTTGTCGTTTTTATCACGCACTACTTCCATCTCGTACTCTTTCCAGCCGATCAGCGATTCATCAATCAGCAGCTCGTTGGTCGGGGAGAGATCCAGACCGCGTTCGCAGATCTCTTCGAACTCTTCGCGGTTGTAGGCGATACCGCCGCCGGTGCCGCCCATCGTAAAGGACGGACGGATGATGCACGGGAAGCCAACTTCAGCGGCAACCGCCAGCGCTTCTTCCATGGTATGCGCGATACCGGAACGCGCGGTATCGAGACCGATTTTCTTCATCGCCACGTCGAAACGGCGACGGTCTTCGGCTTTATCAATCGCGTCGGCGGTCGCGCCAATCATGGTCACGCCGAACTCTTCAAGCACGCCCTGACGCTCCAGCTCCAGCGCGCAGTTCAGCGCCGTCTGGCCGCCCATGGTCGGCAGAACCGCATCCGGACGCTCTTTCTCGATGATCTTGCGCACCACTTCCCAGTGAATCGGCTCGATGTAGGTGGCATCAGCCATTTCCGGGTCGGTCATGATAGTGGCCGGGTTAGAGTTCACCAGAATAACGCGGTAGCCCTCTTCGCGCAGCGCTTTACACGCCTGGGCGCCGGAGTAGTCAAACTCACACGCCTGACCGATAACAATCGGGCCCGCGCCCAGAATCAGGATGCTTTTTATATCTGTACGTTTTGGCATGGCTCTCTTAACTCCTGATTATTTCGCGGACTGACGGTACTGCTCAATTAATTCGATAAAATGGTCGAACAGCGGTGCGGCATCGTGCGGGCCAGGGCTCGCCTCCGGATGTCCCTGGAAGCTGAACGCCGGTTTATCGGTACGGTGAATCCCCTGCAGGGTGCCGTCGAACAGCGACTTGTGGGTCACGCGCAGGTGGGCGGGCATAGACGCCTCATCCACCGCAAAGCCGTGGTTCTGCGCGGTGATCATCACCACGTTGTTATCAATATCTTTTACCGGATGGTTGCCGCCGTGGTGGCCGAACTTCATCTTCACGGTCTTCGCGCCGCTCGCCAGAGCCAGCAGCTGGTGGCCGAGGCAGATGCCGAATACCGGAATATCGGTCTCCAGGAACTTCTCAATCGCTGCGATAGCGTAGTCGCAGGGCGCCGGATCGCCGGGACCGTTGGACAGGAAGATACCGTCCGGATTCATTTTCAGCACCTCTTCAGCGGAGGTCTTTGCCGGCACCACCGTCAGACGGCAGCCGCGATCGACCAGCATGCGCAGGATGTTGCGCTTGGCGCCGAAATCGTAGGCCACCACGTGGAACGGCAGCTCGCTTTCCGCTTTGGCTTCCGGCAGGTCGCCCGCCAGCGTCCAGCTCCCCTGCGTCCAGCTGTAGGTTTCTGCGGTGGTCACTTCCTTCGCCAGATCCATGCCGTTGAGGCCCGGGAACGCTTTCGCTTTTTCCAGCGCCAGCTGCGCATCCGGGCTATCGCCGGCGATGATGCAGCCGTTCTGCGCGCCTTTTTCGCGCAGCAGGCGGGTCAGCTTACGGGTATCGATATCGGCAATCGCCACGATATTGTGGCGCTTCAGATAAGAAGAGAGGTCTTCGGTATTGCGGAAGTTGCTGGCAATCAGCGGCAGATCGCGAATGACCAGACCCTGCGCATGTACCTGAGAAGCTTCTTCATCGGCGGCATTGGTGCCGACGTTGCCGATATGGGGATAAGTTAGAGTGACGATTTGGCGGGAATAGGAAGGATCAGTGAGGATTTCTTGATAACCGGTCATTGAAGTATTGAAAACGACTTCCCCAACCGCCGTGCCGGTAGCCCCAATGGCCCGACCGTGAAACTGGGTTCCGTCTTCCAGAACCAATAGCGCTGACTTAATCAAAACACCCTCCAGAGAATATCCACTCACTTTATTTGCATATTAATTCATAATGTAGATCTGAATCAATGCAAATCTGTTGCCCGCAGAATTTTGGCAAACGGCGGCATTCTGGAGAGATGGCGGATAAAAGTCAACTTAAAGCGGATATTTTTAATCTTGTTTCAGGCCACTATTCAGCAATACCTGCCTTAACGGGCAAAAAGATCACCTAACTCGCCCGGGAAAACGCTTGCGGAGGAGGATGTTTGTAAAATCGCCGGGCAGGGATTGAAAAAGTAGACCAGATGGTCAAAATTTACAATAAAACAACAAAAATAAGGCGGATAAGATAGTATTTTTCAGGCCTGGCGATAAAAAATCGATTAAACGCCAAAAATAAAAAAGGGCAATAAGACATTGCCCCTTGCAATCAATTACTTATTGAAAGCAATAACCACATCACGATGGGTAATAATCGTTATAAAGAGTTCAACTCAAGCACATCACGCATATCAAAAAGACCGTTTTTCTTGCCTTTTATCCATAAAGCGGAACGAACGGCACCATTTGCAAAAGTCATTCGGCTGGAAGCCTTATGGCTGATCTCAATACGTTCGCCGATATCCGCAAACATCGCCGTATGTTCGCCGACGATATCCCCGGCGCGCACGGTCGCAAAGCCGATGGTGCCGGGAACGCGTTCGCCGGTATAGCCTTCGCGACTGTAGACCGCACACGCTTTCAGATCTTTATCCAGGGCTCCGGCAATCGCCTCGCCCATCGCCAGCGCCGTACCCGATGGCGCGTCGACTTTGTGACGATGATGCGCTTCGATAATCTCAATATCGGTATAGTCGCCCATCACCTTCGCCGCCTTTTCCAGCAGCTTAAGCATCACGTTGACGCCGACGCTGAAGTTGGCGGCAAACACGATGGCGATCTCCTGCGAAGCGTCGCGAATCGCCTGCTTCCCGGCGTCGTCAAAGCCGGTGGTGCCGATAACCATGCCTTTGCCGTGTTGACGGCAAAACGCAAGATGGGCCAGCGTGCCTTCCGGGCGGGTAAAATCGATGAAAACGTCAAAATCGTCTTTTACCGCCTCAAGGCTGCTTTGCACCACCACCCCTGACCTGCCCGCGCCCGCCAGCTCGCCCGCATCGCTGCCGAGCAGCGAGGAACCTTCGCGCTCCAGCGCCGCGCCAAGCGCCGCGCCGTCCATCTGCTGTACCGCCTGAATTAACTGGCGTCCCATCCGGCCGCCCGCGCCCGCGATGGCCACGCGGATTTGTGCATCATGCATAGCTATTCTCTTTTGTTAACACTACGTAAATTGTTTTCAGAGTAACCAGCCCAACGATGAGCCGCTACTCAAAAACACCGATAATTAGAAATTTATGACAAACTGCCGCCGATATCAGTAAAAACTATAAGATTGTGCCGGGAATTTGCCGTGGAGTAGTGAGAAGCGAGGAGCGCGCGCAGTCCGCAACCCCGGATTGGCCCTGTATGGCCAATCCGGGGAATACGGCGACAGAAAAGCAGCGATTAGTGCAGGAACAGCTCGCCGGCCGGGAAACCGGACAGGAACCAGGTGACCGCCAGCAGGTCGGCGCTGCCGCCCGGGCTAAGGTGGCGAATAATCAGCTCATCATCCAGCCGGCGCAGCGCGTCCATCCCGCCGTCGGACAGCACCCCGCCTTCCCACAGCAGCTTTTGCGCCTGCTGCTGCACAAAATTGAGCCCTTCCAGCCCGCCGCGCGACACCAGATTGGTATCGTCATTCCAGGCCATCAGGTGCAGCAGAGTCTGCAGTAACGCCAGATTGGTATCGCCGGTGTCCGCCATAACGCGATTGAAGACCGGCATCGCCTGAGTGCGCACGGTGCGAAAGCCGCTTTCCGCTTCGCCTCTGGCGCCGGAGAGCCCGTAGCGCAGGAAATGCCCTTCGCCTTTACTGACCTTCATTCCTTCTGGAGAGGAGAGCTCGCGCCCGACCAGGCCGCGGCAGAAGCGGGCCACCCGATCGCAAACCCGGTGCTGTTCAACCGGCTCCCCTCTGGCCACCAGCCTTCCCGCCGCCGCGCTGAGCAGGCCAAAAGCGAAGATCGCGCCGCGATGGGTATTCACCCCGCCGGTAGCCTCCAGCATATCCGTCTCGCACGCCATGCCCACCGGACGCAGCATCGTCAATACCTGCTCCGGCGTGATATTGGCCGTGTCGTGGCCCATAATGAAAAACTTCTCCATCCATGGCGCGACAGCCGCCGTGCTGGCCTCAAAGGAGGCCAGATCCATATCCCGATGCGCGCCGGCGTTACGAATATCCACCAGGCCCGGTTTCGGCGTCAGGCGGACTTCGGTCAGCAGCGCTCGTTCCACGCGAGAAACCATCTCCTCCGCCGTCACCGTTTGACGGCTCAACGGGCGACGCTGGCTTATCATCACTTCGCTCATGCCTTTCTCCTCAGCGCGTTTAACCGGCGCTTTTGACCTGATGAATGACATCAATCACTGAACCGTCGCGATAGCGCACCACGGCCACCACCCGATCGGTGAATTCGATCGGGTCAGGCGTGCCGGTCAACAGTTCGGCGCGCTGCTGCAGCTCTTCAATGGTCATCAGCGGGATACCCGCGTTACGCAGGTTATCAATCAGGTCCTGACGCGCCGGGTTGACGGCGATACCGTGATCGGTGACCAGCACATCCACGCTGGCGCCCGGCGTCACGCGAGTCAGCACCTTCTCCACCACGCACGGAATACGCCCACGCACCAGCGGCGCGGTGATAATGGTTAAATCCGCGCCTGCCGCCGTATCGCTGTGGCCGCCGGATGCCCCGCGCAGCACGCCGTTGGAGCCGGTCATCACGTTAACGTTGAATCCGGTATCGATCTCCAGCGCGCTCAGCATCACCACGTTCAGGCGTTCGCAGGAGACGCCTTTCGAACCGGGATTGGCGTACTGATTAGCGGAAATTTCAATATGGTTAGGGTTATTGGCCAGCGAACGCGCGGCATCGCCGTCAAAAGACTGGGTATCCAGCAGCGCTTTGATCAGACCCTTTTCGTGCAGATCGACCATCGTGCCGGTGATCCCGCCCAGACCAAAGCTGGCGGTAATATTGTTACGACGCATCTTATCTTCGAGGAAGCGGGTCACCGCCAGCGATGCGCCGCCGGTCCCCGTCTGCAATGAGAAACCGTCTTTGAAATAGCCAGAGTGTTCGATCACCTTCGCCGCCTGGCGGGCGATCAGCAGTTCGCGCGGGTTGCTGGTCAAACGGATCGCCCCGGCGGTGATTTTCGCCGGATCGCCGACCTCGTCGACCTGCACGATCAGATCGACCCGATCCTGGGCGATGCTGGCCGGATAGTTTGGATAATCCACCCACTCTTCGGTGAGCAGCACCACGCATCCGGCGGCCTCGGCATCCACTCTGGCGTAGCCCAGCGATCCGCAGCGGGATTTACCGCTAAAGCCGTTGGCGTTGCCATACTCATCGCAGCACGGCACGCCGAGGAACGCCACATCAATGCGTAGCTCACCGGTTTGCACTAAATGCGCCCGGCCGCCGTGAGAGTGGATTTGTACCGGGTTTTCCATCAGCCCGGCGGAGATCGCTTCCCCCAGCTTCCCGCGCAGACCGGAGGTGTAAATCTGGCGGATCACGCCATTCTTAATATGTTCAATCAGCGGCCAGTGGGCGTCGATCAGCGAGCTTGAGGCCAGCGTCAGATCGCGAAAACCCATTTCAGCCAGCTTCGCCACCACCATATTGACCACCTTGTCGCCGCCGCGAAACGCGTGATGGAAGGAGATGGTCATACCGTTTTGCAGCCCGGAACGGCGAATCGCCTCCTCCAGCGAGGCGCAGATTTTACGCTGCCGCTTTTCGCTTTCGCTGGCCAGCCACGGGCTCTGCGCCGTCACGCCCGCATAGGGCGCTAATCCTTCCGGCATCACGTACTGCTGATTAAGCATTGCTACGGTCTCTTTCATTATTTACTCCTTAATCACGAATGCCGGAAGCCGACAGCGCCACGACTTTGCGCGCATGATCGATAATCGGTCCATCTATCATCTTGCCGTTCAGCGATACCACGCCCAGACCGCGCGCTTCCGCCTCTTCCGCCGCCGCGATCACCTCCCGCGCATGTTCAACGTCTTTCAGCGTGGGGGCATAAACCTGGTGCAGCAGCTCAATCTGGCGCGGGTTGACCAGCGATTTACCGTTAAAGCCAAGATTCTTCGCCAGATTCGCTTCCGCGAGGAAACCCTCTTCATTGTTAATATCCGACCACACCACGTCGTACGCCGCGATCCCGGCGACGCGCGCCGCGTGCAGCACCGCGCAGCGGGCGTAAAACAGTTCGGTGCCATCGCCGCGGCTGGTGCCCATATCCATAACGTAATCGAAGGCCGCCAGCGCGATGGCCGACAGGCGCGGGCTGGCGCGAGCGATCTCAACCGCGTTCACTACGCCCAGCGCCGACTCTATCGCCGCCATTAATTTCGTGCTGCCCACTTCCCGGCCGCATTCGCGCTCAATCCGCTCGACGTGCGCTTCCAGCTCATGGATATCTTCTTTGCTATCGGTTTTGGGCAGGCGCACCATATCGACGCCCGCGCGCACCACCGCCTCAAGGTCGGCGAGACCAAACGGCGTGCTGAGCGGGTTAATGCGCACCACGGTTTCCACGTCCCGGTAGAGCGGATGCTGTAGCGCATGATGCACCAGCAGGCGGGCGGTATCTTTTTCACGGAGCGAGACAGCATCTTCGAGGTCGAACATCACCGCGTCAGCGCCGTAAACAAATGAGGTGCTTAACATCGCGGCGTTGGCGCCGGGGATAAACAGCATACTGCGACGAGGTTTCATAGCTGACTCCAGTGCGGTTGAGATTGTTGCGCCGCGCGCAGCGCCGCGGCCTGAACCCGAGCCTTCAGTACGCATTCGAGCGCGCCTTTATCATCGACGACGACGTTCGCCCGGGTAACGCCAAGCTGCGTCAGCGTCTCTCTGACCACCCGCTCAATCGCCGCGCCAAACTGCTGCTTCACAATGCTGTCGATTTCAAGCTGAATACCTGGCTCATTCGCAGGCCCGATCCTGACCATCACATCGCTGGATTCCAGCGTGCCGGCCAGGGCGTCAATCATCATTTCCATAGAGGCTGATCCTTAGTTATGGAGGTAAATCAGGCGGTTTGGTGTTCGCTTTCCGCCAGATGCATCAGAAAAGAGAGGGTTCCCGGCGGCACCAGCGGCGCAATCGACGACCACTGGCGCTGCTGATACAGCCTGCGCACCCGGGAAGCGGAAATGGGCGCGCCCTCTTTCTCAACCCGCGCCAGCTCAACCACCTGAATCGCCGGCGCGTCGCCGGGCGCTTCCAGCAGCTGGCGCATGCGCTGGTTGTAGCGACGGGTTAATTCACACAGCGGTTCGCTGCCGACAAAGCGGTGGGTCACGCCCAGCGCCGGAGCTAAACGTTCGCGAAAGAGCTGCAGATCGATCTGGCTGTGGCAATCGTCAACCACGCCTTTGTCTTTAAGGAAGTAGCCGGGAAAAGTGGCGCGCGAGATCAGATAGGCCGATCCCGGATGCAGGGTCACGTTGGCGATCCCGGCGATCCCCTGTTCAATCAGCGCCACGCGATCGCGGTAGCGGAAAAACGAAGCATCCTCCTTCACCACGAACAGATGCAGCCAGTTGCAGCGTTGAGCCGCCTGCTCCACCAGCCAACGATGCCCCAGGGTAAAGGGATTGGCGTTCATCACGATGGCGCCGATTTTTTCGCCGGGCTGACGATACATCGTAAGCTGGCGGCAATAGCGGGCCAGACGTTCGCGGCTATTTTCCATTAACACGGCCTGCTCCCCCGCGCGGGCGATAGGCCAGAACCCGGCGCAGGAGAAGAGCGCCGCGTTATAGGGTTTAGTGAACAGAAACAGTTCGCTGCGGCCCAGCTCATACGCCAGGGTCATCAGTTCAGTCAGCAGCTTCAGGCTGAGCCCTTCCCCCTGCAGCGACGGGTCGACGGCAATACACTTCAGGACGCATCCGGCAATGGCGCCGCAGCCGACAATGCGCCGCTGGTACTCGACGATAATCGCCCATTCGCAGTCCGCCTCCAGCGTGAGCTGGTGCTGATGAAGAAAGAGGTCAACGGCCTCTCGCCGCCGTGGGTCGAGCTGTACCGCGACGCGTTTTACTATCAGATTCATTTTTTTCGCGCTTCATTGACCAAAACGAGCTGTATTTCGCCATCGTTCCCGCAGCGGTTCTTTTATTTCAATCACATTTTTCCGCGTACCTTAATTGGCTTTATGGTTTTTATGTTGTTAATTAATTCAGCAGAATAAAAACAATTAAATTAATTAAAAACACGACTAATCAGTGAAGATAATCACATATCGCCGGGGAACATATTTATTATTATGCCGCCGTCCTATTATTGTTTTTTCTAACGGCATTAATACACAAAATCATTCAAGTTGCATCGAGGCGGTAACTGAATGAATCCCCAGGAGCTTACGCATAGTAAGTGACTGGGGTGAGTGAAGGCTGCCAACAAAGAGGCAGCTTGAAGGATGATGTGTATATTCCTTTTTTTAACAGGGTGACGTCATATGACTAATATGAGCCAGGCTCCATCTGCGGAGAAAAAAGGGGTTAGCGATATTCTGGGGTTTAAAATCTTCGGCATGCCGCTACCGCTTTACGCCTTTGCGTTAATCACTTTACTACTTTCACACTTTTATAATGCCCTGCCGACCGACATTGTTGGTGGCTTTGCGATCATGTTTATTATTGGCGCCGTTTTTGGCGAAATTGGCAAACGCCTGCCAATCTTCAATAAATATATTGGCGGCGCGCCGGTGATGATCTTCCTCGTGGCCGCCTATTTCGTTTACGCCGGCATTTTCACCCAGAAAGAAATTGATGCGATCACTAATGTGATGGATAAAAGTAACTTCCTGAACTTATTCATCGCAGTATTGATTACCGGCGCAATCCTCTCGGTTAACCGTAAGCTGCTGCTGAAATCTCTGCTGGGTTATATTCCGACCATTTTAATGGGGATCCTCGGCGCATCCATCTTCGGGATTATCATTGGCCTGTGCTTCGGTATCTCCATCGACCGCATCATGATGCTGTACGTCCTGCCGATTATGGGCGGCGGCAACGGCGCGGGCGCGGTGCCGCTGTCTGAAATTTATCACTCCGTCACCGGCCGTTCGCGTGAAGAGTACTACTCCACCGCGATTGCTATCCTGACCATCGCCAACATCTTTGCCATCGTCTTTGCTGCACTCCTCGATATTATCGGTAAAAAACACACCAGGCTGAGCGGTGAAGGCGAACTGGTGCGTAAAGCCTCCTTTAAAGTCGACGACGATGAAAAAGCGGGCCAGATTACCCATCGCGAAACCGCCGTCGGCCTGGTGCTCGCCACCACCTGTTTCCTGCTGGCCTACGTTATTGCCAAGAAAATTTTGCCAAGCATTGGCGGCGTCTCTATCCACTATTTCGCCTGGATGGTGCTGATCGTCGCGGCGCTGAACGCTTCCGGCCTCTGCTCGCCGGAGATCAAAGCCGGGGCCAAACGCCTGTCTGACTTCTTCTCTAAGCAGCTGCTGTGGGTACTGATGGTCGGCGTCGGCGTGTGCTACACCGACCTGCAGGAAATTATCGACGCGATTACCTTCGCGAACGTCATCATCGCGGCGGTGATCGTGGTGGGTGCGGTCGTCGGCGCAGCCGTCGGCGGCTGGATGATTGGCTTCTTCCCGATTGAGTCCGCGATCACCGCCGGTCTGTGCATGGCCAACCGCGGCGGCTCGGGCGACCTGGAAGTGCTCTCGGCCTGTAACCGTATGAATCTTATCTCTTATGCGCAAATCTCCTCCCGTCTGGGCGGCGGTATTGTGCTGGTCATCGCCAGCATCGTGTTCGGCATGATGATGTAACCAACACGCACGATGGCGATGTTTGAGCGTCAACCACAGCGGTGCTTTTTAGGGTCCAGAGCCGGGGGCGGCTTCGGGAAATCCACCCTACTCCTTAGCCGGAAGTATCGTTTGGTTAGCCTTCAGGCACGCCATCGTGCCCTTACTTTTGGATCTTTTCATGAGTGATGCAGTTCTGCTGGGTGAAGGCTTCACCCTGATGTTCCTCGGCATGGGGTTCGTGCTGGCGTTTCTGTTTCTGCTGATTTTCGCCATCCGCGGCATGTCCGCCGCCGTCAACCGCTTCTTCCCCGAACCGGCTCCCGCGCCGAAGGCCGCACCCGCCGCCGTAGCGCCCGCTGACGACTTCGCCCGCCTGGCGCCGGTGATTGCCGCCGCTATCCACCACCATCGCCGACTTAACCCTTAATTCACGGAGGAATCCATGACCGTTGCCATTACCGATGTCGTCCTGCGCGACGCCCACCAGTCCCTTTTCGCCACCC
>NZ_VOJB01000101.1:13527-14282 GCF_007910085.1 Klebsiella sp. ME-303 | reverse complement strand
TGGCGATGTGCCGCTTTACCTTCTTCAGACTGATGCGCTGAAAGATCAGGTGAATAACGCCCTGTGGCGAGAATCACCCGGCCCGAACTATGTGCATTTCCCTAAATGGCTCGGCAGTTGGTTTTACGATGAGCTGACCTATGAGGAACGTTCACCCGATGGAAAATGGAGCAAACCGGGCCGAGGTCCGAATGAAGCTTTCGATCTACTCGTTTATGCCGATGCGCTGGCCATATTGCACGGATACGAAAAGATCAAATGGCCGGATGCGCCTGAATGGGCGAGGCGGACAACGTGGATCGAAGAAAGCACGCCGAAAACTGGCGAAGCGTCCCCCACGTTATCAGCAAAAACGACCCATAGCAGAAAAAAACGGAAGGCAAATAAGCCGGATGTTGAAAACAATCCGTGGACTACATCATCAGGAGGCTGGGTGTGAAACAAACTGATATTGAATCCATTATCCAGCGTTATACCGATGCGGAAATAGCTGTGCTGGATGGAAAGTCTATTACATTCAACGGACAGCAGATGACGCTGGAGAACCTGTCCGAAATCCGCAAGGGGCGTCAGGAATGGGAGCGCCGTCTTGCATCCCTGTTGGCTCAACGTCACGGGCGACCTGGTTATAAACTCGCGAGGTTTCCATGAGCCTGTTAGATGATGCGATTGGCGTCTTTTCCCCTGGATGGAAAGCGGCGCGGTTACGTTCTAGAGCAATGATCCAGGCATATGAAGCTGTTAAGCCCACCCGA
>NZ_VOJB01000101.1:9421-13509 GCF_007910085.1 Klebsiella sp. ME-303 | reverse complement strand
CAGATGGGTGCTGTATCCCTCCGTGAGCAAGCGCGCTGGCTGGATAGTAATCACGATCTCGTTATCGGCGTGTTCGATAAGCTTGAGGAACGGGTGGTAGGTGCAAAAGGAATTATTGTTGAGCCCCACCCGGTACTGAATAACGGAAATATAGCGAAGAAACTTGCTGAACAAATCAGAGCGAAGTGGGCAGAATGGTCGGTCAGCCCTGAGGTCACGGGGCAGTTTACCCGCCCGATGCTTGAGCGGTTGATGCTCAGGAGCTGGCTCAGAGACGGAGAAATTTTCGCTCAGATGGTGAATGGCTCAGCGCAGGGACTTGAGCCGGTAGCTGGAGTACCATTCTGGCTTGAAGCGCTTGAGGCCGATTTTGTGCCGATGACCAATGATGAGTCCCTGCAACTTTGTCAGGGGGTATATGTAGATAACTGGGGGCGCCCGAAAAAGTACCTAGTCTATAAAAGTCTACCTGTTACCGGCCGTCAATTGGATACGAAAGATGTCGATGCCGGGAATATGCTTCATCTCAAATTTACCCGCCGTCTTCATCAGACCCGAGGGACCTCTCTCCTTTCTGGTGTGCTCATGCGCCTCAGTGCGCTGAAAGAATACGAGGATGCGGAGTTAACGGCAGCACGTATTGCAGCTGCGCTGGGGATGTACATAAAAAAAGGAGACGGGCAAAGTTTTACGGATGAGACCACCAAAGACAATCGTGACGTAATGATTGAGCCAGGCATTATTTATGATGATCTGCTGCCCGGTGAAGACATCGGGATGATCAAGTCCGACAGACCAAACCCTAACCTTGAAACATTCCGAAATGGACAATTGCGCGCTGTCGCTGCCGGTGCTCGTCTCAGCTTCTCCAGTACAGCCAGAAACTACGATGGAACATACAGTGCCCAGCGCCAGGAGTTGGTTGAATCAACAGATGGTTATCTGATCCTTCAGGACTGGTTCATCGGCGCAATCACCCGGCCAATGTACCGAAACTGGTTAAAAATGGCGGTAGCTTCTGGCGAAATTCAGCTACCACGTGGGCTGGATATGGCGTCGCTTTACACCGCAGTTTATTCCGGACCGGTCATGCCGTGGATCGACCCAGTTAAAGAGGCTAATGCCTGGAAAGCGCAAATCCGAGGTGGTGCTGCGACAGAATCTGACTGGGTGCGAGCTAGCGGACGCAATCCGGATGATGTGAAACGTCGTCGCAAGGCTGAAGTTGATGATAACCGCGAACTGGGACTGGTGTATGACACCGATCCTGCAAACGATAAAGGAGGCACCAGTGCCGAAGTCAAAGAACCGGACGCCCCGTCGTCCGAAAGCCAGCGCAAGAAGTAATTCGTGGTTTCGTATGCAGGCCAGCGCCGACAATCAGGTAGAAATCTATATCTACGACGAGATCGGCTACTGGGGCGTGACCGCCCGGCAGTTTGTTAACGACCTTAAAGCGCTTGGTGATGTGACCCATATTAATCTTCATATCAATTCGCCTGGTGGCGATGTCTTTGACGGCATCGCCATTTTTAATGCTCTTAAACATCATGGTGCGTCAATTACCGTTCATATCGACGGTCTGGCCGCGTCTATGGCCTCGGTCATTGCTATGGTGGGTAATCCGGTCATCATGCCTGAAAACACCATGATGATGATCCATAAGCCCTGGGGCTTTGCTGGTGGTGATGCCAACGATATGCGTGACTACGCAGAGCTTCTGGACAAGGTTGAGTCTGTTCTGATCCCTGCTTATGCAGAGAAAACGGGTAAGAGCTCCGATGAAATAGCGGCGATGCTGGAAGATGAAACCTGGATGGACGGCAAAGAATGCGTCGCTATGGGTTTTGCCGACCAGGTCACCCCCTCTCTTCAGGCTATGGCCTGTATCCAGTCTAAACGTATTGAGGACTTCGAAAAGATGCCAAAAAATATTCGCAACATGTTAACGCCGCCGCGAGCTACCACGCAACGCGATCCCCAGCAACCACAAGTGCAGCAGCCTGTGGTGAGCCAACCTTCCGTAATTGACGAAAACACCATTCGTGCTCAGGTAATCGCTGAGCAAAAGGATCGCGTTAATGGTATTAACAACCTCTTTGCGATGTTTGGTGGTAAACACGCCGAACTGCAGGCGCAGTGTGTAGCAGATATGGATTGTTCTGTCGATCAGGCTAAAGACAAACTGCTGGTGCTGCTGGGTAAAGATGCTTCACCATCGGCGAAAACCATGCCAGCGCATATTCATGCAGGTAACGGTAATTTTGTCGCCGATGGTATTCGCCAGGCATTGATGGCGCGTGCCGGATTTGAAGATCAGGAACGTGACAATGTCTACAACGGCATGACCCTGCGTGAATATGCCCGCATGGCCCTGACTGAGCGGGGAATTGGCGTATCCAGCTATAACCCGATGCAGATGGTAGGGCTGGCGCTGACGCACAGCACCTCTGATTTTGGCAACATCCTTCTTGATGTCGCCAACAAATCGATTTTGCAGGGCTGGGACGAAGCTGCAGAAACCTTTGAGCAGTGGACAAAGAAAGGCCAGTTGTCGGACTTTAAGACAGCGCATCGTGTGGGGATGGGCGGATTCCCGTCTCTGCGGCAGGTTCGCGAAGGCGCTGAATATAAGTATGTGACTACCGGCGATAAAGGTGAAACCATTGCTCTTGCCACCTACGGGGAAATTTTCTCCATCACTCGCCAGGCAATCATCAACGATGATCTGAATCAGATCACCGATGTTCCGATGAAAATGGGCCGTGCTGCTAAGGCGACTATAGGTGACCTGGTTTACGCCATCCTGACCAAAAACCCAAAACTCTCTGATGGTAAGGCGTTATTCCACGCAGACCACAAGAACCTGTCCACCGGTGCTATTTCCGTTAGCAGCCTGGACGATGCCCGTAAACTGATGCGCCTGCAGAAAGAGGGAGAACGATCTCTGAACATCCGCCCGGCATTTATGCTGGTGCCGGTCGTGCTGGAGACACTGGCTAACCAGACGATTAAATCAGCGAGCGTAAAAGGGGCGGATATCAACGCCGGGATTATTAACCCGATCCAGAATTTTGCAGATGTGATTGCAGAGGCCCGCCTTGACGAAGCTGACGCAAAAGCCTGGTATCTGATGGCGGCAAAAGGGACGGACACCATCGAAGTTGCGTATCTGAATGGTGTTGATACTCCTTACATAGATCAGCAGGAAGGGTTTACCACTGACGGTATCGCTACAAAAGTTCGTATCGATGCTGGTGTGGCGCCGCTTGATTACCGCGGCCTGGTGAAATCCAGCGGCCAGTAATCATTACAGTTCTGAAAACGACGCCCGGAAGGGCTTTTTTTATACCTGAAATCAGCCCTGTGGGGCTGACAGGAGACGTTATGGCTAAAAATTATGTGCAAGACGGCAAAACCATCCCCGTGAAAAATTCTGGTACCGAGGAAATTCTCAGCGGTACACCCGTTTCTTTAGGCGGGATGATTGCGGTTGCAATTACCGATATTCAGCCGGGTGATGTAGGCGACGGATTCGCTGAAGGTGTCTTTCTTTTACCTAAGTTGCCAGCTGATGCCGTGACCGCCGGGGAAAAGGTATATCTCAAAGCTGGAAATGTTCAGCTGGATGACACCGATGCGGTGTTAGCCGGGACTGCCTGGGAGGATGCTGCGGCAGGCGTTACCGTCCTGGAAGTCAAAATCAATGGCTAATGTCTTTGACAATATGGCTGGCAGGATGGATGAACTGACGGCGAAAAGGCTGGGCAGAACGGTGACTATTAATGGCGATGAGCATATTGCTGTTGAAAGTCACCTGCTGCCTGAGCTGGGGCCGGTCGCGGGGGATGGGATTAACCTGGTTATCTTCAGCGCTGGCTATCAGTCGGCGCGGGGAGATGAGGTTATTTATAAAAGTCAGGTTTACACCGTTACCCGATGGCTCCTCTTTAATGGTAAGCCGCAAATCTGGATTGAGGAGGTCACAGGTGACGATTAAAGGGCTGGAAGAGCTCAGGCAGAACCTGAGCAATATCAGTAAAAATGCCATTCCTCGGGCGACATCCCAGTCCATTAACCGGGTGGCT
>NZ_VOJB01000101.1:6074-9305 GCF_007910085.1 Klebsiella sp. ME-303 | reverse complement strand
TGCAACAGCTTAATAATGGTCGCTGGCATGTTCTTCGACGAACCAGTAAATCTCGTTACCCGGTAGAAGTGGTGAAAGTACCTCTGGCCACCCCCCTGACTGCTGCATTCAAAGAAGAACTTCCCAAACTGATGGCATCTGATATGCCAAAAGAGATTATGGCGGCCCTTAAAAATCAGATAAGGCTGGTGACAAAATGATCCACCCGCAAATACGAAAAGCTGTTCTGGACAAACTGAAGTCAATTAACTCCGGAAAAATATTCTGGTATGACGGTCGGCCAGCTTTCCTGGCTCCAGAGGAGTTGCCAGCGGTCGCAGTATATCTTACCGATGCGAAGGCTACGAGGGGCATTATTGACGAGGAGGAGTGGGAGGCTGTCCTTCACATTGAGGTATTTCTTAAAGCCACTGCCACCGACAGCGAGCTGGATAAATGGATGGAAAACCGCATATATCCGGCGATGGTAGATGTTCCTGAACTAACCAGTCTTGTAGAAACTATCAGCGTTGTCGGGTACGACTATCAACGAGACGATGAAGCCACAACATGGGGCTCCGCCGATCTCCAATATTCCATAACTTATATTATGTGAGGAGCTTATGCCAATCCCAACACCTACCACACCGACCAAAGGTGCCGGAACAACCTTCTGGATTTACACTGGAACAGGTGACCCATTCGATGATCCCCTAAGCGATGTCGGCTGGACCCGTACAGCACAAATTAAGGAGATTACGCCTGGGGAGCTGACTGCTGAATCATACGATGATTCTTATATTGATGATGAGGCACCTGAATGGGATTCCACTGCTCAGGGGGTTAAATCAGCCGGGCAAACCAGCGTTACACTCGCATGGAAACCGGGTGAGTCTGGTCAGCAGGATCTTGTTGACTGGTTTATGAGTGGCGATGAGAAATCCTACAAAATTAAATATCCAAATGGCGCTGTTGATCTTTTTACCGGTTGGGTAAATAGTCTGGGTAAAACCATTGCGCGGAACGAAGTTATTACCCGCAGTGCACAAATTACCAATAAAGGTAAACCTTCTCTGGCTGAAGATAACTCTTCAATTAACCCTTAATATATTCGACAGCGGTGCCCGGCACCGCGTAGGGTAATATAATGACTTATCTTAAAAAAGACACATTAAATCCCAGTGGTGAGAACATTTTGCTGTTTGAATTATCTGCTTACAGTCGAATGCAATATATTGAATTTATGGTTGAAGAACGGAAAGCTTTACCACCTGAGGGAAGCACTCCTGAAGAAAATTTTAAATTGGCCACCTTGTTGACTATGCGTGATCAGGCCATGCTTGTCGCTTTATCCTTGAGCGAGGCAGACGATGAGAACCGTGAGGGAAAAGATATTTTCCATGAAATCATGCGCAAATATCCACCGGGATTACTGGGTAGTGCAGCCATAATGGTCCGGATGCTTTCGGGGATGGTTCCTCCCGCTATTGATGAAACTGAAGAAACTATTAAAGAAGAGGAAGAACCGGATCTGGAAAAGTCCTGACCCGCTCACGTCGCTTTGCTATGCGCTTAGCCAAAGAATTTGGTCGACCAGACTGGCGCGCTATGCTTTCCGAAATGTCTTCCTCGGAATGGTTCGAATGGATTGAATATTACCAGGAACGTTGCTTTAGCGACGATCTTCTTGATTCCCATTTCGCTAATTTAAGCTACCTCGCAATCAGTCTTTTCACCGATCCAGACAAACACGGTATTTCCGCCCTCGATTTTAGTTTACTTACAACAGGTAGGGAAGAAAACGAGGACATTTCTGACGAGCAGCTTATGTCAATAGCCGAGAGCATTCCCGGAGGAGTTCGCTATGTCCCAGCCAGTGGGTGATCTGGTCGTTAAAATTGATGGTGATAGCGCAAAGTTTGATGAGGAAGTTGCTCATCTTAATAAGCAACTGAGTGGGTTAGGAAGGGCAGCAAACGACAGCTCAGCCCAGGTTACTGCGGCATTTTCACGTCAGGAGCGTGCCGCTAAACGCGCGGGTATATCAATCGGGCAATATAAAAATGCGATGCGTATGTTGCCTGCGCAGTTCACAGATGTTGCCACTCAGTTAGCTGGTGGTCAGAGTCCTTGGCTAATCATGCTTCAGCAAGGTGGTCAGGTAAAAGACTCATTTGGTGGGCTGGTTCCTACCTTTCGTGCCTTACTTGGCTCAGTAACCCCTCTGGCGCTTGGTATCACTGCATTGACCGCCGCTGGTGCGGGAATGGGGTACATTTATTATAAAGGATCGTCGACACTTTCTGATTTCAATAAAACGCTGACGTTATCTGGCAATTCTGCAGGTCTGACTACCGACAGAATGCTGGTACTGGCAAAATCGGGCCAGCAGGCCGGACTTACCTTTGATCAAACCAGTGACTCACTGAAGGCATTAATTAATGCGGGCGTTGGTGCCGGAGCCCGTTTTGATGAATTAAGCCAGGCGGTTGCAAAATTTTCTACGGCTTCTGGTGTCCCTGTTGAAAAAGTTGCGGAGGCCTTCGGAAAACTGACTAATGATCCGACGTCTGGACTGATTGCGATGGCACAACAGTTCCACAACGTGACATCGGAGCAGATCGCTTATGTTGCTCAGCTACAACGTTCTGGGGACGAGGCTGCAGCATTGCAGGCGGCTAACGACGCTGCAACGAAGGGTTTTAATACACAGACCCAGACCCTCATCGATAATATGGGGGCGATTGAGCGCTCAGCCGACTCATTAAAACGTGCATTTAAATCCATGTGGGATGCTGCACTTGATCTGGGGCGTCCTGATACCGCAGATGAGATGGCCAGCAAGGCAGAGGCTGCTTTTAAACGGGCTGATGAAATATGGAATCTAAGGAAAAATGACCGTTATGTAAACGATGAGGCCAGAGCTCGATTTTGGAATGATCGTGAGTCAGCCCGTCTGGCACTGGATATGGCGCAGCAACAGGCAGGAATTGCCAAAGCCAGTGTAGCGGCAGCAGAAAGGGAAGCGGAGGCCGAATCTGATAAGCAGAAATACGCGGCCCAGGCACAGGCCAATTATGCTAAATCGCAGACGGCCCTTGAAAAATACACCGCACGGCAGAATGAATTAAATAAGGCACTGAAAGAAGGACATATTCTCCAGGCTGATTACGCCATAAACATGGCTGCAGCTAAAAAGGAATATGAGGCATCAGTAAAAAAAACGCCAAAACCCAAAGGCGTGAAAGTTTC
>NZ_VOJB01000101.1:5753-6011 GCF_007910085.1 Klebsiella sp. ME-303 | reverse complement strand
GTTAATGACCCAGCTGAAATTGCTGCAACAGCATACCGGGCTTAACGACACTATCAGTCAGCAGCGTAAAAATTTATGGTCCCTGCAATCAAAATTCACGGTTATCGAAGAAGCATCGAAAACCCGTGCGCTGAGTAAAGATGAACAATCGTTACTCACCAACAAAGATAAAGTTCTGGCTCAGGCAGAGGTCAATGCAAAATTAGGCGATCAGATCGTCGCTCAGGAACGGCTGAATAAGCTTCAGGATAACTCGTT
>NZ_VOJB01000101.1:0-5704 GCF_007910085.1 Klebsiella sp. ME-303 | reverse complement strand
GGATTAGGTGACAGGGACGCACAACGTAATAACGAGAGGGCGCAATTAAGGCAAGGTTGGAAAAATCAGGGTGGAAGCCTGGATGATGAAGGGTATCAGAAAGAGCTTTCCGCCCTTGAGGGCTATTACGCTGCGCAGGATGAAATGCGTAATAATTGGTTGGCTGGCGTTCAGTCGTCATGGGAAAACTATGCTGACATGGCCACCAATTACAATCAGATCGCCGCGGATACAACCAATACTGCGCTTAGTGGAGTAACAAGTAATCTTCAGCAGGGATTGTATGACCTTGCCACTCAGTCTGAAGATGCTGGCGATGCTCTGAGCAATATGGTGGAAGGATTTGGCAAAACAGTTATTCAGACATTGACCCAACTGGCCGCACAGTGGCTGGTATATGAGGGCGTTCACCTCCTGGTAAGTAAGACCACTCAGGCAACCGCGACAGCTCCGATGATCGCTAATGCGCAGGCTACAGCTCTTCAGGCCCAACTTGCAGCATATGCATCTACCGTCGCTATCCCAATAGTGGGGCCAGCTCTGGCACCCGCAGCACTGGCAGCGGCTGCTGGTGTCACCGCCCCCCTTGTTGCTGCTATCTCAGCATCGGCTTTAGCTGGTATGGCTCACGATGGTATCGACAAAATCCCTGAAACGGGAACCTGGTTATTGAAAAAGGGTGAACGCGTAACCACAGCGGGTACATCTGCAAAACTGGATGCCACGTTAGACCAGGTTCGCCAGCAAAGAATAGCAAGCAGCGGGTCGGTTGTTGCTGAATTCCATAATACCTTCACAGGTAAACCTGACGATACCACCATGCAGATGGTTAACCAGCAAATGCGGGCGTCTGAAAAAAGGCTTAAGCAGTACTTTACTTCTCAGGTACAGAATCCAAGTGAAAATTACGGTCGTGCACTTAAAGCCGTCTATCCGGGGAGGCGTATGAAATAATGTCAGATATTTATTATCCACATGATTATATACCCGGCCCGACATACGATAATTATGGATTTGAATCGACTGATCCTATGGTTCGTACCGACAGAGTGGGGGGGCTTGCCAGGCAGCGTAGAAGATATACATCAGTACCAACTAATAATACTGTTGTATGGCAATTTAAAAGTGATGCGCATGCACAAGTATTTGAAGCGTGGTATAGAGACGTTTTAACTGATGGTGCGGCATGGTTTTACATGAAATGTAAAACTCCAGTTGGACTGAAGTTTTTTAAATGTCGATTTAATGGGGTGTATAAAGGACCATCTTATATTAAACCAGGTCTGTGGCGTTATTCTGCAACCCTTGAATTAAGGGAGCGACCACTTGCCCCTGTCGGTTGGGGATATTATCCAGAATGGCTGGCCGGGCAATCTCTCCTTGATATTGCACTGAATAAGGAGTGGCCTAAACATGACGGTAATTAACCGGCTGTATGCGTCATCCGGTCCTGAAGTCATTATTGGCACACTTCAGATTAATGTGGGTGAGCAGTCGTATTATTTGTGTGAAGGTTATGAGGACATAACCGCTATGACCGAGGATGGGGCGGAGGTGAAGTTTTTTGCCTGCGCAATATCATTCTCTCTTCCGGCAAGGAACGATGATGGTACACAGGATCTGAAGTTTTCTTTGTGCAATATCGATGGTGTTGTTTCTACCGCTATACGTGAGGCCGCCGATACCTTAAAGGAAGGTACCATAATTTTTCGGAAGTATATTTCCACTGATCTTTCGTCACCCGCTGAACCGCCATCTGTGATGCCGATTAAGGGCGGTTCCTGGAAACCGGTAGTCGTTAACATTACAGCCGGCTTTAAAAACGTCCTTGATTATGCCTGGCCTCGCAACCGCTTCACTTTGCCTTATTTCCCTGGTCTCCGTTACACCCGATAGGTATCCCATGCTGAATATTGATAAATATCTGGCTGTCCGCTGGCAGATGGGCGGACGGGTTTTTCCTGTGCTTGATTGCTACGGGGTTGTTCATGAAGTGCGCCGCGATCTCGGACTCACTGACTGGCCCGCTTTTGAAGGCGTGGTAAAAGAGGGCGATGAAATGCACACCGCTTGCAATAACTTCCGTCAAAACGTTGTTCGATGTGCTCCCTGCCCTGGTGCGGTGGCCGCCTGCTATACGGGAGGAGTAATCGGTCATCTCGGTGTCGTGGTGGAGCTGGGCGGCCTGCTGTATGTGATGGAGTGCAATCCCCACCGTAACGTGACGATCCTGCCGTTGACGCGCTTTGAGAAGCAGTATCTGAAAGTGGAGTATTACCAGTGACTATTCGTGTATACCCATCCCGTTTACCGGGCGAACCGCTGGAAACGCATCAGCATCGGGTCATGACAGTTCACGACTGGATGTCTGAAAATGTAGAAAATTATCGTCCAGATATGTGGCAAAGGGTTGCCTTTGAGGTCAACAACGTCTCCATACCTCCGCAGGAATGGCCGTTCTGTGTAATTAATCCTGATAGTGATGTAAGGGTTTATCCGATACCTGGTGAAGCCGTGTCGGGTTCGGTTATCGCCGCCTGGGTCGCTGCGGCCGTTGCTGCTGCATCAGCTATTTACGCCATCGTTATGATGTCTCAAATGGACAAAGGGGGGTATTCCTCCAGTAATGGTACGTCCCTTGATCTCAATCCGGCAAAGGCCAATCAAGCAAAATTAGGTGATCCTATTCGTGAGGTGCTTGGTCGCTCACGGATATATCCCGATTATGTCGTGCAGCCGGTAACCCGGTTTCACCCTGACGATCCAACCCGCATGACCGTAGAGATGATGTTATGCCTGGGCTTGGGGAATTTCGCTTTTACAAATGGCGATATTCGCGTAGGCGCCACGCCAGTCACAGCCCTCGGCGATTCATTCTCTTATAACGTTTATTCTCCCGGTGCGGATGTCTCAGGCGATCGCCGTAGTGAAAACTGGTTCAACAGCACAGAGGTTGGCGGGACATCAAGCGGTTCAGGTCTGGATATGGCCCAGACATCACCCGATTCTGTTGATATTAATGCCGACAGTATGGCAGTTTCTGGCGCCACGGTGACCTTCAACGGACTTGATGATGATAATGACGACGACGATGATGGTAATGCCTTGCCGGAATCGTGGGTGACCGGAGCCATTGTAACTATCATTGCCCCGGCAAATTATCTTGTTTCAACATCATCAGGTTATAGCGTTCTGACCGGTAATAGTCTGGCGGAAATCAATCCAGTTTCTGGCATGGCCGTTACGCTGGCGATTGGTGGTTCAGAGTATGATCTGGTGATCGCTTCTTATACACCGAAACAGGATGCGGTTCCTGGAACCGGCGGTATAGCGGCCAGTTTACGTGCCAGTGCTGCACCGACAACATATGATTTTTCCGTTATGGGGCAGACATTTGATATCACCTGGCACGCTACAGCGTTCACCATCTCCCTTGTAGCCGATTATCTGAATATGTCAGGGCTTCTTGCTGCTATAAACGAAGGGCTTACTGGCTCTGGACTCATGGCGCAGGATGATGGCGGGGTCGTGCGGATAGCTGAAATATCCAGCCCCTGGCTGGGTGGTTCCATCACCTCTTCTTCTCTTCCCGTATCTATTTTCGGCGACAGCCCGGAGTTTACTTCCGGAACTGCATCCAGCGGCGGGAGTCCGGCGATTACTGCTAATGTCACGCTGGCCTATGGTAGCGCAACGGGGGCTGCTTTCTCCGGCATCCCGGAGGGTACTCAGCGATTGTCGCTGGCGCACCGTGATAACGAATACCGTATTGCTGATGCAGACGGCACGACCGCAACGGTTCAGCGGCTGGTGGACGGCGTTATCGATCCTACCTGGCCGGGTTTTTCACCGCGCACGATGATCGACTACCAGGCTACCGGTATAAACGACAACGATACTTGGCTGGGACCTTTTCTTGTGTGCCCGGAAAATGAAGTGGTTGACGCCTTCGAGGTAAATTTCTCGTTTCCGTCGGGTATCTGTGGGTTTGACAGCAAAGGCAAAAAGCGGATCAGGCATTGCGAGTGGGAAATACAGTACCGCGTGTATGGTGCTGGTGCCGGATGGACGAGTAAACAAGGCGTCTATGCTCTGCAAAACGTTAATGGACTCGGTTTTACTGAGCGGTTTGAGCTGTCGGTACCGGGCCTTGTTGAAGTGAGATGCAGACGGCGTAATGAGCAGGGTAGTAATAATGCACGCGATTCAATGTACTGGCAGGCCCTGCGTGGGAGGCTACTGGCGCGACCTTCTTCTTATGCCGGTGTCACCCTCATGGGGGCAACGGTCGAGACAGGCGGAAAACTTGCGGCGCAGTCAGATCGACGTGTAAACGTTGTAGCCACCCGGATTTATGATTCCGGCACATCCCGCAGCATTTCAGGCGCGCTTTATCATGTTGGGCGATCGCTGGGTCTTGAAATGGACTCGGCGGCAATAGACGCGCTCGAAAGCGCCTGGTGGACGCCCGACGGTGAAACGTTTGATTTTGCGACAGGCGACAGTATATCAGCGCTGGAAATGTTGCAGAAAATTGCGAATGCCGGAAAGGGGTATTTCCTGCTGAATACTCAAGGTTTAGCGTCCGTCGGGAGGGAAGGAATTAAGCCATGGACCGGGGCTATTACCCCCCATGAAATGGTAGAAGAACTCCAGACAGATTTCAGTGCCCCTAACGACGATGATTATGACGGCGTTGACGTGACCTACATCAATGGCGCGACATGGGCAGAGGAAACTGTACAGTGCCGGACGCCGGATAATCCGACCCCTGTAAAAACTGAGGCGTTTACCCTCGATGGCGTCCTTGATCAGAATCGCGCTTATCAGATTGGCATGCGGCGGCTGATGAAATACCGCCTGCAGAGACTGGTTCACAAGACCACTACGGAAATGGACGCGCTTTGCTATAACGTTGGCGATCGCATTGTACTGACTGATGATATTCCTGGTAGTAACACCATCTCGTGTCTCATCGACGCGATGACAACAGTTGATGGGATGACAACGTTTAGTGTTTCTGAGCCTTTAGACTGGTCATTCGCAAATCCACGGGTATACATCAGGTACCAGGACGGGACTGCTTCTGGACTGCTGGAAGCCTCTCCGGGGGGTGACTATCAAGTCTTAGTGCCGTATCAGCTTGAGTTCGAAGGAATTCAGATTGATGATCCTATCATCGAACCGCCGCGGCTGATCTTCTGCAGTTCAGAGAAGGATGTGTATCACGCCATTGTGGCGGAAGTTGCCCCGCAGGATGACGGCACATGCGAGGTAACTGCCCGGCAATATCGTGACGAATTCTACGCATACGACGATGCTACATATCCCGGCGACGTCTCGTAATACCCCATAAAAACCCCTTATTAACTCTTTTCGCTCAAACCCTCGTTTGCGCGAACGCCTTTTTTGGAGCAAAAACATGGCTGCAGATGAACTGAATCCGCCGCTGGGTACGACGACACCTGAAATATTCATGGATAACGTCAAGCGCGCTGACGAACTGGTGAACGGTCCGGCCGGAACGGTTGACGACCGCGGCGGGGAACCACTCGATACCTGGCGCCAGATGATGGCAAAGAATGATGAGGTCCGGCAGAACATCATTCCGCTCGGCAAGCAATACGTTGATTTGCCTACAGCGCAGGCGGATATCGCGAACATACCTACAGGCAGCTTCGTGTTTGTGAGAAGCGCGG
This sequence comes from Klebsiella sp. ME-303, assembly GCF_007910085.1. Lineage (NCBI taxonomy): Bacteria > Pseudomonadati > Pseudomonadota > Gammaproteobacteria > Enterobacterales > Enterobacteriaceae > Klebsiella > Klebsiella sp. ME-303. Next base: position 5 of record NZ_VOJB01000101.1, on the reverse strand, counting down.
AAGAC
>NZ_VOJB01000100.1:893-1526 GCF_007910085.1 Klebsiella sp. ME-303 | reverse complement strand
ATGAAGCGTGCTGTACAGAACGCAATGCGTCTGGGCGCTAAAGGTATCAAAGTTGAAGTTAGCGGCCGTCTGGGCGGCGCGGAAATCGCACGTACCGAATGGTACCGTGAAGGTCGCGTACCGCTGCACACTCTGCGTGCTGACATCGACTACAACACCTCTGAAGCGCACACCACTTACGGTGTAATCGGCGTTAAGGTATGGATCTTCAAAGGTGAGATCCTGGGTGGTATGGCTGCTGTTGAACAACCGGAACCGGCTGCTCAACCTAAAAAGCAGCAGCGTAAAGGCCGTAAATAAGGAGCGTCGCTGATGTTACAACCAAAGCGTACAAAATTCCGTAAAGTGCACAAAGGCCGCAACCGTGGTCTGGCGCAGGGTACGGATGTTAGCTTCGGCACTTTCGGTCTGAAAGCTGTTGGCCGTGGTCGTCTGACTGCACGTCAGATCGAAGCAGCACGTCGTGCTATGACCCGTGCAGTTAAGCGTCAAGGTAAGATCTGGATCCGTGTATTCCCGGACAAACCGATCACCGAGAAGCCGCTGGAAGTTCGTATGGGTAAAGGTAAAGGTAACGTGGAGTACTGGGTTGCCTTGATTCAGCCGGGTAAAGTCCTTTATGAAATGGACGGC
>NZ_VOJB01000100.1:558-821 GCF_007910085.1 Klebsiella sp. ME-303 | reverse complement strand
TGGCCAGCTGCAACAGACTCATCTGCTGAAGCAAGTGCGTCGTGATGTTGCACGCGTTAAGACTTTACTGACTCAGAAGGCGGGTGCGTAATGACCGATAAAATCCGTACTCTGCAAGGTCGCGTGGTTAGCGACAAAATGGAGAAATCCATTGTTGTTGCTATCGAACGTATGGTGAAACACCCGGTATACGGCAAATTCATCAAGCGTACGACCAAACTGCACGTACATGACGAGAACAACGAATGCGGTATCGGCGACGT
>NZ_VOJB01000100.1:0-505 GCF_007910085.1 Klebsiella sp. ME-303 | reverse complement strand
GGTTGAAATCCGCGAATGCCGTCCGCTGTCCAAGACTAAGTCCTGGACGCTGGTTCGCGTTGTAGAGAAAGCGGTTCTGTAATAGAGTACGCATTCTCGATACGGATAAACGGCTCAGCGATGAGCCGTTTATTTTTTCTACCCATATCTGATTTGCGGTGTTATAATGCCGCGCCCTCGATATGGGGCTTTTTTAACGACCCTATTTTTGGGTCTCAGTAGTAGTTGACATTAGCGGAGCACTAAAATGATCCAAGAACAGACTATGCTGAACGTCGCCGACAACTCCGGTGCACGTCGCGTAATGTGTATCAAGGTTCTGGGTGGCTCGCACCGTCGCTACGCAGGCGTAGGCGACATCATCAAGATCACCATCAAAGAAGCAATTCCGCGTGGTAAGGTCAAAAAAGGTGATGTGCTGAAGGCGGTAGTGGTGCGCACCAAGAAGGGTGTTCGTCGCCCGGACGGTTCTGTCATTCGCTTCGATGGTAATGCATGCGTTATT
>NZ_VOJB01000010.1:0-803 GCF_007910085.1 Klebsiella sp. ME-303 | reverse complement strand
GACGGCCCGATGCCGCAGACTCGTGAGCACATCCTGCTGGGTCGTCAGGTAGGCGTTCCGTACATCATCGTGTTCCTGAACAAATGCGACATGGTTGATGACGAAGAGCTGCTGGAACTGGTTGAAATGGAAGTTCGTGAACTTCTGTCTCAGTACGATTTCCCGGGCGACGACACTCCGATCGTTCGCGGTTCCGCTCTGAAAGCGCTGGAAGGCGACGCAGACTGGGAAGCGAAAATCATCGAACTGGCTGGCTACCTGGATTCTTACATCCCGGAACCAGAGCGTGCGATTGACAAGCCGTTCCTGCTGCCGATCGAAGACGTATTCTCCATCTCCGGTCGTGGTACCGTTGTTACCGGTCGTGTAGAGCGCGGTATCATCAAAGTTGGCGAAGAAGTTGAAATCGTTGGTATCAAAGAGACTGCGAAGTCTACCTGTACTGGCGTTGAAATGTTCCGCAAACTGCTGGACGAAGGCCGTGCTGGTGAGAACGTTGGTGTTCTGCTGCGTGGTATCAAACGTGAAGAAATCGAACGTGGTCAGGTACTGGCTAAGCCGGGTTCTATCAAGCCGCACACCAAGTTCGAATCTGAAGTGTACATTCTGTCCAAAGACGAAGGCGGCCGTCATACTCCGTTCTTCAAAGGCTACCGTCCGCAGTTCTACTTCCGTACAACTGACGTGACTGGCACCATCGAACTGCCGGAAGGCGTAGAGATGGTAATGCCGGGCGACAACATCAAAATGGTTGTTACCCTGATCCACCCGATCGCGATGGACGACGGTCTGCGTTTCGCAAT
>NZ_VOJB01000001.1:0-518 GCF_007910085.1 Klebsiella sp. ME-303 | reverse complement strand
GAGTCTAACCCCAACGCCTATATCTGGGCCGGCCGCGACTTCCATCAGCGCCCGCAGCAGGGGATCAACGACTACTTCTGGATGAACCACGACGGCCAGGGCGCCGGGGTGAAGAACTTTGATATCGGCGGCGTGCAGTTTGACGTGGCGGGAGTGTCGCAGGTGGAGTCCTGTAGCCCGGAAGTGATGGCGGACGAGGCCAACCCGTCGCGCATCACCTGTACCGGCGGCTCCGGTACCGGCGATAACGGCCACTACGCCCTGACCACCAAAACCCACAACATCAAGGCCGGGCCGATCGACGTTGAGGTGTACGCCAACTACGGTTTCGATTCGAAAGCGGTGGACAGCGACGAACGTCTCGACGCCTGGCAGGGCGGGCTGGTGCTGAGCCACACCAACGACAGCGGCGTCAATAAAGTGATCCTGCGCTACTCCGATAACTCGGATAACAGCGTCTACAACAAAACCGATGACCTGACCGCGATTTACGCCAGCTTTGAAGGGCTGCATAAATT